>JBBQQT010000029.1:0-27364 GCA_038215555.1 Burkholderiales bacterium | reverse complement strand
AAGATCATCGGCCTGCATGCCTGCGAGTGCGACGGCGGCAAAGTCTTTCAGACCTCGGCACCGTTCGACCGGGGCGCCAGCGGCGGCGGCTTGTTTGACAACGAGGGTCGTCTGGTCGGCATCCTCACCTTCAAGTCAAAGAGCGGCGGCAACTTCCACTTCGCGCTGCCGGTCGGCTGGTTGCGTCATATGGCAGAAATGCCGCTGGAATCGCTTGCGACAGGCGCCACCTTCTGGGAGGCGCCAGGCAAGGAAAGCGGCTATTTCCTCGCTGCTTGCGATCTCGGCGCCAAGCAGAACTGGCGTGCTCTGGTTCGTCTGGCTGAAGAGTGGTCGGAACAGGAACCGAACAATCCGGAAGCCTGGATGGCGCTGGGCCGCGCCTATCAGGGATTACGAAAAACCGATCCGGCCGCTGCAGCCTACCAGCGTGTGCTGATGCTCGATTCGACCCATGCCGAAGCGAAATGGGCACTGCAGCAACTCGAATTCGATCTGGGGCGCACTGTTGGCGCCCAGCGGCATTTGAATCAATCCTTGAAGCAACAATATCGCGTGAGCTTGCGGATAGCTGGCGCGAACAGCAGCGCGGCGATGAACGCCATGCCCCATGCCGGCAGCCAGGTTTGTACGCACAGGCCGAACACGCCTTCCACCCAGCCGACATGGCTTATCACCGCCATGTTGCTGACCAGTAGCGACATCGCGCCGGAGAGCAGGAACGCGAACAGAACGGGTTCGAGGCCGGGCGGGGAGTTTCGGGATCATATGGTGAGGCGCAGAGCCGCAACAGCGGCGCCCTGCAGCGCGGTTTTGGGTTCCAGAATGACGCGCACGGGTATCCGGCCCAAGAACTCGGAGAAGCGGCACTTGTCGGTGAACGCCGACATGAAGCCGCTGTTTTTCAAGTTGTTCAGCAGTTTCGGCGCGATGCCGCCGCCAATGTAGAAGCCGCCGCTGGCCATACCGGACAGCGCCAGATTGCCCGCCGCCCCACCATAGGCGGACAGGAACAAGGCCAGCGCTTCGGCGCAGATCAATGCTTCGTTGCTGGAACCTGCTTCGGCAATGACTGCGGCAGGGTCTTGCGCCGCAGCCAGCCGCGCGGCCAGCCAGTCAGGCTCATACATGCCGCTTTGTTTCAGATGGTCGTAGATGTTTTCCAGGCCACGGCCGGACACCACGTGTTCGACACTGACCCGGCCAAACCGTGTGTGGCAGGACGCGCAAGGCCAGGTGCAATTGACCTGGAACAGCCCCGACTATCTGACTGGCCGGCATGGCCTGGATGCCGAGTTCAACAAGAATCTGGCGGCGGTTGGCGGGTTGATCGAGGCTGCGCTGAAACCGTAAAAGGAATGCAGGTTCGGAATCAATGTCCGGTCGGTTTGCTGGCGCGAGCGTTGGCTTCGAAGCCGCCTTTTTTCTTCCAGCCTTCGAAACCATCCTGTAGCACTTTGACGTTGTCCCAGCCCATCAGGCGCATGGCGAATACCGACTGTGCGGAAAGCGAACCGGTGTTGCAGTAGATCAGCACCGTGCGGTCTTTGCTGATGTTGCCGCGCTGGCCGGGAATCTTGCGCCATTCGATGTTGATCGCGCCGGGGATGTGTTCCTTGGCGAATTGGGCGGCGTCGCGGGCATCGATGACAGTGATGTTGTTCCAGTCCGCAGCCGGAATCTGTTCCGGCAAGATGATGCTGGAGCCATATTCGGTGAAATCCATATAGCCTTCGATGGCATCTGCCGCTGCAGGATTTTCCGAGGCCAGGGCCGGAGCGGAAATGATGGCGATGGCAAGCAGCAGACGGCTCAGAATTTTTGGCATTTCAGATTCCTTCACGGGGTTGAACAAAACGTTTGATTGCGCATGACCGACGGCAATATCAGACATGAAACAGTCGGCGAGAGGGGGCGATGCAAGTTACAACAACGGCAATGCCGGCGGCCATGGGCCAAGCGGACCATCCTGCAATCTACAAAATCTGCTCCTGATCCGAATAGTTGCGCCGGTTGATCGCGTAGTTGCTGACTTCGCCCTTGAACGGCAACAGCAACATGCCGTCGAGTCGGTCCACCTCCTGAGGGTCGGTGAAATCGCGGATGCCGATAGTCATGCCGACTTGTCCGGCGCGCGCCTGTTCGCGATAGGTGCCGAACAGCCAGTCCCACCAGGTCAGGCTGAAGCCGAAGTTGGAATTGGTTTCGTCGTCTTCGATGGAGTGATGCACGCGGTGCATGTCCGGCGTTACCAGCACCCAGCGCAACCCCCGATCCAGCGCTTGCGGCAGGCGGATGTTGCCGTGGTTGAACATGGCGGTGGCGTTGAGCATCACTTCAAAAATTACCACGGCAACCACCGGCGGCCCGAGTACGGTGATGGTGGCGAACTTGATCAGCATCGACAGGATGATTTCCAGCGGATGGAAGCGTGCGCCGGTGGTCAGGTCGTAATCCAGATCAGCGTGATGCACCCGATGCAGCCGCCAAAGCAAAGGCACGGCATGCACCATGACGTGCTGCAACCAGATGACGAAGTCCATCGCGATCACCGCCAGCGGCACTGCGATTACCAAGGGCACCTGGAAATGATTCAGCAATCCCCAGCCATGTTCCGAGGCGAACGCCGCGACCCCCACCGCCGCGAGCGGAAACAGCAGGCGCAACACCACGGTGTTGAGCACCACCAAGCCGAGGTTGCTGCTCCAGCGCAAGGCTTTCGAAACGGTCAATGTGCGTCGGGGTGCGGCGACTTCCCACAGCGCGACAACGGCGAAGATGCCAACAAAGAAACCGAGCCGGATGTCGGGTTCGTTGGCGAGTACGAATTGTTCAAAGTTCATGGGCGTCTCTTGGGATGCACCTGATGACGGGCAAGGCCGTTCCTGCCAGGCTTGGACGATCAGAAATTCAGAATCCGGTCGGACCACAGGGTCCAGTCGGTGAGTTCGTCCAGCGTGCCTTTGTGTACGCCCTCGGCCAGCATCTCCGGGGTCATGCCGCGCGCTTCCATGCAAGTGGCGCAGGCGGCGACCTGGCCGCCGCGCAGGATCGGCTTCAACATGCGTTCGATGTTGTAGAAACCCTGCGGCGTCAGTTGGCCGGATTTGGCGCACATCACCGAGTCGCCCATCAGAAACACCCGGACTTCCACCGCCTCTTTGCGGGCCAGGGAATCTGCCAAGCGCAGCCCGTTGTAGCTGCGTTCGGAGCCATAAGGGGCGTCATTCAAGATGACCAGGATGCGGAACATTTTTTTCTCCATTTCGTGGGTTGCTGACACGGATTCGATCTCGACAGGTGAAGCCCGGGGGGGATGACATAAATCAACAAATCAAACGATGACTTGAATATACCATTGGATTTTTTTATGCTTGGATTTCTCCGGCTTCATGGCGTGATATTTCCTCGATAATCCTGACTCATGAGTCCGAAGAAACAACTGTTCGAGCAATTCGCCCGCGTTGCCAAGTCATTGGCCAGCCCGAACCGCCTGGAATTGCTGGAGACGATGGCGCAGAGCGAAAAGAGTGTCGATGCCCTGGCGCAGGCAACCGGCATGTCGGTCGCCAACACTTCACACCATCTTCAAATCCTGCGTGATTCGGGTCTGGCGGTATCCCGCAAGGAAGGTTTGCAGGTGTTTTATCGCCTCTCGGACGACAAGATTCCGACCTTGATGGGGTGCATCAGCGGTATCGCCGAGAAACATTTGGCTGAAGTGGAGCGCATCGTGCGCGAGCATTTCGACACCCGCGATTCGTTGACGCCGGTTGGCCGCGATGAGTTGCTGGATCGGGTCAGGGGGGGGGAGACGATGGTCATTGACGTGCGTCCCGCCAACGAATATCAGGCCGGCCATATCCCCGGCGCGGTCAACATCCCGGTCGATGAATTACCGCAGCACTTGGCAACCCTTCCCCATGGGCAGGAAATCGTCGCTTACTGCCGCGGCCCTTACTGCATGTTGGCTTATGAAGCTGTGGCCAAGCTACGCGAAGCGGGTTATCAGGCGCGTCGCCTGGCGGACGGTTTTCCCGAATGGAAAGCGGAAAGTCGGCCGGTTGACCGCGGCGCTTAGGGAAACGCTGAATAAATTCACTTCTGTCATTCCGCCCCGCACAACCCAACTCCGGGGTGACGACCACGCCGGAATTCGCTGCATCTGCCGATCTGCAACGGCTTGATGGCGAGTGCCCGGTTTTTCCATGCCCCCATCGGGTGAGGTAGCAAAGCTGTAGGAGGCACCGCTTGCGGGCCGATCCCACCCCCTTCGCTCCGCAAGCGGACGCTCCTACGACGCGGTCAACTGCGGGATTCAGGTTAATTTGAAAGGTGTCGACATGACCGAGAAATAATACGGTTGGGGCGGCTGGAAGATGCCGATCCTGCACCTGAACGATCCCGAATACTGTGAGCGTGGTTGGTCGGCACTTGGTATCAAGGTTTGGCGTGCAGCTATTCGCTACATGAACGTCAAGTCCATCAGGCGCCAACCGTGGCGGACCGGGTTATTCCTTGAAGCAGCAATACCGCGTCAGCTTGCGGATGATGGGCGCGAACAGCAGTGCCGCGATGAACGCCATGCCCCAAGCTGGCAGCCAGGTCTCAACACACAGGTCGAGCACGCCATCCACCCAACCGACATGGCGTAAACCACGCGTTCGACACTGACCCGGCCGAAGCGGGCGGCCAGGCTGCGCCAGAGTGCGACTTCTTCTTCGTTGCGCGGTGCGAAATCGGCATGACCGCCTTCGGACGCGGCAACGTGATAACCGTCGCTGGCGCGGACCAGCAAGGCCATGCCGAGACCAGCACCGGCGGCGATCAACGCCCGGTTGCCGTCAGCGCGGGGCTGGCCGGGATTGAGGCAGAACAGTTGCTCCGGCTTCAGCGTTGATATGCCCAGCGCATTGGCTTCCAGGTCATTGATCAGCCGGACATTGTTCAGCATCAGCGCGCTTGCCAGCGCCGTTTACGATAACCGCCAGCCGAGGTTGGGTAGCTGGCTTTCGCCGCCCAGCACTGCGCCGGCGACGCCGAAGCAGGCGCGGTCGGCGGACAGACCGGTATCGGTGAAAAACTGCTTCGCCACGGCATCGAGGCTGGCGAAATCACGGCTGGGGTAGCTGCGCTCGTTAAGGGCTTCAAGCGCTGGCCCATTAGCGGAGAAAAACGCCAGATTGCATTTTGTGCCGCCGATGTCGCCAGCCAGGATCAGGTCGTCAGACATTGCAGGCCCCGGCGTTGCCGTCGATCTCGCGCCAGTGATGACCATTGCGCGCCAGCAGCGCATCGGCTTCGGCCGGACCATTGCCGCCGGCGGCATAGTTCGGCAGCGGGCTTTCGCCCTGCGCCGCCCAGGCGTCTTCGATCGGCGTGATCAACCGCCATTGCGCTTCGACGCCGTCGCGCCGGGTGAACAGCGTGGCGTCGCCGCGCATGGCATCGAGCAGCAGCACGGCGTAGGCAGAAGGCGGGTTGTCGCCGAAGGCATTGCGGTAGCAGAAGTCCATCGATACCGGCACCGCCTTGCGTTCCGTGCCCGGCTGCTTGGCGCCGAAGGCCAGACTGATGCCTTCGTCAGGCTGCAAACGTAGCACGATGACGTTGGATTTCAACGCCTCCTCACGGGGAAACAGGCTCAAGGGCGGATGCTTGTAGTGGATCGCGATTTCGGTGACTTGACGCGCCAGACGTTTGCCGGTACGCAGGTAGAACGGCACGCCGGCCCAGCGCCAGTTGTCGATGCGATAGACCTGTTTTTCTTCGAAGGCTTTGGCCACCGTGATGTTCAGGGCTTGCGCCGAGGCCAGGTCGCGGCCGAACGGTTTTTCGATGACGATCCGCGCCCAGCCGTTCGTTTCGCGGTTCAGGCCAGCATTCGCCAGACCATGGATGATGGCCGGCGCGGCGGAAGGCGCGGTGGCCAGGTAATACAGCCGATTGCCTGCACCCGGCAATGTATCGAGTAGCGCGGCAAGCTGGAGATGTGTGTCCGGGTCGGCAAAATCGCCGGCGAGATAGCGGATGCGCGGCGCAAAGCTTTGCCATTCCGCGTCTTTGAAGTGCTTGATTTCGGCGGACTGCGCCACGCCTTCACACAGTTGATCGCGAAAATCTGCATCGCTCATCGCCTGACGGCCGATGCCGACGATCTGGAATCGCCCGGTCATGCAGCCCTCGCAAGCCAGATGGAACAGTGCCGGCAACAGCTTGCGCCGGGTCAGGTCGCCGGTGGCGCCGAAGATCACGATGACGCACGGATCTGCCGTTGGCAGTATCGCCGTGGGCAGGTTGATGTGGGTGGTGAGATCGATTTGCGGGGTCATGGCAGGCACCCTTTAGTGCCCCTCCCCCGCCTGAGGGGGAGGGGCTGGGGGTGAGGGTTCCGCATGACCACCGAATCCAGCGCGCATAGCCGACAGCGCCTTCTCGGCGAAAGTGTGTTCCTGGCGCGAACGGAAGCGGGCAAATAGCGCGGCGGTCAGTACCTCGGCCGGCACCGCTTCGTCGATGGCCGCCTGCACCGTCCAGCGGCCTTCGCCGGAGTCCTGCACGAAACCACTGTAGCCGGCGAGTTCGGTATCGCGCGCCAGCGCTTCCGCCGACAAGTCGAGCAGCCAGGAAGTCACCACACTACCGCGACGCCAGAGTTCGGTGAGATCGGCCAAATCGAAGTCGTAGCGCTGGTCCGCCGGCAACGATTCGAGATTGGCGTTTTTCAGGATGTCGAAGCCCTCGGCATAGGCTTGCATCAGGCCGTATTCGATTCCGTTGTGCACCATCTTGGCGAAGTGGCCGGCTCCCGATGGGCCGCAATACAGGTAACCCTGTTCGGCGCTTGAATTTTTACCAACCACTCTGCCGGGCGAAGGCGGAATGCCGGAAGCGCCTGGCGCCAGGCTGTGGAACAGCGGCTCAAGCCTTTCGTAAGCGGCGCGATCTCCGCCGACCATCAGGCAGTAACCGCGTTCCAGACCCCAGACGCCGCCACTGGTGCCGGCGTCGAGATAGGCAATGCCGCGTTCGGCCAAGCTCTTCGCCCGTCGCACATCGTCCTTGAAATAGCTGTTGCCACCATCGACGATGACATCGCCCGGCGCGAAGTATCCGGCCAGTTCCATGACCGCGCCTTCGGTGATGTCGCCCGACGGCACCATGACCCACGCCGTGCGCGGCAGCGTCAGCTTCGTCGCCAGTTCGGCCAGGCTGGTGGCGCCGGTCGCTCCCTCGGCCACCAGTTGCGCCACCGTCTCCGTATTGCGGTCATAGACCACGCAATCGTGTCCGTCCCGCATCAAGCGACGTGCCATGTTCGCGCCCATGCGCCCGAGTCCCACCATTGCGATCTGCATCTTTTTCTCCTGGTCAGTATTAAATTCGCGGCCTGTGCTGCAACCGCATTTGAGTCGCGTCCACTTCGCATTCAGATGGTTAGTCGGCGGATGCCGGCAAACCTGACAGGGGATCAAGCGTGCGTGGAGTGTGAAAACTGAAAGTGAATTCCGGATGGCAAGGAACCCTACGCGCCAGGTCGGCCCAAAAGCAGGGCAATCATTTTACCGAGATTATTATTTACCAAGGAAAGGCAGACATGAAACCGAACCGCTTGCTTACCCGCTTACTCACGTTGCTGCTGGCCTGGGCGCTGTCGTCGCTGTCCTGGGCCGCGCCTGACCTCAGCGCGCCTGAGGCTTTGGCGGCCAATCAGGCCGGAAAACTGAAGCTGATCGACATTCGCACGCCAGCCGAATGGCGTGAGACCGGGACCGTGCCGGGCGCCGGACGCGTTGATTTCTATCGCGGTCCGGAAACTTTGACGCGCTACATCCTGGATCAGGTCAACGGCGACAAGAACGTGCCGATCGGCTTGATCTGCCGCACCGGCAACCGCACCACACATGCCCAGAAGTACCTGCAAAGCATCGGCTTCAGCCAGGTTTACAACGTCAAGGAAGGCATGAAAGGCAGCGCCGCCGGCCCCGGCTGGTTGAAACGCGGGCTGCCGGTGGATACCTGCAAGGCGTGTTGATTCATTCCGGTTCGGCAGCCTTCATTCCGCGATGCCGTGGATTGCCTGCTGCCGGGGCTGAAGCGGTCGATCTGACTGCTTCGGAATGCCGGCCTTACTTTTTATCCGCCTGCTTCAGCACCGCATCCGAATCCGCGATCAGCTGTTCCAGTTTCTGCTGCAGCTTTTCCTTGCGTTTCGCCTGCGCTTGCATGGCTTCCGGGTTGTTGCGCATGGCTTCGGATTGCTCGGCTTCTTCGATGCGGGCGATTTCCTTTTCCAGGCCGTCGCGACGTTTTTCCAGTTCGCCGATGCTTTTGAGCAGGCCGGCATCGAGTTTTTGCGCACCCTCGCGCGCTGTCTTGTAAGCGCTGGCCAGTTTGTCGAGCGCGGTGTCGTACTTGCCGGCGTTGTATTTTTCCTTTTCCGACTTGGCCAGTTCGCCAACCGAGACGGCGACTTCCTTCACCTGGCCGAAGACTTTGCTCGATTGCGCTTTTTCCTCGCTGGTGCCAAAGAAGTAGTTGTAACCCAGGATGCCGGTGACGGCGAAAATGGCGAGTTTGATGAGAAAACCGATCATGTATACCTCTAAAAGTCTGTGTGGTCGGCGACATCTTTCCCCAGCCCGGCAGACTGCGCAAGCCGCCGCCGGGTTCCTGATGGAAAATAATCTGTCAGGAATATCCTTCCGCTTCGACCAAGTGATACACAGCTGATTCAGCAAGGAACCCAACCATGCACGACACTCTACCGCTGTTGCGGACGACCGATTTTCCAGTGCCGCGCCGGCAGCGCCTGACCACCTTGCAGGTCAATCTGGGCTATCGCTGCAATCAACGCTGCCTGCATTGCCACGTCAACGCCGGGCCGACGCGGACCGAGATGATGGATGACGCGAATATCGACCTGATTCCCGCCGTGCTGGCGGCGCGCAAGCTGGAAACGCTGGATCTGACCGGTGGCGCGCCGGAATTGCATGCGCGTTTCCGTGACTTGGTGATGGCTGCCAGGGCGCTGGGGGTGCGGGTGATCGACCGCTGCAATCTGACCATCCTGTCCGAACCTGGATTTGAGGATATGGCTGATTTTCTCGCCGCGCAGCGAGTCGATGTGGTGGCTTCGCTGCCGTGTTATCTGGAAGGCAACGTCGATGGTCAGCGCGGGGAGGGTGTCTATGCGCGCAGCATCACCGGTCTGAAGCAGTTGAACGCGCTTGGCTACGGCCAACTTGGCAGCGGACTCGATTTGACCTTGGTCTACAACCCGACCGGCGCTTTCCTGCCGCCGGATCAGGTTGGTCTGGAAGCCGCTTACAAGCGCGAATTGTTCGAGCGGCACGGCATCGTCTTCAATCAGTTGTTCACGCTGACCAACATGCCGATTTTGCGATTCGGCAGCACGCTGGTGTCAAAGGGGAAATTCCGCGAATACATGGGCTTGCTGAAGCAGAACTTCAGTTTTGCCAATCTGGACAAGGTGATGTGCCGCTCATTGATCAGCGTCGATTGGCAAGGCCGGCTGTTTGATTGCGATTTCAACCAGATGCTGGGATTGCCGCTGCATGGTCATGCCAAAGCCACGCCGCATCTGTCCGACCTGCTCAACGCCGATTTTGTCACCGACCTGGCCGAGGCGCCGATCCAGGTAGCCGATCATTGCTACGGCTGTACCGCCGGCCAGGGCAGCAGTTGCGGCGGTGCGTTGAGCGAAGGCTTGTTGGAGCAGGCGGCATGAAGCGCGTATTCGTGGTCGGCGTCATCGCGGCGCTGCTGGTGGCATTCTTCGCCTTCGACTTGGGCAGTTATCTGACGCTGGACGCGCTGAAAGCCAGCCAGCTCTCCTTTGCCGCCGGGTATGCCGAATCGCCCTGGTTGGTGGCCGGCATCTATTTCCTGATCTACATCGCGGTCACCGCGCTCTCTCTGCCCGGTGCGGTGGTGATGACGCTGGCCGGTGGCGCGCTGTTCGGGCTCTGGACCGGTTTGTTGCTGGTGTCGTTCGCGTCCAGCATCGGCGCCACGCTGGCGTTTCTGGCGTCGCGCTTCCTGCTGCGCGACTGGGTGCAAAGCCGCTTTGGCAGCCGCCTGGCGGCGATCAACGCGGGCATGGCAAAGGATGGTGCGTTCTATCTGTTCACGCTGCGCCTGGTGCCGGTGTTTCCGTTTTTCATCATCAATCTGGTGATGGGCCTGACCTCGATCAAGACGCGCACCTTCTACTGGGTCAGCCAGGTCGGCATGCTGGCCGGCACGGCGGTGTACGTGAACGCCGGCACGCAACTGGCGCAACTGGAAGGCCTCTCCGGCATTTTGTCGCCGGGACTGCTCGGCTCGTTTGTGTTGCTCGGCATCTTCCCGCTGCTGGCGAAGAAAGGGGTCGCCATCGTGCAGGCGCGCAAGGTGTATGCCGGCTGGAAAAAACCGGCGCGTTTCGAGCGCAACCTGGTGGTCATCGGCGCCGGCGCCGGCGGCCTGGTCACGGCCTACATCGCCGCTGCGGTGAAGGCCAAGGTGACCCTGATCGAAGGCCACAAGATGGGCGGCGATTGCCTCAACTACGGTTGCGTGCCGTCGAAGGCGCTGATTCGCAGCGCGCGTTTCATGAAGACGGTGCGCGAGGCGGCATCCCTCGGCATCGCCAACGCCCGCGCCGACGCCGACTTCGGTCAGATCATGGCGCGCGTGCACAACGTGGTGCGCCAGGTCGAGCCGCACGACTCGGTAGATCGCTACAGCAAACTCGGCGTCGAAGTCATCCAGGGCCATGCCCGCATCACCTCGCCGTGGACGGTGGAGGTGACGACGGCACAAGGCACGCAGAGCCTGAGCGCCCGTGCCATCGTCATCGCCACCGGCGCGGCGCCGGTCATTCCGAAGATTCCCGGCATCGAGTCAGTGCAGCATGTCACCTCGGACAGCATCTGGTCGCTGACCGAAAAACCCAAGCGTCTGCTGGTGCTCGGCGGCGGGCCGATCGGCTGCGAACTGGCGCAAGCCTTCGCCGGCATCGGCTGCCAGGTCACGCTGCTGGCGCGCTCCGGCATCATGGGCAAGGAAGACGCCGATGCGGTGGCGCTGGTCGAAGCCGGTCTGGCCGCCGATGGCGTGCAGTTGCTGAAAGGCCTGGACACAGTGCGCTGCGAGATCGTCGAGGCTGAGCAACGTTTGATCGTGTCCAAGGACGGCGCGGAACAGGCGCTGGCATTCGACGTACTGCTCTGCGCCACCGGCCGCAAGGCCCGGGTCAGCGGTTTCGGCCTGGAGGAACTCGGCATTCCGCTCGCCAAAGCCGGCACCATCGAGGTCAACGACTATCTGCAAACCCGCTACCCCAACATCTACGCCTGCGGCGATGTCGCCGGGCCGTACCAGTTCACCCACACCGCCGCGCATCAGGCCTGGTACGCGGCCGTCAACGCGCTGTTCGCCGGTATCAAGTCATTCAAGGCGGATTACCGCGTGATTCCCTGGGTCACCTTCACCAGCCCGGAAGTGGCGCGTGTCGGATTATCGGAAAACGAAGCCAAGGCGCGCGGCATCACCTATGAAGTCACCCGCTACGGCCTCGATGATCTCGACCGCGCGATTGCCGACGGCGCCGCGCACGGCTTTGTGAAAGTGCTGACGCCACCGGGCAAGGACACCATCCTCGGCGCCACCATCGTCGGCGAGCACGCCGGCGAACTGTTGGCCGAATTCACGCTGGCGATGAAACATGGCCTCGGACTGAACAAGATCCTCGGCACCATCCACCCGTACCCAACTTGGAGCGAAGCCGCCAAATACGCCGCCGGCGAGTGGAAGCGGGCGCATGCGCCGAAAGCGGCGCTGGTCTGGCTGCAACGATTGCATGCCTGGAGACGCGCATAAGCGTCATCAGCAGGCAAAATGGCGCTGCTTCATTGGCTCAAAACCACCTGCCTTCCGAAAAATTGCTAGCATTGACAGCAATGCATGTTTTTTGTGAGACCGCCATGAATACTCTGACCATCCGCAACCTGGATTCGGCTGTCAAAGACAAGCTGCGCACGCTGGCCGCCCGTCATGGCCGCTCAATGGAGGCGGAAGTGCGCGAAATCCTGCGCGAGGCGGTGATGCAGGCCAAATCCGACCGTGGTTTGGGCAGCCGCATACACGCTCGCTTCGCGGCAGAAGGTGGCGTCGAACTCGATTTGTCGGCACGCACCGATACCGCGCGATCGGCACGGTTTGACGAAGGTTCGTCAGCATGATCGTGCTGGATACCAATGTGGTGTCTGAACTGATGCGCGCTGAACCAACGCCGTCGGTCTTGCGCTGGGTGGATGCGCAAGACGCCGGCAAGCTCTGGCTCACCAGTGTGACGGTGCAGGAGTTGATCCATGGCATCGAGCGACTGCCTGTCGGCAAGCGCCAACGACAACTCAATGCGCATCTGCTGGAGATGCTGGACGATGATTTCGCCGGCCAGGTCGCGCCCTACGATGGCGAAGCAGCCGCGATAGCGGGCAGGTTGCTCGCACGGTGCGAGCGTGAAGGACGCACGATGCCACTCGCCGATGCACAGATTGCGGCCATCTGCCTGGCGCTCCATGCCACGCTGGTTACCCGAAATACCCAGGATTTCGAGGTTGCCGGCCTCACGTTGGTCAACCCTTGGGATGAATTTCATGAAAAGGGGCCAAGCTCGACATGATGAGTCTCGACGACGTCTGGATTGACGCAATGGCAGGCGTGATGATGGGAAAACGAGGTTGTGATGTTGCGCATGGCTGGAGGCGTGGATGAAGCTTTCGATCATCCTGCCGGCGCTGAATGAAGCCTCCGGCATTCTCGCCAGCCTGACCGCGTTGCAGCCCTTGCGCGCGGCCGGGCATGAGCTGATCGTCGTCGATGGCGGCAGCGTCGATGCCACCGCGATGCTGGCCAGCATTGACGCGGATCAGGTCATCACCAGCATGCGCGGTCGCGCTCGGCAGATGAATGCCGGCGTTGCGGCGGCAAGCGGCGATGCGTTGCTGTTCCTGCATGTCGATACTCGGCTGCCGGAAAGCGCCGCCGAATTGATCGAAGCGGCGTTGCAACAGCAGGTTTGGGGTCGTTTCGATGTGCATATCGTAGGCCGTCCCAAGATGCTGCAGGTGGTCGCCGCGTTGATGAATCTGCGCTCGCGTTGGACCGGCATCGCCAGCGGCGATCAGGCGATGTTCATGACCCGCGCCGCCTTCGATGCGGCCGGCGGCTTTCCCGAACAGCCGTTGATGGAAGACATCGAGCTGTCCAAGCGCCTGAAGCGGCTGGGTCCGCCCGCCTGTTTGCACCAGCGCGTCGTTACCTCTGGCCGGCGTTGGGAGCAGCATGGCGTCTGGCGCACCATCCTGCTGATGTGGCGGCTGCGCTTCGATTACTGGCGCGGCGTGCCGGCGGACCGACTGGCGGCGCGCTATCACGCAGCACGCTGAGGCGAGCGATGAAATCCACCCGCATCATTCTGTTCGCCAAAGCCCCGGTCGCCGGCCGGGTGAAGACGCGCTTGATTCCGGCGCTGGGTGCAGATGGCGCGGCACAACTGGCGCGGCACATGCTGGATCACGCGTTGAACATCGCCAGCGCGGTCGATGTCGGCAGCCTGGAACTCTGCGCCAGCCCGGCGCCGACGCATCCGGACTGGCAGAACATCCCACTGCCCGCCGGTTGCGAAACCAGCGATCAGGGCGACGGCGATCTGGGTGTGCGCATGGCCCGCGCCGCGCAACGTGGGCTTTCCGGTGGTGAAAACGTGCTGTTGATCGGCGCCGATTGCCCGGCGCTGAGCGCGCAACATTTGCGTGACGCGGCCGCCGCGTTGCATGACCACGAACACAGCCATGATGCGGTGCTGCTGCCGGCGCAGGATGGTGGTTATCTTCTGCTCGGCCTGAAAACCCATGCCGCCAGCTTGTTTGAAGATATGCCCTGGAGCACCGCGCAGGTCGCCGAATTGACGCTGGCGCGCATGGCCGCACTGGGCTGGCGCGTGGCCCTGCTGGAGCCGCTGCCCGACATCGACCGACCCGAAGATCTGATTCATTTGCCGGCGGCATTCCGTCCGGCGCATTCCATCAACGCACTTTAGAAAACACCATGCATGAACTCGTCAAAGACTATTACGGCCGTCAACTGCAGAGCACGGCCGACCTGCGCACTTCCGCCTGCTGCGACGCCAGCCAGATGCCGGCATGGCTGAAGCCGCTGCTGGCACGCATCCATCCGGAAGTGATGTCGCGCTATTACGGCTGCGGCCTGGTCGCGCCGCCGCTGCTCGAAGGCTGCCGCGTGCTCGATCTGGGCTGCGGTTCCGGGCGCGATGTCTATGCGCTGGCACAGATGGTCGGCGAAACCGGCCAGGTAGTAGGCGTCGACATGACCGAGGAACAACTAGAAGTCGCCGCCAAGCACCGCACCTATCACCGTGAAGCCTTCGGTTTTGCGCGCGACAACGTCGATTTCCGCTTGGGCTACATCGAGCGCCTGGATGCGCTGGATCTGGAAGACGCCAGTTTCGACGTCGTGGTATCGAACTGCGTGGTCAACCTGTCGCCCGACAAGGACGCGGTCTTGCGCCAGGTGCATCGTCTGCTGAAACCGGGCGGCGAGTTTTACTTCTCCGACGTCTATGCCGACCGCCGTGTGCCATCGACGTTGCGCAACGACCCGGTGCTATATGGCGAATGCCTCGGCGGCGCGCTGTACTGGAACGACTTTCAGCATCTGGCGCGGCGGCACGGCTTTGGCGATCCGCGTCTGGCGGAAGATCGCCCGATCGCCATCACCGACCCGGCACTGGTTGCGCGCACCGAAGGCATTCAGTTCTATTCAGCCACCTACCGGTTGTTCAAGCTGGAAGCGCTGGAACCGGATTGTGAGGATTACGGCCAGGCGGTGATTTATCGCGGCGGCATCCCAAACCACGAACGGATGTTCGCGCTGGACAAGCACCATGCCATCGAAGCCGGCCGCGTCTTCCCGGTCTGCGGCAACACCTGGCGCATGCTGCATGACAGCCGCTTTGCATCGTATTTCGAGTTCATCGGTGATTTCAGCCGGCATTTCGGTATTTTCGCCGGCTGCGGTGGCGGTTTGCCGTTCAACAACGCTTGTTGTTGAAGTCCGTGGCAGGCCGGGTCAAGAAGTTATCTGCCTAGTGGCGAAATTCGGCCAATAAATCAACATAGTAGGGTGCGCCATGCGCACCATTCCACTGTTCACGGTGCGCATGGCGCACGCTACGTAATCAATCGGTTAACGAGCGGTTCTCGATACGTCACGAAAAGTCTGCGCGACATCAACCCGGCTCTGTCTTGGCCTGATGAGCGCTTTGCCAGCTGGACAGCGCTATCAGCGTTTGCTCGATGTTGGCCATCAGCTGGATGTGGTTGGCGGAGGCGTTATGCAGGCGAGCGCAGCCGGCGCCTCCGGCCCAGACTTCAACCTCGCCATCAAGTCGCTGCCGCAGTTCTTCCAGCGCCGGCAGGATGCGGCGCTGCGGGTAGGCGTTGCTGAAAGAGAGGGCGACCACGTCAGCACGATGTGCCTTGGCGGCTTCGACAATATCCTGCACCGGCGTCTGGATGCCGAGCGAGATGCAGCAGGCGCCGCGCAGAGACAGCAGCGCCGCCAGCATCAGCAGGCCGAGACCGTGTTGCTCATCCGGCAGCGTGGTCATCAAGACACGCGGTGTGCCTTGGTTATCGGCGAGTTTTGCGATGGTTTCGCGCAACATCCCTTGCACCGCTTCGGAATACACATGTTCTTCGTGAATGCCGAGTTCGCCGCAAGCCCAGGCTTCACCGATGGCGTGGTTGAGGGGGGTTAATGTGTCCTGGACAAAATGTTCAATACCTTGACGCATCAATTCGCGATACAGCAGTTGCCGCAAGCCGCTCGGATCTTGCTTGCGCAGTTTTTCCAGGGTCAGTTTTTCGACGTCGTCCTCTTCGCTGCAGACGTGCGGTGTCTGGCTGGCAAGAGCCAGCGCATTCAGGTTTTCATCACTTTCATTGACCAGGCGGGACGGCCGCATGCCGACATCCATCAAGCGTTTGATGAGACGCAAACGGTCAACCTGAGGCAACGGATAAGCGCGTTCTCCCAGGCTGTCGCGGAGCGGGCTGGGAAATCCGTAACGGGTTTCCCATTTCCGCAGGACATCTTTCGAGAGTCCGGTTTCGCGTTCCACGGCACTGATCGACAAAGCCGAATTAAAGGGTTGGTTCATTTGTTCTGTCCTGGACAAATAGATTGACAAGCTTTTTTTGTACCTCTATCTTACGGTTAACTGAATTATTGTCCAGGACATAATCATGAAAACGCATCGTTTGTCCACGGCAGGCCTTGGCGCCCATTTCTGGATGTTCTCCTTGCTGATGCTCATCGCGGCGGTCTGGAGTGCACAGGTATCGGCCAAGGAATGTCCGCCGTTGTTGCGCCACAGCTTCCCGAGTCTGCAGGACGGCTCGCCGCAGAACCTTTGCCAGTACCAGGGCAAGGTGATTCTGGTGGTCAACACCGCCAGCTATTGCGGTTTCACCGACCAGTACGGCGGGTTGGAGGCGCTGAATCGCAAATACAAGAACCAGGGGTTGGTGGTGCTCGGCTTTCCGTCGAACGACTTTGGCAACCAGGAGCCCGGCGACAGCAAGAAGATCGCCACCTTCTGCCGGCTGACCTACAACGTCGAGTTTCCGATGCTGGAGAAATCGCATGTCGTCGGCAAGCAGCGCAATGCCTTCTACGCCGAGCTGGAGCGGCGCACGAAGCAGAAACCGGCATGGAATTTCCACAAGTACCTGATCAATCGTGATGGCATGCAGGTGGAAAGCTTCGAATCCGCCGTCGCGCCGGACGACAAACGCTTGCTCGAGTCGCTTCACAAGATGCTCGATGCGCGCAAGAAACGGGTGCGAACAACATGATCGATTCGCAAGCTCTACCAGCGTCTTCGTGCTCTGGCCGAAGCGTCAAACCATAAGCCGGGAGGCCACATGAAAATTGCCATTATCGGTAGCGGTATTGCCGGCCTGACTGCCGCGCATCATCTACATCCGGAACATGAAATCACCTTGTTCGAAGCGGGCAGCCAAGTCGGCGGCCATGTCGATACGCATGATGTGCAACTCGGCGACAAACACTATGCGATAGACACCGGTTTCATCGTGTTCAATCACCGGACTTACCCGCTTTTTACCGAGTTGCTCGCCGAACTTGACGTGGCCAGCCAGCCGAGCGACATGAGTTTTGCCGTGTTTTGCCAGCGCAGCGGCCTGGAATACAACGGCACCTCATTGAACGCGCTGTTCGCACAACGCGAGAACCTGTTGAAACCGCGCTTCTGGGGCATGTTGAGCGACATCCTGCGCTTCAACCGCGAGGCGCCGAAGTTGCTTGCTCAAGTCGAGCAAGCCGATGTCGAACTCGGCAGTCGTGAACTTGTAGGCCCTGAACTCAGCCTGGGCGACTATCTCGTCCAGGGCGGCTACGGCCAGCATTTCCGCGATTACTACATCCTGCCGATGGGGGCGGCGATTTGGTCGACCGATCCGGCACTGATGCTGGGTTTCCCGGCACGTTTCTTTATCCGCTTCTTCAACAATCATGGCTTGCTGTCGGTCGCCGACCGGCCGCAGTGGCGCACCATCAAAGGGGGTTCGCGTACTTATGTCGACCGCTTGATCGCACCGTTTCGTTCGCAAGTCCGGTTGAATTCGCCGGTGCGCCGATTGACCCGACATGCCGATTACGTCGATCTGCATCTGGCCGACGGCAGCGAGCGCTTCGACGCGGTTTTCCTTGCCTGTCACAGCGACCAGGCGCTGGCGCTGCTGGCTGATCCGACCGAGGCGGAACGCGAGGTGCTGAGCGCGATTCCGTATCAGGCCAACGTCGCGGTATTGCATACCGATATCCGCCTGCTGCCGAAACGCAAACTCGCCTGGGCGGCGTGGAACTACCTGATGCCGGAGGGCCCCGGCGGCCGCGTCTGCCTGACTTACGACATGAACATCCTGCAAAACCTGGATGGGTTGGCAACCTCGCCTGAATCCATGCCGGAAACCCTCTGCGTCACGCTGAATGCCAGCGAACGCATCGATCCGGACAAAGTCATCGCCAGCATGACCTACCACCACCCGCTGTTCACCCTGGCCGGCGTTGCGGCGCAGGCACGGCAGCGCGAAATCAACGGCACGGCGCGCACCTATTACTGCGGCGCCTGGTGGGGCAACGGCTTTCATGAAGATGGCGTGGTCAGTGCGCTCGCCGCGCTGCGCCATTTGCGTGACGATCAATGGCACTGGCAACAGCGCAAGGCGGCCTGACGTATGCACAGCGCACTCTATTCCGGCTGGGTGCGGCACCGGCGCCTGTCGCCCAAGCCGCACGCTTTCAACTATCGCCTGTTCCTGCTCTGGCTCGATCTGGACGAAGTCGATAAGGTTTTTGCCCGCCGCTGGTTCTGGTCCAGTCGCGGTGTCAACCTGGCCTGGTGGCGGCGAGACGATCATCTCGGCGACCCGGCGAAGCCGCTGGCCGACTGTGTGCGCGATCTGGTGGCGCAACAAAGTGGTCAACGCCCAAGCGGGCCGATTCGGTTGCTGACGCATCCGCGCTACTTCGGCTACGGCTTCAACCCGGTCAGTCTGTTCTATTGCTATGCCGCCGATGGCGAGCAACTCGAAGCCATCGTCGCCGAAGTCACCAACACACCCTGGCGCGAGCGCCATGCCTACGTGTTGGCGATGACGGACAACCTGGGCACGCCGGAAAAACCGTCTTTCCGCCAGCCCAAGGTGTTCCACGTGTCGCCGTTTCTGCCCATGCAACTGGAATACGTCTGGCGGCTGAACCGGCCCGACGACAATTTGCTGATGCACATGGAAGACCTCGACCAGGGCGAAAAAGTCTTCGACGCGACGATGAATCTGCAACGCAAGTCGCTCACCGGCGCCAATCTGGCCTGGGCGTTGCTGCGTTTTCCGCTGATGACCGGCCAGGTCATGTTCGGCATCTATTGGCAGGCCTTACGCCTGTGGCTCAAGGGCGCGCCGGTGTTCGATCGTCCGCCGCGGCCGCTTGTCGGGAGTGTTCCACATGAATGACACCGTACTCAGCCGTTCCGACGGCGTTTTGAAGCCTGCTTCCTCTTCGTATGCGTCCCCCTCGTTTGCGTCCCTCTCGTTTGCGTCACTCTCGCCGCTGCAAAGGCTGGCCCGAAAGGCCGTGCTGTCGCAGTTGTGCGGTCTGCAATACGGCAGCCTGATGATTGAAACCGATGGCGAACAGCTGCATTTCGGGCATGGCAAACCGGAATACTGCCTTCGCGTGCACGCACCAGCGTTCTGGCCGCAAGTCGCTTTCGGCGGCAGCGTCGGCGCCGGCGAGGCGTTCATGGCGGGCGACTGGAGCACGGATGATCTGACCGGCTTGCTGCGCCTGTTGCTGCGCAATCGCGCCGTGCTGGATGGCATGGAACGCGGCCTGGCGCGGTTGTCGGCGCCTTTGCGCGGTTTGTGGGGCGTGATGCGGCGCAATACCCGCGCCGGCAGCCAGCGCAACATCGCCGCGCATTACGACTTGGGCAACGATTTCTATCGCCTCTGGCTGGACGAAACGATGATGTATTCCTGCGCCGTGTTCGAACAACCCATGATGACGCTGGCCGAAGCCTCCACCGCCAAGCTGGAACGCATCTGCCGCAAACTCGATTTGCAGCCGACCGATCATGTGCTGGAAATCGGTACCGGTTGGGGCGGCTTCGCGCTGCATGTGGCGAGCCGTTACGGCTGCCGGGTCACCACCGCCACCCTCTCGCAACAGCAATTCAATCTCGCCCGCCAGCGTATTATCGATGCCGGTCTGAGCGATCGAGTTGACGTCTTGCTGACCGACTATCGCGATCTGGCAGGCCAGTACGACAAGCTGGTCTCGATCGAAATGGTCGAAGCGGTCGGCGCGGCCTTTCTGGACACCTATTTCCGCCAATGCGCCCGCTTGCTGAAGCCGGAAGGCGCCATGCTGATCCAGGCGATCACCATCGCCGACCAGCGTTACCAGGTGGCGTTGAAGGAAGTCGATTTCATCCAGAAGCACATTTTCCCGGGCGGCTTCCTGCCCAGCGTCACCGCATTGACGCAGGCGATGACCCGGGCATCCGACCTGCGCGGCGTGCATCTGGAAGACATCGGGCCGCATTACGCGACGACGCTTGCCCGCTGGCGAGAGAATTTTTTGTACCGCATCGATGCGGTGCGCGGGCTGGGCTATCCAGAACGATTTATCCGCATGTGGTTGTTCTATCTTGGTTACTGCGAGGCCGGCTTTATCGAACGCGACATCGGCACGGTGCAGATGCTGCTTGCCAAGCCGGGCTGGCGTGGCGCGCCGGTGCTCGGACAACTTGCCTGAGGAAACAGGAATGGAGAATCAAAAATGACCATGCCACGCTGGCTTCTGCTGATTTTGCTCGCGACCGGGTTGCTCTCCGGTTGCACCGGAACACCCAAGGGCGTGACGCCGGTGGAGGGCTTCCAGGCCGAGCGTTACCTGGGAACCTGGTATGAAATCGTGCGCCTGGACCACAGCTTCGAGCGGGGTCTGGTCGACGTCTCCGCACGCTATCAGCGGCGCGCCGATGGCGGTATCGACGTGCTCAACACCGGCTATCACCCGGGCAAGCAGGCCTGGAAAGAAGCCAAGGGACGGGCTTATTTCATCAATTCGCCGCAAACCGGCAGCCTGAAAGTCAGTTTCTTCGGGCCGTTCTATGGCGCTTATCACGTCATGGCGCTCGACCCGGACTATCGCTGGGCGATGGTGGCCGGGCCGTCGCATGACTACCTCTGGATACTTTCGCGCACCCCCAGCCTGCCGGATGAAGTGATTGCCGAACTGCTCGATACCGCCCGCCAGTCCGGCTTCGATCTCGCCTCGCTGATCCGGGTCAGCCAGCATCAAGCCTTGCAGAAATGAGACCGAGCTTGCGATGCCGCTTTCCTTCGCCCACGTTTTTTCGTGGCCCTATGCATCAATGCTGTGCGTTGGCTTGCTGTGCGGGAGCTGTGCGGTGAGTGCAGCCTCTGCCGCGCCCTTGTTGCTCGACGACCGCAGCAGCGCCAATCTCTGTGCCAACAACGCTTCTTGCTGGCGCTTGGTGACGGATGGCGTCATGGGCGGTGTGTCGGATGGGCGCCTGCTGCCGACGCAGATCGATGGCCGGCCCTGCCTGCGCCTGACGGGGCAAGTCAGCACGCTGAACAATGGCGGCTTCATCCAGGCCAGCCTGGATCTGGATGCAGCCGGCTTGCTTGATGCGCGCACTTATCGCGGCATCGAAATCGAAGTCATCGGCAACGATGAAACCTACAACCTGCATCTGCGCACGGCCGACACGCGCATTGTCTGGCAGTCGTATCGGACCAGTTTTCAAGCGCCGGCACACTGGCAGACCGTGCGCCTGCCGTTTGCCGAAATGCAACCGCATCGTATCGAAAAACCGCTGGATTTGAGCCGCTTGCGTCGGCTCGGGTTGGTGGCCATCGGCCGTGAAATGCAGGCCGATCTTTGTATTTCTCGCTTATCTTTTTATCCCTGAAAGGAATTTGCCATGATCACCTTCACCCGCGACCCGATCACCCTGAACGATGTCAGCAACCTGGAGCAAGCCCCCTTCGTCGTGGAAGGGCAGGGCAGCGGCATGGTGAAGATTTATTTCGAGTCGGAAGCCAACAAGCAGGAATATTTGGAAACTGAAGTCCACAGTGGCGTCCAATCGGCCGGGCTGAAGAAAATCTTCGACGACATGGCCGGCAATCCGAACACCGGCAGCATTAATTGAGCACTGCGGTGACCTCGAACCACAACCCATACCTTCATTCAAACATGACTCAGACCACCACCGGACGTCATCTGCTGATCATCGCCCACGGCAGCCGCCGCCAGGCTTCCAACGACGAAGTGCGCGCTCTTGGCGAACGCGTGCGGGTGCTGCGCGATCCCGGCATCGAACGCGTCGAAGTCGCCTTTCTGGAACTGGCCGAACCCGGTATTCCGGAAGGCCTGGCGACGTGTGTTGTGCACGGGGCGCAGGAAATCATCGTGTTTCCCTATTTTCTCGCCGCTGGCACGCATGTGGCGAACGACATTCCGGAAGCGATTGATGTGTTCAAGGCACAGCACCCGCAGATCAAGGTGCGTCTGGCAAGCCATCTCGGCGCATCGAGCGCACTGCCGATGACGATTCTGGATGTGGCAAGTCAAGTGGAGTGAGCCTGAACCTGAGCCTGAGTCCGGGTTTGAGTCCGGGTTTGAGTCTGAAGCAGGTTTCTGCCGACCCAATTTCGTCGTAAGCTGAAACTCATCAGACCAAACGGATGAGGGTGACATGGCGCAAACCAATGAACGTCTCGATCGTGTCGTGCTGGAGGCCCGGCGCAATGCAGAAAAACGCGAGCAGGGCTATCGGGCGCAGGCACTGAAGTTGTTCCCCTGGGTCTGCGGCCGCTGCGCGCGGACGTTCGACCACAGCAATCTGCAATTGCTCGAAGTGCATCACAAAAACAGCAACCATCACGACAACCCGCCGGATGCCAGCAACTGGGAACTGCTCTGCACCTACTGCCATGAAAACGAGCACGCCAAGCTGAAAGACCTGGAAGGCCGCACCGACAGCGGCAGCGCGGTGCCGACTTCGACGTTCAATCCGTTTGCTGATCTGAAGTCGATGCTGGCGTCGAAGAAGTAACGTCGAAAAAGTAGATTCGAAGCCAGGCTGAAGGCGAGATTCTGATATGGCGATCAGTGCAATCGGCGGCGGCGGTGCTTACACCGCGATGCAAGCGCAGCGCGCCAGCGCGGCGACTGCGCCCGGCGCGCTGACGCCGGAGGAGCAGCAGGAAGTCCAGAAACTCAGGCGAATTGATCAGAAAGTGCGCCAGCACGAAGCCGCGCATTCGGCCGCCGGCGCCGGCCTGACTGGCGGCGCCAGTTATGAATACGTGCGCGGTCCGGATGGTCGCCAATACGCCGTCAGCGGTGAAGTGAGGATCGACGTCTCGCCGGCGCAAACGCCGGAACAGACCATCGAAAAGGCAAAGCGTATTCAGGCCGCCGCCTTGGCGCCCGCCGATCCCTCGGCACAAGACCGTGCCGTAGCCGCCCAGGCGGCGCAAATGGCCGCCCAAGCGCAGGCGGAATTGAGTCAAACAAAGAATCAAGAACGCCTCAACGGAGGCGACGGCGAGGCTGCAGGGCAGGCAAACCCGGCGTCCGCCGCCGGTAGTGAAAACAGCCGTGAAAACAGCCGTGAAAGCCGCGCCATCGCCGCCTACAACAACCTCGAACCGCAACCGGAATCGCTGTTCAGCCTGTTCGCCTGATGTTTCCGCCAACGAAATCAAGCCACCTTCACCTCGATCTTGCGCGGTTGTGCGTGCTCGGCCTTGAGGATACGCAGTTTCAGCACGCCTTTTTCAATCTGGACTTCCAGGCTGGCCGGGTCGATATCGGGCGTGAAGGCGTAGATTTTCACCGACTTCGGCGTGCCGCCGACATTCAGCGCCGCCGGACAGCCCCTAAGGCCGCGGATGTTGGGTGACAGATCGAAGGTCTGCTGCATTTCACGTTGCAGACGCTCCAAGTCAGCAAACAGATCGCGGGGAAACTGGGTGCGATGGGCATGGTGTAATCCTCCCGAAAAGTTGAAGGCGCAAAGCGGCCTGCAATAAATAAATAGGGCGCGCTGCGGCGTCTTCAAGATATTGAATTGTGCCGAGCAAACCCGATGTAACCCACTCGCCACGATCCACCGTGAGCTGTGCATTGAAACCCCGCAAAGGATGCAACCATGCGCGACCGTTTTCTCACCCGCCTGTTCTGGCTGACCCTGGCCGCCGGCTTATTGATCCTGCTCTGGCGCGGCGTGCCGGATATCGAAACCTGGTTTGCGCCACCGCCGGATGCGACGCCGCGCAGTATCACGGCGCGCGGCGATCTCGCCAGTGACGAGAAATCGACCATCGAATTGTTCGAAAAGGCGAAGGATTCGGTGGTATTCATCACCACCAAGGCGCAGGTGCGCGATTTCTGGACGCGCAACGTGTTCACCGTGCCACGCGGCACCGGTTCCGGCTTCATCTGGGACGCTGCCGGCCATGTCATCACCAATTTCCACGTCATTGAAAATGCCAGCGAGGCGACCGTGAAACTGGCCGACGGCCGCAGCTACAAGGCGGCGCTGGTTGGCGTCTCGCCGGCGCATGACATTGCCGTGCTGCGCATCGGTGTTGGTTTCAAGCCGCCGCCGCCGGTGCCGCTGGGCGAGAGCCACAACCTGAAAGTCGGCCAGAAAGTGTTCGCCATCGGCAACCCGTTCGGCCTCGACTGGACGCTGACCACCGGCGTGGTTTCGGCGCTGGATCGCTCATTGGGCGGCGACGGGCCGAACGGCCAGACCATCGATCACCTGATCCAGAGTGATGCGGCGATCAATCCGGGCAACTCCGGCGGCCCGCTGCTCGATTCCGCCGGCCGCCTGATCGGCATCAACACGGCAATCTACAGTCCCAGCGGCGCTTCCGCCGGCATCGGTTTCGCGGTGCCGGTGGATACCGTCAATCGCATCGTGCCGCAGCTGATCAAGGGCGGTAAATACATCCGCCCTGCGCTCGGCATCGAGGTCGATGAAGGCGTCAACCAGCGTCTGGCGCAATTGCGCGAGATCGAAGGCGTGCTGATTCTTCGCGTCGCGCCGGATTCGGCCGCCGCCGCAGCTGGTTTGAAGGGCGCGGCGGTATCGAGCGATGGCGCCATCGTGCCGGGCGACAGCATCGTCGCCATCAATGACCAGCCGATCGACACGGTTGCCATCCTGTTGTCGCGGCTGGATGACTTCGAGGTGGGCGACCAAGTGAAGGTCAGCGTACTGCGCGCCGGCAAGAAGGAAGACGTGATAGTGACGCTGCAGCCGGGCATTTGACGGGCAACAAGTGACTGTAGGATGGGCCCGCTATGCTTGGCCCATCCTACGACGACCGAACTGTTCCGATGCTTGCCGCAGATTGTCACTACAGTGTGCATCCACGGCTAATTTGTTCTTACCAAAATATCGTCATTCCGGCGTGCATTTAGCCGGAATCCAGAAGCGTAAATCCAATCCAATCAAACAGTTAACCCCCAGCTTGTTGAACGAACTGGATTCCGGCTTACAACCGCCGGAATGACGGTAAATCAAAGACTTATCGTTAGAACAAATTTGCCGTGAGCGTGCATCGTCTTTGGCTTGACGCAAATTCAGGTTGAGATTCGGTTCATTCCCTAGAATTGATTATGTTCCAGGGATGGATACTGTTTTTCGTAATCACGTTTGGCTCGCCGGAGGGGAACGTGCTGACAGGGAAATTTGCTTTGGATGGCAGCGAACTGTGTCGCCGTGCCGAAGACCAGCTGGCTGCAACCGGGCTTCCCAAGCCTCCCGTCGATATTGATGCGCTCAAGCTGGTGCAGGAACTGGAAATTCATCAGATCGAGCTGGAAATGCAGAACACCGCGTTGCGCCAGGCAAATGATGAACTGCAACAGGCGCACGACCGCGCCGTCTGCCGCTATGCCGATCTGTACGAATTTGCGCCGGTGTCTTACCTGACGCTGAGCGGCGACGGCCAAATCAGCGCCACCAATCTGACTGCCGCAACCCTGCTTGGCGTCGAGCGTGAGAAGTTGCTCAGGCGAAATTTCAACGATTTCGTGCGGCTGGTGGATCAGGGTAAATGGCAGTTGATGCTGAAGCAGGCGGTGGCCGTAGCCGAAGATCGTGTGTTTGATCTGGTGCTGCATCGCGCCTGTGAAGCGACCAATAATGCTTTCTGCCAGGTGCAGGTGCATTGCCACCCGATCCATCTTGCCGACGGGCAGCCGACGCTGCGCCTGACGCTGACCGATGTCACCGATTTGAGGCGCACCACGGATCAGTTCGCTCAAAGCAAGCATGAACTGGAAAGGGGGGAAGAGGAACGCACGCTGCAGATTGCCCAACTGAATCGCGAGCTGGCGCGCCGGACCGAGGCCGCCGAAGCCGCCAACCGCGCCAAGACCGCTTTCCTCGCCAACATGAGCCATGAAATCCGCACACCGATGAACGGCATTCTCGGCATGGCCTACTTGTTGCGCCGCAAGGACGCGACACCGGAACAACTGAAGCGGATCGAGATCATCGAATCGGCCGGCAAACACCTGATGCGCATCATCAACGACATCCTCGACCTGACCAAGATCGAAGCCGGCATGGTGGTGTTGGATGCCAGGGATTTTTCCCTGCCTGACGCGTTACGCGAGGCAATTGCGGTAATCGACCCAGGTTTGAAGGCGAAAGACCTGGATTTCCACGTCAGGATCAGCAGTCTGCCGAAGTCACTCCACGGCGATCCAAGCCGGCTCTCGCAGATCCTGCTGAGTTACCTTGGCAATGCCGTCAAGTTCACCGAGCGCGGCCACATCACGCTGACTGGCAAAGTGCTGGAAGAAACCGATACCGACTATCTGCTGCGCTTTGAAGTGAGTGATACCGGCATCGGCTTGACCAATGAACAACAGTCAAGGATGTTCCGCGCCTTTGAGCAGGCCGACAACTCGACCACCCGCAAGTACGGCGGCACTGGTCTGGGTTTGGCGATCACCCAACGCATTGCACAACTGATGGGCGGCGATGTCGGTGTGGAAAGCGTCCCCGGGCAGGGCAGCATGTTCTGGCTGACCGTGCGGCTGGGCAAGGGTAGCGTATTGCCGGAAGTGGTCGAAGATCTGCTGCCGGCGGATGCGGAAAATCGTTTGCGACAAGTGCACGCCGGTGCCCGTGTGTTGTTGGTGGAGGACGACCCAGTTAATCAGCAAGTTGCGCTGATCCAGCTACGCGATGTCGGTTTGCAGGCTGACCTGGCGCAGAACGGGGTGGAGGCGGTGCGCATGGCACTGGAAAACGAATACGCCGCCATTCTGATGGACATGCAGATGCCGGAAATGGGCGGCATCGAAGCGACCCAGGCCATCCGTCAAATCCCCGGCCGCGACAAGGTGCCGATTCTGGCGATGACCGCCAGTGTGTTCGCCGAAGATCGGGACAAATGCATGGACGCCGGAATGAATGATTTCATTGCCAAGCCGGTTGATCCGGAAGTGTTGTTCGCCGAGTTGCTGAAGTGGATGGGGACGGGCGGCGGCGAAAATCGGTAGGTCCGGACCAGCGAAATTCCGTAGGTTCGCCATGCGCACCCTACGCCTACGGAACCTCAATCCACCCTTCGGTACGGCGTTTGTGTTGTAGGAGCGTCCGCTTGCGGCGCGA
>JBBQQT010000028.1:0-28585 GCA_038215555.1 Burkholderiales bacterium | reverse complement strand
AGATTCGTTACTAGAACAGCGGCAGAGCTAGTTATCTGCAACAATTTCTGGTGTTCAGTTATTAATAGCTTGACTTCCTCGCGCAGCAGGCGGACTTCTTGGTCATTCAAAGCATGTACGGTCATGTCGGGGACTCCCACGGTTGCGTGCATTGCATGATACTCCGGCCTGTCCTCGTTTCTTGTGTCGAACTTATCTTGCTGCGCCCTATTCAGCTTGATCCTGCGTTGATCGGCCAGACCTTGCCCTGCGATCTGTATAGCGAATCCGGCGTGCTCCTGGCTGGCGCCGGCATGTTGCTGGCCGATGCCGCGCAATACGAACGGCTTGCGTTGCGGCCCTTGTTTCAGCAGGCAGCGCCTGGCAGCGACTCCATCCGGCCATTGCAGCGATTGCATGACATCGCCGCGCACACCGCAAAACTGCTGGCCGGCCCGGAAGCAGGTTTGTCGGAAGAGGAACTGCGCCTGCTGGCGCGCGCATTCCTGGCCTTGTACCGGGTTGATCCCAATGCCTGTCTCGGCTATCCACGCGTCGCGCCAGTCGCCCCACCCTGGCTGAACCACAGCCTGAATGCGCTGTTCATCAGCGTCTTGCTGGCCGACCACCTGGAGTTTTCCGAAGCCCAGACCGAAAGTCTGGCAGCCGCCGCGCTGACCATGAACATGACCGATATTGCGTTGCATGAACGCATCCACAACGGCTTGTTTGCCAATTCGGATTGGACGCAACTGCGTCGCCATCCGACCGATGCCACGAACCTGCTGGCGCGCGCCGGCGTGACCGATCTGGATTGGCTGATCAGCGTCCAGCAACATCATGAAAACATGGATGGCAGCGGATATCCGGCCAATCTGACCGGGGCCCAGATCAGTCTGGCGGCGCGAGTTCTGCATGTTGCGGATGTCTATTGCAGCAAAATCAGCGCGCGTTCCTATCGTCCGCCCAAATCGGCTCGCCTGGCTTTCAAGACATTGTTCAGCTCCGAACGCACACAAATCGACATGCAGATCGCCAGCCTGCTGCTGCGCCGCATTGGGCTCTTGACGCCCGGCACGCTGGTGCAACTGAGCAATCGCGAAACCGCCTGCATCACCGGGCTCGGGCGCAATGGACAGGTTCTGTTTGCCATCAGCTTTCTCGATGCACGCGGCAACGCCCTCGAATCACCGCGTGAACGCAATCTAACCAGCCGTTTCTATGCGATACGCTATCCAGTCGATGCTGATCCGGTCTGGCCGAAAATCAACTGGCCCACACTTTGGGGTTATTAGGAATATTTTATGTCGCTCAGCCCTTATGTCTTTGACGCCAGCCGCGATAACTTCGATTCACTGATTCTTGGCAACTCGATGCGCGGCCTGGTTCTGGCACATTTCTGGTCACCGAAAGCGGGACCCTGCATGCTTTTGATGCCAAGACTGGTGAAACTGGCGGCGGAATACGGCGGTCGTTTTCTGCTTGTCATGGTCAACACCGAAGAACTTGGCCAACGCGCACGCAGCCTCGGCGTGACCAGCGTACCAACGGTTAAATTCTTCCTGCGTGAACAGGTGGTGCACACCATCCACGGTGCAGAAAGCGATGCCAGCTTCCGCGCCGCGCTTGGCCGGTTTCTCGCCAACGATCAAGATCGGCTGCGCATGACCGCCTTGCACATGCACCAGGACGGCGATACCGAAGGCGCCATCGCGCTGCTGGCGCGAATCGCGGTAGAAGACCCAGCCGACCTGGCAGTTGCTGCCGATCTGGCCAAGCTGCTGACCCTGGCCGGGCTGCCGCACGAAGCGCTGGCGCTGCTTGCCGCCTTGCCCGCCGCAGCGAGAACACAAGGCAACATCGCCGGACTCTTGGCGCATCTGGAATTGCTCGAAGCCGCCAATCAGGAACATACCGATGACGCAGGCACTCCCGCAGCGCGTCTGACTCAAGCCGCGCAAGCGCTGTTCGAGGATCAGCCGGAAAAGGCGCTGGAACAGCTGCTGGAGCTGGCCCGAACAGCCCCCGCGTTCCGCGACGACATTGGCCGCCGCGCCATGCTGGCGCTGTTCGGCATGCTCGGCGGCAAGCATGCGTTGACACGGCAGTACCGCGCCCGGCTGGCCGAACTCTCGGTATAAGGTCAACGCTCAGTGTGATGTCGGCATGGCAAACCGCATTCGTCAGCGCACCCGCGTTCGCGCACCTGAAGCCATGGCTGGACCGTTTCAAGGCGAATGATTGGCCCGACCTGGCAACGCTGAATCACTTTGCCGAGACACAGAATCTGCACAATGCGATGGGTCTGCCGATACGTTTTTCGCCGCAAAACAGCGCCTGCGGACAGCATGACTATGAAATCGGCATCTATGCCAGCGGCCTGGTGCCCAGCCGCGAAAGCAACTGGCACGATCTGTTCAACGCGCTGACCTGGCTGGCCTTTCCGGCAACCAAGGCGGCGTTGAACGCAGTCCATCAAACCACGTTATTGCCCGGCCTGAATCGTTTGCCCGCGTCCGACGCCGCCACGCTGTTCGATGAAAGCGGCCTGGTGCTGGCCGGGGAAGATGACAGCCTCGCCAAAATGCTGACCGCGCGGCGGTGGCGAGAAGCCTTCGTTACCCGACGCGATGATTGGAAAAATGTCAGGGTGCATGTCATCGGCCATGCTGTGCTGGAAAAACTGCTCACCCCTTGGCCTGGCATCACTGCCAAATGTCTGTTCATCAAGACCCGGGCGGATGCCGCCTTGAAATTGCACGATGCAGCCATTGCCGAGCAATGGCAAAACAACAGGATAACCGATACGCGCGCGCTGTTTCCGCTGCCAGTCCTGGGCATCCCTGGCTGGTGGCCGGCAAACGAAGACCCGGCGTTCTATGCAAACCAGCAGGTATTCCGACCGCCGCGCTGAGTCATGCGCACTGATTTATGCGCACCGTCTCACAGAAACACAGACACGAAGACGCGGCAAATTCAGGCTACGCAACACTCTGCTATGAAGCCTCAGTTATGTACCGTAACCGGCGGCGTATTGCAGGCCTCACCCGGCTCGACTGGGACATCTCGGACATCGAAAGTCATTTCGGCCAAGTCGATCAGTATGTAGCTCGGCTTGGCACCGACACCGCCGACCGTACCCGGATTGAGCAGATGTGAAACCCCGCCGCGCACCGTGTCAACCCGCTGCACGCTGGCCTTGTGATCATGCCCGCAGCAAACCAGATCGTAATCGCCAGTCAGCGCCAGCGCGGCGGCGTAATGCGGGTAATGCACCAGGAAAATGCTGCGTCCGCCCAGATGCAAGGTCGCATCCTGGCCGTGGTAACGCACCACGCTGTCTGGCTCATGCGACAGCTTGGACATGGCGAAAAGATCGCCGGTGTTGTTGCCATGGATGACATGCACCGGCAATTCGAATTTCTTCAGCACGCGCAACGTGGTTGGCGCTACCACGTCGCCGCAATGCAGCACGGCCTCGGCGCCACGCCCCTTGGCATCCTGCACCGCATGTTCGAGCAGACGCCGGTTGTCGTGGCTATCTGAAAGCAGGCAGATTTTCACTGAGCTTTTGCCTACCCGTGCACGGATCAGAACAGCGGTTTTTCAGGCGCCGCCTGATAGCGTGCAACCCCGCCGAGAATTTCCTCGCGGGCGCCTTCAATCCCGACCCAACCTTCAACCTTGACCCATTTGCCGGGCTCCAGATCCTTGTAATGCTCGAAGAAGTGCGAGATCTGCTTGAGCAACAACTGCGGCAAGTCCTCCGGCGTCTTCACATCTGAATAAAGGCTGGTCAGCTTGTCGACCGGCACCGCGATGACTTTGGCATCGATGCCGGCTTCATCGGTCATCTTCAGCATGCCAACCGGACGACAACGCACGACCACACCGGTAATCAGCGGAATCGGGGTCACCACCAGCACATCGACCGGATCGCCATCTTCCGACAAGGTATGCGGCACATAACCGTAGTTGCACGGGTAATGCATGGCAGTGGACATGAAACGATCGACAAACATCGCGCCGGTGTCTTTATCCAGCTCATATTTGATCGGCTCACCATGCGCCGGAATTTCGATGATGACGTTGATGTCATCCGGAACGTTACGGCCGGTTGGGACGTGGTCGAGAATCATTTTGGAGCCCTTCTGAAAAAATGATGCAATGCGGCATTATACCTGAGCGCTCTGTTACACTTTTTTCACTTGCTCATTCCGAGTGCATGCCATGACCGAACTGTCATCTGGAGAAGTGATACCTGGAGAAGTGATCATTCGCGGCATCACCCGCCAAGGCAGCCTATTTCGCCCGAGCGACTGGGCGGATCGTCTCGCCAGCATCCTGTCTCAAGTTGGGCATGACCACCGGCTGCGCTATTCGACCCAACTTTTCCCGGTGACACGCGAAGGCGTGCGATGCGTGGTGATTCAGCGAATTCTGGAAGCGGAAGACCCGCGCATGTTCAAGTTTCTGCTCGACTTCGCGGATTCAAATGAACTTGAAGTCTTGCCAGGCCGCCAGACCAAACGGCCATTCACTTGTCCTTTGCCCAATTCAGAACAGGCAATTCGTTAACCGCGCGATCTCCTCGCCACCACGCCACGCTCAACCGCAACGATCAAATCGAAAAACAAAACCGCCCGGCAAGACGGGCGGTTTTTTGGCGGTTTTGTTTGAAGCGAACTGAATCAGGCCATCGCCTTGATCGCGCCGGACAAGCGGCTCTTGTGACGAGCAGCTTTATTCTTGTGCACGATATTCTTGTCAGCCAGACTATCGATCACGCTCATGTTTTCATTCAACATGGCCTGAGCAGCGGTTTTGTCACCGGCTTCAATCGCCTTGCGAACTTTTTTGACAGCAGTCCGGTAAGCCGAACGCTGAGACATGTTATGCAAGCGCAGAACTGCGGACTGACGGGCACGTTTCTTTGCCTGGGCACTGTTAGCCATACAGGAACTCCTTGGTAATCTGGACGCAACTGGAAAACGCGGCATCATACTGATCCGCCCTCCGCTAAGCAAGCAAACTCTGCATCTTGGCTATCCCGCCAAGCTTCCATTCGTTACCATGCCGCGACTTTTCTCGCGACACATCGCTCACTCCGCCGCCCATGAACCTGCTCAAAGCCCTTGCCACAGTCAGTTCGATGACACTGTTGTCGCGCATTCTGGGCTTTGCGCGCGATGCGATCATTGCGCGCACTTTTGGCGCCGGCGCCGCGACCGATGCGTTCTTTGTCGCCTTCAAACTGCCAAACCTGCTGCGCCGACTGTTTGCCGAGGGGGCATTTTCGCAAGCCTTCGTACCCATCTTGGCGGAATACAAGAATCGGCGCGGCGAGGAGGCGACGCGCATCCTGGTCAGTCGCGTCGCCAGCGTGCTTTTCGTTGCGGTGGCCATGGTCGCTGGCCTCGGCATCGTCGCCGCACCTTTAATCGTACTGATCTCTGCGCCCGGCTTCAGCGCCGATGTCGAAAAATTCCAGTTGACGGTGGAAATGACCCGCATCGTCTTTCCCTACATCCTGTTCATGTCGCTGGTCGCATTCGCGGGCGGCATCCTGAACACCTTCAGCCGCTTCATGGTGCCGGCATTCACCCCGGTGCTGCTGAATGTGGCAATGATTCTGGCAGCGGCCTTCGCCGCACCCTATTTCGACCCACCCGTGCTGGCGCTGGCCTGGGGCGCATTCATCGGCGGCATCCTGCAACTCTCGCTCCAGATTCCCGCCTTGAAGCGGCTCGGTTTCCTGCCACGCTGGGACTGGGCGCCAAAGGATGAGGGTGTGCGCCGCATACTTCTATTAATGGGCCCGGCGGCATTCGGCGTCTCGATCGCGCAAATTTCGCTGCTGATCAACACCATCTTCGCCTCCTTTCTCACCGCCGGCAGCGTGTCATGGCTGTATTACGCCGACCGTTTGATGGAATTCCCCACCGGCATGCTCGGCGTCGCCTTGGGCACCATTTTGCTGCCGTCATTAGCCAAGCATTACGCCGACAACGACCCATCGCAGTATTCCCGCCTGCTCGACTGGGGACTTCGGATGACGCTGATGCTGGCCGCGCCGGCCGCGGTCGGCCTCGGCATTCTGGCCGGGCCGTTGATCGCCACACTGTTTCTCTATGGCGAGTTCACCCCGCATGATCTGGAAATGACCCGTCTCGCGCTGGTCGCCTACAGCATCGGCCTGGTCGGACTGATTCTGGTCAAAGTGCTCGCCCCCGGCTTCTATGCCCGGCAGAACATCAAGACGCCAGTCAAGATCGCCCTGCTAACCCTGCTTGCCACACAAGCGATGAATCTGGCATTCATCGGGCCTTTGCAACACGCCGGGCTGGCGCTGTCGATCGGCATCGGTGCCTGCCTCAACGCCGGCATCCTGTTCTACAAGCTACGTTCATTCGGCATCTTCCAGCCACAACCCGGCTGGGCCGTATTTCTTTTCAAACTGATGACTGCGCTGGCCGTTATGGGTCTATTACTTTGGTTGGGAGTCGGCAACTTAAGCCAATGGATCGAATATGACTTTTCGCTGCGTATCCTTCATCTCTCGGCACTCGTCGCGGGCGGCGCAAGTGCCTATTTCGCCGCCCTCTGGCTGCTCGGTTTCCGGCTGCATCAATTCAAACGCCGCGCAGCCTGAGTCAGGACTGGCGTGATGCGCCGAGTCAGGCTCGGGCAACCTTTTCGCTGGATCGTGGCGATTGCGCTGACCGGCATGCTGCTTTCCGGCGCCACCTACCACTTCAGCACGTAAGGGGCTGTCCATGAATAACCTGGACATTTTGGACTGCACTGGTGGGCGCGCTGCCACGTTGCCGGCCGCGCTTGCAGGGAATGACCATGCTGCGCGGCCGGCGCCTTGCATCGCATCCCACCAAGACACCCATAACTATCCAAATTATTCACGGACAGCCCCTAACACGAAGCACAACGACTCCAGGCCCATTTTGTACATCTCTCGCACGACCGTGCCCTGCGCCTGCAAAGTTCGCTGAACGAAGCACTGCTGGTGCTGGCCACAGTACAAGGTCTGTTCGACGCCTCCCAGCAAGTCAAACGCAACGAGTTTCGTCTCATGGTTACGCCAGCGCTGACGCGGCATCCGGAAATCATGGCGATCCAGTGGGCGCCCAGTGTCAAAGCCGATGAACGCATCGCGTTCGAGCAGGCGCTGCAATCGAAAGAACTGGGCAACCAGGGCATTTACGATGTCTCGCCAAATGCCAGTATCAGCCGCAAGGCGGAAGCGCGCGCCGGGTACTTTCCCGTCCTGTTCAGCGGCAGGCAATCGAGCACGCAACCGTTCAGCCTGGTGCCGGATCCGAACGGCTCCCTCGCGGAGGCGATTTATCAGCCAATTTTCTGGCTTCAACGACCGCATGCCACGCCTGAACAACGGAAAACAGATTCCTGGTCCGGAGCAAGCCGATTGGAACAGTTTTGAATTTTCGCCGTTTCGCATTCGCCGCCCGGATGGGGCAGCCCACGATAAATTTGTTCTAACCAGAATATCGTCATTCCGGCTTGCATTTAGCCGGAATCCAGAAGCGTAAATCCAATCAAACAGTTGACCCCCAGCTTGATGAACGAACTGGATTCCGGCTTACAACCGCCGGAATGACGGTAAATCAAAGACTTATCGTTAGAACAAATTTGCCGTGGAGGGCAGCATGCGCTGGATTGCCTCGCGTGCATTTCCGGTGCATGACGCGGCAGGTCAAGTGGTGCGCGTTGCCGGCATCTCGGAAGACATCAGCGAGCGGATGACCCACCAGCAGCATCTGGAAGAACTGGCGAATTTCGATACGCTGACGCATCTGCCCAACCGGCGTCTGCTGGTGGGCCGCATGCTGCATAAAAGCGTCCATCTTCTGGCGCAAAAACTGGTCCGCGAGACGAAAAGCGGTGCAACCGTCTCCAGCCGTGAAACCGAAGCCGTGTTGTTGCGCAGCGCGGAGACATTTGTCGATGCCCTGACCCACATTCGCAGCCTGGTCAAATACAACGACGCCGGCCAGTAAATACTCTGCAAACAAGTACTTTTTCAGGGGTCAGACATGATCAGCCACGAACCCATCCTCTGGAATGACACTTTCCTCACCGGCATTGATCGCATCGATGACCAGCACAAGGTTCTGGTGAACACGCTCAACGAAGCCAACACGCGTCTCGCCAACGGCGTTACGCGCGATTTGCGGAGCAGATCACCCGCGACCTGCTGAGTTACGCCCTCTACCACTTCGAAACCGAGGAAGCACTGATGCAGGAATATGGCTATGCCAGCCTGTCGCCAGCCGACGAAGAAAAGCACCGCAATGAACACCGCAGATTCTCGCAACAAGTCGTCGCGCTACGCGCAGGCCTGCGCGATGGTTGCCTGGTGACGCGGGAAGAACTGCTCTCATTCCTCAATAACTGGCTGATCAACCACATCCTGGATACCGACCAGCACCTGGGCGCATTCCTCAACAGCCACGGCCACCCGACCTCAGGTTCAAAAGCCAGATAAGGCCAGGTTAAAGCGTTCAGGTTAAAGCGTTTTATCCAGCCACGCCCGCACCCGATCAATCACCTCAGCCTCACGGCCTTCATAGAAATGGCCGGAGGCCGGCATCATGTGTTGTACCGAGGCGGGGTTGGTCAGGCTCTGTTTGTGGGCGGCGACGATGTTCAATACCGGCAAATGATCCTGTTCCGCATAGATATCCAGAATCGGCACCGACACGCCTTTGAAGTCGTCGAAGCCCATCGACAACGCGGCCCAGCATTTAACCGGCGTCGCTTTGTTGTCCAGGAAGTAGCTGCGGACCATACGGCCGCCCAGGCTATGGGAAATGACGGCGATCTTGGCGTAGCCCTTGCCTGTCAGCCAAGCCACTGCTTTGCCGATACGTTCGCTCGCCTCCGGAAAGGTTTCCACATAATCTCCCGGCACCGCACTGGCATCCTGCACCGGCATCTGGATCGACAACGTGGCATAGCCGTTTTCCGCCAGGCGTGTGCGCATCACGCCATTGATTCCCCAATCCGGGTGAACGCCCATGCCATGCACCAGGATCACGGCGCCGCGCGGCTTGGCCGAGCCGATGTGCAGACCGAGGAATTTGTGGCCATTGGCCTGTTGCAACCAGACTGGATCGCCGTCGAGGATGGCCGGCAGAATCTCATCCGCCCAGCGCTGCTCGCGGGCATAGTCAGCGGCCTGGGCAAACTGTCCGAGTTGACCCAGCACCAGCAGGTTCAGCAGCAGGATGAACCTGCGCATGGCAATCTCCTCATTAAGAATGGGCGCGCATTGTGGCATCCGGTTCGAGCTTGGACCCGCGCACTCGCCAGCCCACTTGCCCAAGATCAAGACGGCCTATGAATTTGGGGTGGATATCGGTGGCGGATGGTTAAACTTCCGCCCCCCCTTTACCAAAGGAAACACCATGAAAAACGTGATTACCGTCTTGCTGGTTTTCCTCTTCGGCTTGATCTTCCCGGGTTTCGTCCAGGCCGGCCCGGTTGGGGATATCAAGTCCACGCTGACTACGACGCGACAGCAAACCATGTCGATGTTGAGCGAAGACGACCGCGCGGTGTTGGAAATGCGCTATGACGACGCGCTCAAATCAAGCAAGGATCTGGATGGCCTCCTCGCCGCCGCGTTGAAGAATAAATCGCTGCTCCCGGCTCAACCGACGCTGATTCAATTCAAAGCGGTATGGGAAGAGTTCAAGAAGACGCGTGACGTCGAAATCATCCCAATGCTGTTCGCCGGTGATCGCCTCAAGGCCCGCCTCACCGCGTTTACCACGCAGGCGCCGCGGTTCAAGAAAATGAACGAGTTGCTGGAATCCCTGCCGCAATAACACGTTGACCAATGACGTTTGCGCGGTGGCGTGTTTACGTATTTATCCATCGCAATACTTTCTACGAGACCACGGCATGAACCCACTGACGAAAAAAATTCTGCTGGCGGGACTCGGGGTGTCACTGCTGGCGGCGCTGGGCTTCGCCATCGCGCGCAGCGGCCCGCTCGCGCCGATTAAAGTGACCGTTGCCAAAGTGGAACGCGGCGAGGTCGTTCCGGCCCTGTTCGGCATTGGCACAATCGAGGCGCAACGCGCCTATCTGATCGGCCCGACGGTGGCCGGGCGCGTACTACGCGTGTTGGTTGATGTCGGCGCTCCGGTGAAGGCCGGGCAGTTGCTGGCGGAAATGGATCCGGTCGATCTCGATCAACGCGTTGCCTCGCTGGATGCCTCGTTGGCCAAAGCGCGCAGCGCGGTGGCCGTGGCGGAAGCACAGAAACAGGATGCGGCCAGCAAGCGTGAACTCGCCGCCATCAATGCGCGCCGTTACGTTGATCTGGGCACTCAGAAATTCGTCAGCCAAAGCGTGGTGGATAGCCGTCTTCAGGAAGAAAAATCGGCGCAAGCCGGTATCGATGCAGCCGAAGCCGCGTTGGCCGGCGCGCGCCAGGACTTGGGTCGTCTGGAGCAAGATCGCAATGGCGTGCGCGAGCAGCGCGCCAATGTACGCCTGCTTGCCCCCGCCGATGGCGTCGTCACCGCGCGCGAGGCTGAACCCGGCTCTACTGTGGTGGCCGGCCAGGCCGTGTTGCGGCTGGTAGACCCGGCCAGCCTGTGGGCGCGGGTGCGCTTCGACCAGGGCCGCTCGAATGGACTCGACGTCGGCCTGCCGGCGCAGATCGTGCGTCGCTCCAACCCGCAAGCACCGTTGTCGGGCAAGGTGGCGCGAATTGAATTGGTGAGCGATGCGGTCACCGAGGAACGCATCGCCCAGGTGGCGTTTGACGTCACCTCCAACGCTCCGCCCAAGGCGTTGTCTATCGGCGAACTGGTGGAGGTGACACTTAATCTGCCCGCCGCCGCGAATTCCCCCATCCTGCCCAATGCCAGCTTGCGGCGCCTGGGTAGTCAAAACGGCGGCCAAAACGGTGAGCAGACCGGGGTTTGGGTCGTTGAGGGCGAACAACTGCGTTTCGCCGCGATCAAGTCAGGCGTCAGCGGTCTCGATGGCCGCGTGCAGGTGCTCGATGGCGTTCAGGCCGGCGCTACGGTGGTGGTTTACAGCGAGCGCAATCTCACCGCCGACAGTCGCTTCAAGGTCGTGCCATCGCTTGCGGGTAAGCGCCCATGATCAGCCTCGCCGGGCGGGACATCCTGCATGGCTGGGCCAAATTCGTTTTCACCGGCATCGGTCTCGGGCTGCTGATCGGCGTCACCCTGAGCATGGCCGGCGTCTATCGCGGCATGGTGGATGATGCCAAGGCGCTGCTCGACAACAGCGGCGCCGATCTGTGGGTGGTGCAAAAGGACACGCTTGGCCCCTACGCCGAATCCTCCAGCCTGCGCGACGACATCTACCGCGACCTGCTCGGCATGCCCGGCGTGGCGCGCGCCGCCAATGTCACCTATTTGTCTATGCAGGTGCGCCAGGGCAATACAGACATACGAGCGATGGTGGTCGGCGTCACCACTGGCCAACCCGGCGAACCCGGCGAACCCGGCTATCTCGTCGCCGGACGGCAAATGACCCATGACCACTACGAAGCGGTAGCTGACGTGAAGACCGGCTTTGCCCTCGGCGAGGTGATCCGCATTCGTCGCCACGATTACACCGTCGTCGGCCTGACCCGGCGCATGGTCTCGTCAGGCGGCGACCCGATGGTGTTCGTGTCGCTGAAAGACGGCCAGGAAGCGCAGTTTCTGAAAGACAACGAGGCCATCCTCAACGACCGCGCACGCACCGCCGCCAATCCGGCCCTGAACCGTCCCGGCGTGCCCGGCCTGCTCGATGCCATCCAGGCTTCCCAGGCCAGCAACCACAACGTCAACGCCGTGCTGGTGCGGGTCGCCGCAGGCCATGACCCGGAAATGGTGGCCCGAGAAATCCGCCGCTGGCAGCATCTCCAGGCCTACACCCGGACGCAGATGGAAGAGATTCTGGTGTCCAAGCTGATCCTGACCTCGGCCAAACAGATCGGCATGTTCCTGGTCATCCTGGCCATCGTCAGTGCCGCCATCGTCGCCTTCATCATCTACACCATGACGCTGGGCAAGATTCGTGAGATCGCCGTGTTGAAGCTGATCGGCACGCGCGACCGCACCATTGCCGGCATGATCCTGCAACAGGCGCTGGGCCTGGGGCTGATCGGCTTTTCCGTCGGCAAGATCGCGGCGACTTTGTGGGTTCCGATTTTCCCCAAGTACGTGCTGCTGACCCCGGAAGACACCCTGCGCGGTTTCGTCGCCGTCATGCTGATCTGCGCCCTCGCCAGCACCCTGGCCATCCATGCCGCCCTCAAGGTGGACCCGGCCGACGCAATCGGGGGATGAGATGACTGTGGCCAACCTCACCGACGACGGCATCCACATCGAAGGCCTGCGCAAGCGCTACGGCGCCGGCGACACGGCGGTGGACGCGCTGAAAGACGTCAACATGCGCGTCGCCCCCGGCGAGGTCATCGGCTTGGTCGGCCCGAGTGGTTCCGGCAAAAGCACACTACTGAAGTGTCTGGGCGCGGTGATCGAACCCACCGCCGGGCGCATGACCCTGGGCGGCGAGGTGATCTATGACGGCGCCTGGAAAGCCCGCGATCTGCGCGCCCTGCGCCGTGACCGCATCGGCTTCGTGTTCCAGGCCCCCTATCTGATCCCCTTCCTCGACGTGACCGACAACGTCGCCCTGTTACCCATGCTTTCCGGCCGTCCCAACGCCGAGGCGCGCCAACGCGCGCTCGAACTGCTGGGCGCGCTCGACGTCGCCCACCGCGCCCGCGCACAGCCATCGCAGCTCTCCGGCGGCGAACAGCAGCGCGTCTCCATCGCCCGCGCCCTGGCCAACCAGCCGCCGGTGATTCTCGCCGACGAACCCACCGCGCCGCTCGACAGCGATCGTGCTCTGGCCGTGATGCGCATCCTCAACCAGATGGCCAACCAGTACCGCACCGCGATCATCGTTGTGACTCACGACGAAAAGATCATCCCCACCTTCAAGCGCATTTATCACATCCGGGACGGCCGGACTTACGAGGAAGCAGGCGAGGGGCGGCCGATTGATTGACTGAGTGATGTCGCAATCACTAGCGCCACTGAGCAGTTGCGCATGGACCGAAGCGTCCGCAAGCCGCTAAAATCCGCGAATTTTCAAAGAGATAGACTGATCCATGCGGATGACTCACGGCTCGTTTGGTACGCACGATCGCAACCAGGATCGCTCACCAAACATCGCCCCCCACAACGCCGTCACGATTGGCAATTTCGATGGCATCCATCTCGGCCACCAGGCCATGCTGGCGCGGCTGACTGCACGTGCGGCCTCGGTTGGCGCACTGCCTGCCGTACTGACCTTCGAGCCGCATCCGCGCGAGATTTTCACGCCTGAATCTGCACCCACCCGGCTGACCTCGCTGCGCGAAAAGCTGGAAATCCTGCGCAGCCTGGGGGTCGCACATGTGCACGTCTGCCGTTTCAGCAAACCCTTCGCCGCGCTGACGGCGGAAGAATTCGTGCAACGCATCTTGGTCGATGGCCTGAAGGCGCGCTATGTGCTGGTCGGCGACGATTTTCGCTTCGGCGCCAAACGCGCCGGCGATTTCGCGTTGCTGCAACGACTTGGCGAAGTGCATGGCTTCGAAGCGGAAGCGCTGCATACCATCGAAGCGGCCGGCCAGCGCGCCTCTTCGACTGCGGTGCGCGAGGCGCTGGCGGCCGGCGACATGGCGATGGCCGCGCAACTGCTTGGGCGGCCCTATTCCATCTCCGGCCGCGTCGTCGGCGGCGACCAGCTTGGCCGCAAGATCGGCTACCCCACTGCCAACATCCAGTTGAAGCACAACAAGCCGCCGGTGAAAGGCATTTTCGCCGTGCGTGTTCAGGGACTGGATCAGCCCGATTGGCCCGGCGTCGCCAGCTTGGGCACGCGCCCGACGGTGCATGCCAATGGCCGACCGACACTGGAAGTGCATCTGTTCAACTTCAACCGGAGCATTTACCGCCAGCACTTGCGTGTAGAGTTTTTGCACAAGCTGCGCGATGAAGCCAAATTCCCCGATCTGGATACGCTGATTGCCCAGATCGACCTCGATGCGCAGCAAGCCCGCACCCTTCTGAACGTGAATCCGTAACCGCCATGGCCGACTACAAAGACACCCTGAACCTGCCCGACACCCCGTTCCCGATGCGCGGCGATCTCGCCAAACGCGAACCGGGCTGGGTCAAACAATGGCAAGAGAAAAAGCGTTACGAGCAAATTCGTGAAGTCAGCAAGGGCCGCCCCAAATTCATCCTGCACGACGGCCCGCCTTACGCCAACGGCGACATCCACATCGGCCACGCGGTGAACAAAATTCTGAAGGACATCATCGTCAAGACCAAGACGCTGGACGGCTTCGACGCGCCCTACGTGCCGGGCTGGGATTGCCACGGCCTGCCGATTGAACTGGTGGTGGAAAAGGCGCACGGCAAGGACATGCCGCCGGCGAAGTTCCGCGAACTCTGCCGCGAATACGCCGCCAGCCAGGTCGATCGCCAGAAAGCCGATTTCATTCGTCTGGGCGTGCTGGGCGACTGGGAGCATCCCTACCTGACCATGGATTTCCAGTTCGAGGCGGACATCATTCGCCAGCTCGGCATCATCCAGGCCAACGGCCATCTCTATCTCGGCGCCAAACCGGTGCACTGGTGCGTCGATTGCGGTTCAGCGCTGGCCGAGGCGGAAGTGGAATACGAAGACAAGAATTCCCCAGCCATCGACGTCGCCTTCCCGGTCGCCGACTGCGCCGATCTGGCGCGCCGCCTGAGCATCGACGCGGCGGCCGATTGCCCGGCCTACGCAGTGATCTGGACCACGACGCCGTGGACCTTGCCGGCCAACCGCGCGGTGGCGGTGCACCCCAAGTTCATCTACGACCTGATCCGCACGCCGAAAGGCATCCTGATCGTGGCGCGCGATCTGGCCGATGCGGCGATCAAGCGCTATGGCTTCGAGGCGGTCGAAACCGTCGCGCAAATTTCTGGCGCAGCACTGGAAGGCCTGCAATTGCGGCATCCGTTCTACGACTATCAGGTGCCGGTGATCTTGGCTGATTTCGTCACCACCGAAGCGGGTGTCGGTTTGGTTCACATCGCCCCCGGCCACGGCCATGACGACTACATCGCCGGTCTTGAATACGGCCTCGAAGTCGCCAATCCGGTCGGCGACGACGGCAAGTTCTACGCCGACACCCCCATCGTCGGCGGTCTGTCAGTGTGGGATGGCAACAAAAAAGTGATGGAAACGCTGACTGAAAATGGAAATCTGCTGGCGCAAGCGCGTTTGCAGCACAGCTACCCGCATTGCTGGCGGCACAAGACGCCGATCATTTTCCGCGCCACGCGGCAGTGGTTCATCGGCATGGACAAAATGGGTCTGCGTGAGAAGGCGATGCACGCGGTCGAAAACACCGAGTTCTTCCCGGCCTGGGGCCGCGCCCGGCTGGAAGCAATGATGAAGAGCCGACCCGACTGGTGCGTCTCGCGCCAGCGCAACTGGGGCGTGCCGATTGCGTTCTTCATGCACAAGACCACAGGCGAGCTGCATCCGCGCTCGACCGAACTGCTGGAACAAGTCGCCAAGCTAGTCGAGCAACACGGCATCGAAGCCTGGTTCAGCCTCGATCCTGTCGAGTTGCTGGGTACCGAAGCCGAGGACTACGTCAAGAACAAGGACACGCTCGATGTCTGGTTCGACTCCGGCGTCACCCACGCCTGTCTGCTGAAGGAGCGCGAAGGCCTGGCGCATCCGGCCGACCTGTATCTGGAAGGCTCCGACCAGCATCGCGGCTGGTTCCAGTCGTCCTTGCTCACCGGTTGCGCCAGCGACGGCCACGCACCTTACAAGGCGCTGCTGACGCATGGCTTCGTGGTCGATGCCAAGGGCCACAAGATGTCCAAGTCGAAAGGCAATGTGATTGCGCCGCAAAAGGTGATGGACACCTACGGCGCCGACATCCTGCGCCTGTGGGTGGCTTCCACCGATTACTCGGGCGAGCTGACCATCTCCGACGAAATTCTGAAGCGTTCGGTCGATGGCTATCGCCGCATCCGCAACACGCTGCGCTTCCTGCTCGCCAATACCGCCGATTTCGATATCGCGACGCAGACGGTTGACGCGGGTAACTGGCTGGAAATCGACCGCTACGCATTGGCGCTGACCCGCCAGATGCAGGAATCAGTGCAGGCCGACTATGCGATCTACAACTATCACGCAGCGATGCAGCGACTGCAGATCTTCTGCTCGGAAGACCTCGGCGCGTTCTATCTCGACGTGCTGAAAGACCGCCTGTACACCAGCGGCGCCGGTTCGAAAGCCCGCCGGGCCGCGCAAACCACGCTCTGGCACATCCTGCAAACGCTGACCAAATTGCTCGCCCCGGTGCTGTCGTTTACCGCCGAAGAAATCTGGCAACTCACCCAGCGCGGCGAAAGCGTCTTTCTTGAGCTGTGGCACGACCTGCCAGCGCAAGAAGACGAAACCGACCTGCTCACGCGCTGGAGCCGTTTGCGTGAGCTGCGCGCACTAACTACCAAGCGCATCGAAGAACTGCGCGTTGCCGGCTCGGTCGGTTCGTCGTTGCAGGCTGAAGTCACTTTGCTGGCATCCGGTGACGACTTCGATCTGCTGTCGAGTCTGGGCGACGATCTCAAGTTCGTGCTGATCACCTCCGCCGCACAGGTAGAGAATTCGGAAGGTGAAACGCGTGTCGAAGCCAATCCCTCCGCGCATGAGAAATGCGAACGCTGCTGGCACTACCGTGATGATGTGAATGCAAACGCCGCGCATCCCGGCCTGTGCGGCCGTTGCATCAGCAATCTGCACGGCGAAGGCGAGGCGCGCCAACATGCCTGATCAGAGACGCAATGAACTGGTCTGGCTCTGGCTTTCGGCGCTGGTGCTGCTGCTGGACCAACTGACCAAGCTGGCGGTGATCGACCGGATGACCGCCTATGTCGATGCCATCGTTATCACCGGCTTCTTCAATCTGGTGCATGTGCACAACACCGGTGCCGCGTTCAGCCTGTTCGCCGACCAGCCCGGCTGGCAGCGCGGCTTTTTTGTCGGCGTCGCGGCGATCGCGTCCATCGTCATCCTGTATCTGCTGCGCAAAACCCAAGGCCGCCGCCTGTTCAGCATCGCGCTGGCGTTGATCCTCGGCGGCGCCATCGGCAACGTCATCGACCGGATTCTGTACGGCCATGTCATCGACTTCCTCGATGTCCATGCCGGCGGCTGGCACTGGCCGGCGTTCAATGTGGCCGATGCGGCGATTACGGTCGGCGCGGCGATGTTGATCTGGGATGGCATGCGCAGCCCAAAAATTGACGAGACCGCATGAACAAAAACAACACTTTGAGAATCGGCGACCAGGTCACGCTGCATTACCGCTTGACCTGCAATGGCGAAGAAATCGTCAACACCTTCGCGGACCAGCCGGAAACTTTTTACATTGGCGGCGGCGATATCGACCCGCGCCTGGAAAGCCTGCTCACCGGCCTGCAAGTCGGCGATCACCGCACGTTCGAACTGGACCCCGGCGCCGCCTTCGGCAGCCATCAGCCCGGCATGGTGCACGACTTGCCGCGTGCCGACTTCACCGCCGGCCAAGCACTGGTGCCAGGCCATGACGTGGCGTTCACGCTACCCAACGGCCAGACCTTGCACGGCATCATCCGCAGCATCGACGATGCCTCGGTGCGGGTTGATTTCAACCACCCGTTGGCGGGTCTGGCGGTGGAATTCGAAGTCAAAATTCTTGCCGTCGATAACAGTATCAAAACCTAAACGGATTAATCGCATGCCACAGACCATCCTGCTCGCCAATCCGCGCGGCTTCTGCGCCGGCGTCGATCGCGCCATCGCCATTGTCGAACAGGCGTTGAAAAAATTCGGCGCACCGATCTACGTCCGGCATGAGGTCGTGCACAACAAATTCGTCGTCGATAACCTGAAGGCGAAGGGCGCGATTTTCATCGAGGACATGAAAGATGCGCCCATCGGTTCGACGCTGATCTACAGCGCGCATGGCGTGCCGCTTTCGGTGCGCCGCGAAGCTGAAGAGCGTGGCCTGAATGTGTTCGATGCGACCTGTCCGCTGGTGACCAAAGTGCATGTCGAAGTGAAGAAGATGCGCGAGGCCGGGCAAGAAATCGTCATGATCGGCCACAAAGGCCACCCGGAAGTGGAAGGCACCATGGGGCAGTCACCGGATGGCATGTATCTGGTCGATGACGCATCGGAAGTCGCCAGCCTGGAAGTACGCGACCCGGACAATCTGGCCTATGTCACCCAGACCACGTTATCGGTGGATGACGCTGCGCGCGTAGTGGAAGCGTTGCGCGCCCGTTTTCCGAATATTCGCGGCCCGAAGAAGGACGACATCTGCTATGCGACGCAGAACCGGCAGGATGCGGTGAAGAAACTGGCCGCCGAATGCGATCTGGTAATCGTGGTCGGTTCGCCGAATTCATCCAATTCGAATCGCCTGCGCGAGGTCGCTACCAATGTCGGCATCGCGTCGTACATGGTTGATAACGCCAAAGAAGTGCAATCGGAATGGCTGCATGGCAAACACCAGATCGGCGTCACCGCCGGCGCGTCGGCGCCCGATGTGCTGGTGCAAGGCGTCATCGAACGTTTGCAATCGATGGGCGCCAGTTCGGTCACCCCGCTGGATGGCATCGAAGAGACGGTGAACTTCCCGCTGCCGAAGGCGTTGCAGGACTGAACCGGGGCTGCCGGGTTACACACGGGGTTCACACATTCTCGCGCCGCAAGCGGACGCTCCTACAGAACGTAATCGGTAGGAGCATCCGCTTGTAGCGCGAACCCCACCCAAGCCGATCAAAGCAGGGCCAGGTTATCCCGGTGAATCAACTCCGGTTCATCGACATAACCCAGGATCGCTTCAATCTCGTTGCTTGATTTCCGCATCACGCGGCGCGCTTCTTCGGCGCTGTAGTTGACCAGGCCGCGCGCGATATCGCGGCCTTTTTCATCCAGACAAGCGACGATGGCGCCGCGCTGGAAGTCGCCGCGCACCTCGACCACGCCAATCGGCAACAAACTCTTGCCCTGCGCCTTCAACGCATGCGCGGCACCCGCATCGAGCACCAGTTTGCCGACCACTTGCAGATGGTCCGCCAGCCACTGGCGACGCGCCGCCATCGGCGCCTGGGTGGCGATCAGTTGCGTACCCAGCGCCTCGCCCTGACCAAGTCGAGCCAGCACATCCGGCTCGCGGCCGCTGACGATGACGGTATGCGCGCCGCTGCGGGCGGCGCGCTTGGCGGCCAGTATCTTGGTCAACATGCCGCCGGTGCCGACGCTGGAACCGGCGCCGCCGGCCATTTCTTCCAGCTTCGGATCGCCCGCAATCGCTTCATGCACGAATTCGGCATCCGGATGTTTGCGCGGGTCGGCGGTATACAGGCCGGGCTGGTCGGTCAGGATAATCAGCGCGTCGGCCTCGATCAGGTTGGCAACCAGGGCGCCCAAGGTGTCGTTGTCGCCCACCTTGATCTCGTCGGTAGTGACTGTGTCGTTCTCGTTGATGATCGGGATGACTTTAAGCGCCAGCAACGTGCGCAGCGTCGAACGCGCGTTCAGATATCGCTCACGATCGGCAAGGTCGGCATGGGTCAGCAAAATTTGCGCCGAAGCCAGTTTATGGGCGCGAAAACTGCGCTCATAAGCTTCAATCAAACCCATCTGGCCGACTGCGGCGGCGGCCTGCAATTCGTTCAGCGCCTGCGGCCGTTTTTTCCAACCCAGGCGCTTGATGCCCTCGGCGATGGCGCCACTCGAAACCAGCACGATTTCCTTGTTCAACGCAGTCAACTTGGCGATCTGCTCCGACCACAAGGCCAGCCGGGCATGATCGAGACCACGCCCATCATTGGTGACCAGACTACTGCCCACTTTCACGACCAGGCGCTTGGCACTGGCAATGACTGACAAGGTCATTCTTCTGCGTCCTCCAATACTTCCGTGGTTTCTTCATCCGCAGCCAAGCGGGCCAGCTTGGCCGGTTCTCGATGCTCGGCCGCGCGCGTGGCGTCGACATGATCCATGATCGCGAAAATCAGCGGTTTGCAGCCCTCGCCACTGATCGCGGAGATGGCAAACACCGGCCCCGTCCAGCCGAAATCGCGCACAAAGGCGGCGATGCGGTCGGCGCGCTCCGATTCATCGATCAGATCGGTCTTGTTGAGCAGCAACCAGCGCGGCTTTTCCGACAGGGGATCGACCGGCTGATCGATTTCATCGTACTTGCGCAGTTCCTCGACAATCGCATGCGCTTCGCGCACCGGATCGACCTCGGGTGAAAACGGCGCCAGATCAACGATATGCAACAGCAAACGAGTCCGTGCCAAGTGACGCAGAAACTGGTGGCCGAGTCCGGCGCCTTCCGCCGCGCCTTCGATCAGGCCGGGAATATCAGCCACCACGAAACTCCGGTCATGATCGACCCGCACGACGCCGAGATTCGGATGCAAGGTGGTAAACGGGTAATCCGCCACTTTTGGGCGGGCAGCGGAAATCGAACGGATGAAAGTTGATTTGCCGGCATTCGGCATGCCGAGCAGACCCACATCGGCGAGCACCTTCAACTCCATATGCAATCGCCGCTCTTCACCTTCTTCGCCCCGGGTCGACTGACGCGGCGCGCGGTTGGTACTGGTCTTGAAATGCAGATTGCCGAGACCGCCATTGCCACCCTTGGCGACCAGCGCGCGTTGGCCATCCTCGGAAAGATCGGCCAGCAAAACTCCGGCTTCATCTTCGCGCACCACGGTACCGACCGGAACCCTTAACAGGATGTCGTCGGCGCCACGTCCATAACAGTCGGCTCCACGGCCACCTTCACCGTTGCGGGCACGGAAATGACGAGTAAAGCGGTATTCCACCAGCGTATTGATATTGCGGTCGGCGACCACCCAGATGCTGCCGCCGCGCCCACCATCGCCACCATCTGGGCCACCTTTTGGGATGAATTTCTCGCGACGAAATGACACCGCGCCATTGCCGCCATCGCCGGCAGTTACGTCGATACGGACTTCGTCAATGAATTTCATAGGGAACCAGGTTTATGCGAGAGGGACGAGAAAACACGGATAAAAACAAAAAAGCCCTATCCACGGATAGGGCTTTCTGACCGAACCGCTGCGGAATTACGCAGCGACCGGAGCTTCCGCGACAGGAACGATGCTGACCGTACGACGCTTGTGCGGACCCTTGACGGCAAATTCCACCACGCCATCCTTCAGCGCAAACAGGGTGTAGTCCTTGCCGACACCGACATTCGGGCCGGGATGGAACTGGGTGCCGCGCTGACGCACCAGAATATTGCCGGCGGGCACTAACTGACCGCCGTAACGCTTGACGCCGAGGCGCTTTGATTCCGAGTCGCGGCCGTTGCGTGAACTACCGCCTGCTTTCTTGTGTGCCATGTTTATCTGCCCTTATCAAGCAACAGAAATACCGTCGATGCGGATTTCCGTATAGTTCTGACGATGCCCTTGAGTCTTGCGATAGTGTTTGCGACGACGCATCTTGAAGATCATCACTTTTTCGCCACGACCATGCGACAACACCGTGCAACGCACTGAAGCGCCAACAAGCATCGGCGCACCGACCTTGATGTCGGCGCCATCAGCCACCATGAGCACATCCTTGATTTCCACTTCGCCGCCGATTTCAACGGGGAGGGTTTCTACTTTGAGTTTGCCGCCTGCGGCAACTTTGTACTGCTTGCCACCGGTCTTGATCACCGCGTACATGCCTGTCTCCAAAACTGGTTCGATCCGGAAAACGCAGCACTCTATCGGAATCACGTCCTGATTGCAAATAAAATGAATGCGTCATCCGCGGCCACGACCTCATGTAAACAGTTATATTTACACCGCTTTCACTCACACATGCACCGTGGCCTCTTCACAAGAGATTGATGCATTTCTGGCCGGCGTCGAGCGCCGTGCATTCAAGCAAGCGCTGTTCACCATCCGGGACCACCATTCGGCGCTGGATGTCGTGCAGAACGCCATGCTGAAACTGGTTGAGCGCTATCACGACAAGCCAGCGGAAGAACTTGCACCCCTGTTTCAGCGCATCTTGCAGAACACGATCCATGATCATTTTAGACGCAGCAAAGTGCGTGATTTCTGGGTTCGCCTGGTTTCACCGTTGCGCGACAAAGATGACGAAAACACCGAGACGCTGGAATCGCTGGCCGCTCACGCCGAATCGACGCACCAGCCAAACCCGGAAAAGGAAGCTTCCGCCAATCAACACCTTGCCGCGATCGAGCAAGCGCTAGCAGAATTACCGCAGCGTCAACGTGAAGCCTTTCTATTGCGTTATTGGGAGGAACTTGACGTTGCCGAGACCGCCAAAGCGATGGGGTGCAGTGAGGGCAGTGTAAAAACTCACTGTTTTCGTGCCAACAATGCGCTCGCTGCCAAACTGAAAGACAGAGGAATATCGCTGTGACCAAAGAGGATGAATTCGCACACCGCCTGATCACCGCCCTTGACTCCAGCGTCAGGGACATGGATGCCGCAACACTGCAGCGACTGGGCGCACTGCGTCGCCAGGCTGTCGCCAGCCAACATTCGCTTACGCACGGGCACCAAATTCTGTCACTACTCCAGCGTCACAGCTTGGTCAGCGTTTTGCTGGCGCTGTTCATCCTGATTTCCGGCTACTGGTTTGTGCAATCCGGACAACCCGCCTACTCGCCGGAAACAGATATTCTTCTGTTGACCGGCGACCTTCCTCCTAACGCATACGCAGACAAGACCTTTTCAAAATGGCTCGACGCACGTTCCCCGTTCTGATTTCCCTTTATTTCCTGGCGCATGCCGGCTTCACACATGCAGATAGCGCGCCCACCTGGATGCAGCTCAGCATCCCGGAACGCACCGCACTGACCCCGATCGCCTACGATTGGGACCAACTGCCGACTGATCAACGCCTGAAGTTACTCAAGGTGGTCAAGGAATTCGCCAAGCTGACGCCGACCCAACAGCAGATTTTCTATGCCAGACTGAAACCCTGGACCCAGATGACGCCGGCCCAGCGCGATGCGGCAAGAGACAATTTCAAGAAATTGCAGGAATTGCCCAAATCCGAGCAAAGCCAGATCAAACGCCTCTGGTCGCAGACGGCAGGATCTGACCCGGCGAATCCTGGCGGCGGTCAGTAAGCGGCGTTGTGCACCTTCCCTGCCCGCCTTCCCTACCGCGGCGACTGGCCTGCAATGTCTATGAAAGCCTGTTGCTGACAGCACTGCTGTTTGTCGCCGCGCTGCCGTTTGTCGTGTTCACGATGCTGCTGCCGCCGGCTCTGGCGCTCACTTTGCGCGAAACGGTTCTCTGGTTTTATCTATTCGGCATTGCCGGCATCTATTTCACCTTGTTCTGGCGCAAGGGCCAGACCCTGGCGATGAAAACCTGGGGCATCAAACTGGTTTCGGCAACCGGCAAACCGCCGTCAAAACGGCAACTCTGGCTGCGCTATCTGCTTGCCTGCCTGAACTTTCTGATTCTCGGTTGGTGGACCGCGCTGCTGCGCCAGGACCGCCAGTTCCTGCAAGACCACTTCGCCGGCACCCGCCTGGAACGCAATTGACGGATGATTGATGGATCAGCGGCGTTCAATCCACCACAACGCCGCAAATGCCGCCATTCCGAATACCGCAATCGGCAACAGCGCCGGGATGGCCGCCGGCCAATCCTGCAACATCGCAATCTGACCGAAGATACGATTGCTTAACAAAAAACCGAGCCCGAGCAGAATACCGGTCAACAAGCGACCGCCAGTGCCGCCATGCCGCGGCGGATGAAAGGCGAACACCAACGCCAGCACCAGCATCACCAGGGCCGACAGGGGATAGGTCAACTTGCTCCAGTAAACGATGCGATAGCGCTCTGAATCTTGCAGATTTTCATCCAGGTGCTGAATGTAAGCATGCAAAGCGGACAGAGCCATCCGTTCAGGCGCCACCATCAGCACCGCCAGCAAATCCGGCGTCATCGCCGAGACCCAAGGCTGATCGGCCTCCTGCAGGCTGTAGGTTTGATTACCCTTTATCACGGTCTGCGATACCTGCTTCAACATCCAGCGGTCATCCTGCCACTCGGCGCGTTCGGCGCGCCGCATCAGCTTGAGATTGAATTCGGCATCGAATTCGTACAGTCGCACATCGACCAGACTCGCATCTGGATGCAATTCACGAATATTGATGAAAGTGCGCCCATCCTTCGCCCACAACCCGGTCGGAAATTCCTGCGCAACGATGCCACTCGTCGCTCGTACCTTCATTTTCTGCGCGGCGCGTTCGGCATAGGGCGTCACATATTCGCCTAACAACAGCGTCACGCCACCGATCACCAAGCCCAGCGTCAGCATCCACGCAACCAGGCGTGAAGTTGCCAGTCCGCCGCTGCGCATGACACTGAACTCGGAAGCGAGAGACAGCCGACTCCAGGCGAACAAACCACCGATCAACACGCCCAAGGGCATCAATTCGTAGATTCGAGCCGGCAGATTCATTGCCACGAACAGGCCGGCCACCATCGGCGTGTAGGTCGCCCGATGCGCATCCGTCAATTCGCCGAGGAAATCAAAGAATGAAAACAAGCCAGTCAGCATCAGCATGGCCATCAGCGAAGCCACCAGAACCTCGCGCACAACGTAGCGAAACAGGATACTCATGCTGCCCAAGGCCCGCGGAATCTGCGCCAGAACATGGCCAGCATAACCAGAAACATAACGCCATGAATCATCAGTACCGCCTCAATCACGCCCAAGGTTGAACGTTCCACCCAGCCCTGGGAAAGACCGATGAAATTGCTGTAGGCGGCATAGATCAGCACGGTGAATACCACATTCAGCGAACGCCCCGCACGTGGATTGGCATAACTCAGAGGCACTGCCAGCAGGCAGAGGATCACGGCGGAGATCGGATAGCCCAGGCGCGAAATCCACTCTCCCAGATTGATCGGGCTCGGATTACCCAGGAGTTCGGCTGAACTCATTGCACGCACTTTGAGCGCACTTGGCATCACTTCATTGACCGGGATTCGCACTGAATACGACTTGAACGTCGCCGTCCAGAAATCGGCCGCGCCCGGCGTGCCCTCATAGCGCTTACCCCGTTCCAGGACCAGAAAGGTGTCGCCATTTTCCATCTGCGTCACCTCACCCTGATTGGCGACGGTAATGCCCAACCGACCCCGCTCGAACGAATGCACAAAAACGTTTTCCACAGTGCGACCATCACGCGCGATTTTCTCGACGAACACCACCCGCTTGCCCTGGCGATCTTCGGTGAAAACACCCGGTGCAAGCGAACTGATCTGCTCTCTCGCCGCCAGAATTTGTTCGAACTCGGCCTGCTTGCGCCCACCCCAGGCAACCCCATCCAAACTAACGAACGCAATGATCAACACCACTGGCGTAATAAAGATAAGCACAGGTCGCGCCCAACCCCACGGACCGACACCGGCATTCATCCAGATCACCGCTTCACTGTCGCGCCACAAGCGCGACAGGCTCATGAAAACACCAATGAACAAAGACAACGAGAGCAACACCGGCAAGGAGCCCAACAGGCCGAAACCAAGCATGGGGATGACCGCATCGACCTCGAGATCGCCCATGGCCGCCTTACCCAGCGTGCGAACCAGCAAGACCACGCTGAAGATGGAAATCAGCGAGGCAAAGGCCAGCCCAGCCCCCCCCGCCATCTCACGGGTCAGCGCGCGTTCAAATCGACGCATATTTTGACTATCGGCGTGTTAATGAATAACTTGGGCATCTGTTCGCTGCGTCAGGCGTACTTTGTTCAAAACATCGTTTTCAGGAGATTTGCATGGAAATCAGCATCAAAAGCGGCAGCCCGGAAAAACAACGTGGTGCTTGCGTGGTGGTTGGCGTCTTTGATCATCGAAAATTGAGTCTCGCCGCGGAACTGATCGATCAAGCCGCCAACGGTTATCTGGCCGACATTCTCCGGCGTGGCGACATGGACGGCAAGCAAGGCAGCAGCCTGATTCTGCACCATGTTCCCGGCATTGCCAGTGAACGCGTCCTTCTCGTCGGACTCGGCAAGGAGCGCGAGTTTCGCGACAAGCCATACCTGGACGCGGTGCGCAGCGCAATCAAAGTGTTGTCGGACATCGGCGTCAGCGATGCGACGCTTTATCTGACCGAAATTCGGGTCAAGAAACGCGAACTTGCGTGGAACCTTGAACAAGCTGTGCTGGTGACGCAGGAAACGCTGTATCGCTTCGACCAGATGAAAAGCAAACCGGAAGAACAGAAGAAAAGCCTGCGCAAACTGGTGCTGGCCGTGCAACGTCGCGACGACCTGGCACTCGGTGAGGCCGCCGTGGCACGTGGCATGGCGATCGCGGGCGGCATCAAACTGGCCAAGGATCTCGGCAACCTGCCGGGCAATGTCTGCACGCCGACCTATATCGCCGAGCAGGCAAAAGCGCTGGCGAAGGAGTTCGGCCTCGGCATCGAGGTGATGGAACAGCCTGAAATCGAAAAACTCGGCATGGGTTCATTCCTTTCCGTCGCCAAAGGCAGCGACGAACCGCCGCGCTTCATCGTGCTGACCCATAAAGGCGGCGATAAACAAAAAAACGTGCAGCAGAACCCGGTGGTACTGGTCGGCAAGGGCATCACCTTCGACTCCGGCGGCATTTCATTGAAACCGGGTGCCGAGATGGACGAAATGAAATACGACATGTGCGGTGCGGCCTCGGTATTGGGCGCCCTGCGTGCCGCCGCCGAGCTGAAATTGCCACTCAACGTCACCGGCCTGATCGCCACCTGCGAAAACATGCCCAGCGGCCGCGCCAACAAGCCGGGCGACGTAGTGACGTCGATGTCGGGTCAGACCATCGAGATACTCAACACCGATGCCGAAGGCCGTCTGATTCTGTGCGATGCGCTGACCTACGCAGAAAAACTCGACCCGGCGTGCGTGGTCGATATCGCCACGCTGACCGGCGCCTGCGTCATCGCCCTCGGCCATGTCGCCACCGGCCTGCTGTCGAATGAAGACAGCCTGGCGCGCGAACTGCTGCACGCCGGCGACAACGCTTCCGACCGTTGCTGGCAATTGCCGTTGTGGGATGACTATCAGGAGCTGCTGAAGAGCAACTTCGCCGACATGGCCAACATCGGCGGCCGCGCCGGCGGCACCATCACCGCCGCCTGTTTCCTGTCGCGTTTCGCGGAAAAATACCACTGGGCGCATCTCGACATCGCCGGCACCGCCTGGAAATCCGGCAAGGAAAAAGGCAGCACCGGCCGACCGGTCGGTCTGCTGGTGCACTTCCTGGCGAAACGGGCAGCGGGGTAGGAGGTCCGCTTGCGGGCCGAATCGCCACTGTCGAAACCCGTTCGGCCCGCGAGCCAGCCTCCTACAGCGGGCTCAGCACCGTATCGCGCGCCTCGGGCAGCAATCCGGGGTAGTCGCGCGAGGCGTGCAAGCCGCGGCTTTCATGCCGCAAGCGCGCCGAATTGACGATCAACTCGGCGGTCAGCACCAGGTTGCGCAGTTCGATCAGATCGTTGCTGACGCGAAAGTTGCGGTAGTACTCATCGATTTCATCGTTGAGCAGTTTGATCCGATGGCTGGCCCGTTGCAGCCGTTTGCTGGTACGCACGATACCGACGTAATCCCACATAAAACGGCGCAATTCGTGCCAGTTATGGGCAATCACGATTTCTTCGTCGGCATCGGTTACCCGACTTTCATCCCAGGACGGCAAAAGCTGTTCGACGGACGCCTCGGAAGCGGCGATGTCGTTTGCCGCCGCGCGCCCAAAGACCAGACATTCAAGCAAGGAATTGCTGGCCAGGCGATTGGCGCCATGTAATCCGGTGCAACTGGTTTCGCCAATCGCATACAGATGCGCCGCATCGGTGCGTCCCGCCATATCCACCCGCACGCCACCGCAGGTGTAATGCGCCGCCGGCGCGATCGGAATCCATTCACGGGTGATGTCGATGCCAAGTTCCAGGCAACGTGCGTGAATATTCGGGAAGTGACTGACGATGAATTTTGCCGGCTTGTGAGTGATGTCGAGATAGACGCAATCCAGGCCGCGCTTCTTCATTTCATGGTCGATCGCACGCGCCACCACATCGCGTGGCGCCAGTTCTGCGCGTTCATCATGTTCCGGCATGAAGCGGCTGCCATCCGGCAAGCGCAGCAGCGCTCCCTCGCCGCGCATCGCCTCGGTGATCAGAAAAGACTTGGCGTGCGGGTGATACAGACAGGTGGGATGAAACTGCACAAATTCCAGATTGGCCACCCGGCAGCCGGCACGCCAAGCCATCGCAACACCGTCGCCAGTCGCGGTATCCGGGTTGGTGGTGTAAAGAAAGACCTTGCCGGCGCCGCCGGTAGCCAGCACGGTAAATCCGGCGGAAACCGTCTCCACCCGGCCTCTTTAAGTAACCAAAACAAACAAGCCAAAACACAGAGTTCCCCATGAGGCAATGTAACCGAACATAAGTCGAT
>JBBQQT010000027.1:0-29335 GCA_038215555.1 Burkholderiales bacterium | reverse complement strand
TCGAGGGCCTCGCCGACGCCGTCGCCATCGCCGTCCCGCTCGCAGCCTTGCACATTGACCGTGCGGCCAGCCGGGGTGGTCGGGCACTTGTCGAGGGCATCGATCACGCCGTCGCCATCGCTGTCCAGCTCGCAACCTTGCGCATTGACCGTGCGGCCAGCCGGGGTGGTCGGGCACTTGTCGAGGGCATCGATCACGCCGTCGCCATCGCCGTCCTTCGGCGCGACAACCACTGCCGGTGCGGCGGCCGGGGCTTTGGGTTGGGTGACAACCGGGCCGACGCAGGGGGCTTCGAGAATACCGCGGCCGGGACAGCCAATGGTCTTGAACAATTCATGACCAACAGTCAAGCCGTTCGAACTCGCAGCATTGGCCGGGTTGTAATACGGCGCATCCGCAGCATGGGCATGCAACATGCCACTGGAGATCAGCGCGAGGCTGAGGCTGCTGAGGACTGAAGATTTGATACGCATTCGGAACTCCTTTGTATTTGATAGATAGATGCCGCGCGTGTCGAAAGCAAAACTGAAAGCAAACCCGAAAGCGCTGGCGATCGCCATGTCATGACTACTACTTCAATAAACCAAAAACCTTGCCCAGCAGACTACCGGCGTATCGTGTCGGATTGGCGCGCAAGCTGCGCTCTTCCTCGCCAATGCGAAAGTAAATGCCATTCAGCGCTTTCTTGTTGACATAGCGTTCGACCGTTTGCTGGTCGCTTTTAACGCCATATTTCACAAGTTTGCCGGCAAGGCCATTGTAGGCACGCGCGAAGTCGCTCTTTTCGGTCACCGATCTGACCACGGGCATCAATGTTTCGGTCAACTGGGCTTCCGTTGATTTGCGGAAATACTCGGTTGCGGCATTGTCCCCCCCGGTCAGTACCGCTTTGGCGTCTCTGATGCTCATTATCCGGATGGACTCAAGCAACAATTCCTGCGCTTTCGGCGTTGCGGTTTCTGCGGCACGATTCATTGCCAGGATCAGGTCGTCGATTTTTTGACCATAGCCCACACCACGCAAAAACTTTTCCGCCCGGGTGAAGTTTTTCGGCAAACCAATTTTCACTGTTGGATCATCCAAAAAACCGTTTTCGCGCCCTAACGTGGTGATTGCTTTTCGCGCTCCCTGTTCCAGACTGTCACGCAACGCTTGTGTGGCCTCCGGTCCGCTGAAAGCAGCAAGCAGATCACTGCTGCTTGCTTCTGCCCGCGCGAAACCCGCCCAAGGTAAAAGGGCGAGCGCCCGCACAAAACTGCGACGCGTAAGGTTCATTTTTTCAATGCATCCCGGATTTCACGCAACAGGACAACATCTTCCGGTGTCGGCGCGGGTGCTGCCGGGGCGGCTTCCTCCTTGCGCTTGAGTGAATTGATGGCTTTGACCGCGACGAAGATGGCAAACGCGATGATCAGAAAGTCGACCATGCTGTTGATGAACATGCCATATTTGATCAGCGGCGCGCCGGCTTTTTCCGCCAATTCCATCGTTTCATATGCGGTTGAACCAAGGTTGATGTAGAGCTGTTTGAAATCGACGCCGCCCATCATGGCGCCAACCATCGGCATGATGATGTCCTTGACCAGGGAATCGACGATCTTGCCGAATGCGCCACCGATCACGATGCCGACCGCCAGATCAACGACGTTGCCGCGCATTGCGAAATCCTTGAATTCTTGTATGAAGCTCATGTTTTTCTACTTGAATTAAAAATGATAAGTGTCAATGAAAATGACGCTGGATAGAACCATAGATAAACACAGCAAGCAGTGAAACAAATCACAGGCTGCTGTTCGACTGGCTTGCTGCTAGTCGCCGCTCATGCCAGCGATGGTGATACCGGTCTGGCCGGCAAATTCGAGCATGCGGTTGATCGAGACGACGGCGCGGCGGCCGATGGCCGGATCAATCAGGATTTCGTTGGCACCGGTTTCCAGCACATGCAACAAACCTTTCAGCCCGTTCATCGCCATCCACGGGCAATGCGCGCATGACACGCAGGTCGCACCCAAACCGCCGGTGGGTGCTTCGAGCAGAGTCTTGCCGGGCGCGGCGAGTTGCATCTTGTGAAAAATACCGTTGTCGGTGGCAACGATCAATGTTTGCTGTGGCAGTTCGGCCGCCGCACGAATCAGTTGCGTGGTTGATCCCACCACATCCGCCAGTGCGATGACGCTGGCTGGCGATTCCGGATGTACCAGCACGGCCACATCCGGGTATTGCGCTTTCAAGTCACGAATGCCGTCCGCCTTGAATTTTTCATGCACCACACAGGAGCCTTGCCAGAGCAGCATGTCGGCGCCGGTGGTTTTCTGTACATAGTCACCGAGATAACGGTCTGGCGCCCAGATCAGCTTCTTGCCCTGAGCATGCAGGTGCGCCGCGACTTTGACCGCGATGCTGGACGTCACCACCCAGTCGGCGCGGGCTTTTACCGCTGCGGAGGTATTCGCGTAGACCACGGCGACGCGGTCGGGATGGTCGTCGCAGAAACGGCTGAAGGCTTCGGCGGGGCAGGACAGGTCGAGTGAACATTCCGCGCGCAGATCAGGCATCAGGACGCGTTTTTCCGGGTTCAGTATCTTGCCAGTTTCGCCCATGAAGCGGACGCCGGCCACGATCAGTGTCTTTGCCTTGGCGGCATGGCCGAAACGCGCCATTTCGAGCGAGTCGGAAACGCAACCGCCGGTTTCCTCCGCCAGTCTCTGCAATGCAGCCGACGTGTAGTAATGCGCCACCAACACCGCATCCTGCTCGACCAACAAGGTTTTGATGCGCGCTGTCAGGGCGTCCTGTTCGCCTGGTTGGAGGGTTTCTTCGACCACAGGCGGGACGTTGGTGACGGGACAGGCTACGGGAATTTCTGGTTGAATAGGCACGGCAGCAATCATGAGAAGGAGGCGTTTTAGGCGTGATTCGATTTAGTGACATGTATTAGCGCCTGTCAAGCCGTGCAGCGACCTGTATCGGCTACCAGCGCCAACGCTCCAAGATCAGCTCGATGGCGCTGGTAAACTCGCGCGCCATGAGTTTTCCCATACTGAACCAGCTGATTCTGGATATCCGCCCGGACACGCCGCCCGGATTCGACAACTATTTGCCCGGCCTCAATGCCGAGGCGCTGGCGGCGGTGCGCGAGCAGGCTGCCGGGCTGACGCCGGAGCCGGTTTTATATCTTTGGGGCGAAGCCGGCACCGGCAAAAGCCATCTCCTGCAGGCCTGGTGCCACACAACCGGAGCGGTTGTGTTTTCGCCGCTGCCAGAACCGCCTTTGGCGCGAGTGGCGGTGGATGGGGTGGAACGCCTTGATGCGGAGGATCAGATTCGTTTGTTCGGTCTGATCAATGCCGCGCGTGAAGGCGATGGCCGGGTGCTGGTCACCGGGGCGCTGCCGCCGGCCCAGTTGGTGACCAGTCCAGGCCACGCCATGCGTCCAGACCTCGCCACTCGGCTGGCGCAGGGATTGGTATTTCGCTTGCATGGCCTGAGCGATGCCGACAAGCGCGCAGCACTAACCGTGCGCGCCGATGCGCGCGGCATGCGTCTGCCGGACGAGGTGCTGCGCTATCTGCTGACGTATTGCCGACGCGATCTGCCGCATCTGCTGATGCTGGTGGATCAGCTGGATACCTTTTCGCTTAGCCGCAAGCGCCCGGTTTCCCTGTCGATGCTGAAGGAAATTCAGCAGCAAAGTCTTTCGTTATGAAGTTGTTGGCGGTGATCAGCCAGCATGGCCTCGGTCATCTTGCGCAAGCGGCGCCGGTGCTGAATGCGCTGCGCAAACAGCAACCGGATCTGGCGTTGACGATCTGGTCCGGGCTCAGCCCGGCTGCGTTGCACGCCCGAATCGAAGGGCCGTTCACGCATCGCCATGAATCCGCCGATGTCGGCCTGTTGATGCACGATGCGATGCGGGTGGATATCGAAGCCAGCCACGCCGCGTATCACGCATTCCATGCCGATTGGCCGGCGCGGGTGAAGCATGAAGCCGATTGGCTGCTGAAACAGGCGTTTGATCAGGTTTTTTCCGACGTCGCCTACTTGCCGCTCGCTGCGGCGGCGGAAGCTGGAGTCCCGAGTGTTGCGTTGTGTTCGTTGAACTGGGCGGATATCAGCCAGGCCTATCTGGCGGAAATGCCGGACATGCTTCGAGTTTTCGCGCAAATCCACACGGCCTACGCTGCGGCCGGCGTGTTCCTGCAACCCACGCCATCGATGCCGATGCCGCAGTTGGTGTGCCGGCAAGCCATCGCGCCGATTGCGGCGGTGGGATGCAATCGGCGCCAGGAGCTGAACCGGACGCTGTCGCTCGCGGCAGACAGCAAACTGGTTCTGCTCGGGTTTGGCGGCGTGGCTTACAGCGGGAAGGGTCACTTACCCCGCATTCAAGGCGTTATCTGGCTGACGCCGGATGACTGGCCTAACGAAGCGGCTGATGTACGCTCAGACCAGGTTTCATTCAGCCGAACGGGTTTTCAATTTCTGGATTTGCTGGCATCGAGCGATGCGCTGATCACCAAGGTTGGCTACGGCAGTTTTGTCGAGGCAACCGCGCACGCGGTTCCGGTGTTGTATCTGGACCGAACGGATTGGCCAGAAACCCCCTATCTGGCGGAATGGCTGCTGCAACACGGCACGGCCGCCGTGATTGAGGAAGCGAGGTTGTTTTCCGACCGGCTTGGCGTGGCATTGCACGCACTTTGGCAACTGCCTCGCAAGGCCGCTATCGAAGCGGGAGGTGCGGAGCAGGCGGCAGGTTGTTTGATACAGCACCACTTGGTACATCACTACTTGGCAGCGCACCGCTCAGCGGCGCGCTGAAACCAGCAGAATCAGCCGTTACCTTTGGCGGATTCAGCCGCGATTTCGGCATGCACCTGGGCCATGTCGACTTCTTTGGCACGGGTGATCAGGTCGTCGAAGCCGCTGGCGGGCAAAGCGCCCGGCTGGGCATAGATGATCACTTTCTCGCGGAAGATCACCAGGGTCGGGATCGAGCGGATCTGGAAGTGCCCAGCCAAAGCCTGATGTTCTTCGGTATTTACCTTGGCAAAGGTGATGCCTTCATGTTTCTCCGACGCCGCTTCAAAAACTGGCGCAAAACCTTTGCAGGGACCGCACCAGGGCGCCCAGAAGTCGATCACGACAAAATCGTTGTTGAGGATGACTTCTTCGAAATTCTGCTCGTTGAGTTCCAGGACCGCCATGAAAAACCCCTGTCGTTAATCTAAAAAAATGGCCATGCGATTGGCAAAAAATGGTTGGCAAGCAAGCCAAAAGAATGGCCGACTTGCGTCGGCCGCTGATGTTAACACGCTGGTTAACAGGCTCAAGGAGACTGGATTTCCCGGGCGATCAAGGAAGCCTTGTATTCAGGTTTCGCGAGGCCGCAGTTTCTTTACGCCGTTGCCAGACGGGGACGGGCTTCCCCCTGGCGGCGCCATAAGTTTGGGCTGGTTTTAAGGCTCTTTTTTACTTCCGCGCGATTCACCGCGGAAATCAATTCGGTCGCGAGCGTGCGTGCCTGGCTGGGCGTCAACAACACTGCAGCAGTGTTGTCTCCCGCCAAGATGTTGTTGAGCAGGTTGATCGCGATGCGATCTGAACCATCATCATTAGAAATCAGACTTACATCCACTTGACTTACCTCGTTTTGAAGCATTTTTGTCTCTCCCAATGATTAGAAGGAATCACCGTGTGGGAGCTGTTTAGCGGGAATCGTGCCAGTCTTCGAAAAACCGTAAACCTGGCGCCAGGGCGCATTGAATCAGGGCTATTTGAATCCTTGATGACATGCTTTTCTGGCATCGGTGGCAGGCTTTCGACACCCCTGTCAGGATTTCGACAGTGACAGAAAGTCGGCTGAATCCTGGTGCTGCTTAAAACCAGAATGGCCCGTCCTTGCCGAGGAATTCGTCATAACGCATGTAGTGCGTGCCATCGCAGGAAAAGGTCAGGCTGACCATGCCGTTGAACAGGTTGATCGATGACATGCGCAGATAGATGTTCTCGTCCGCCATGCGTAGAGAGCGCAAGCTGGCCAGGATACGCGCCACAACGGGTTGTGGAATCACCGCATCTTCGGGATAGGTTTGCGGCGGATAGACCAGGCAGATATCGGGATCGCTCAAGGCTTCCTGATCGAGGATGCGATAACGATACGGGTCATCAAGGGTCCAGATTGTTGCCTGACTGCTGGAGAAGTGGATCTGGCACTGGAACACCCCGCGCTGGGTCAACAGTTCTTCCAGGATCGAAAGTGCCTGATCCAGGTGCTGGTCCATCGGGCTTTCAATGCGGCATTGCAGAAAAACGCAGCTGCGGATAGCCGGATCACCTTTGACCTGGCGCCAGTGACCCGGCTCATCATACAGAGCCGAGGAAACCGGTAGATCGCGCAGATCGACATCGGCGCCGAGATAGCCCAGCGGCTGGCCGTTTTCACTGCGCACGATCTGCAACGCGGTCAGCGAGGGGCGGCTCTTGGCCATGCTGATATAGGCATCGGAAAGCAGAAACCCCCAGACCGGCACGGCTTCTTTCATATACGGTCGCTGCGATCGATCGCGACCGAAGTGCCCCGGCAATACACCCTGGTCTGTAATGTTGTCGCTGATTTGCTGGGCGTCGGTGTCCAGGCAGTAGAGATAGGTGCAATGCGGAATGGTTTTGAACCCGGCGATGAGTGCCGTGTTTAACTTGATGCGCTGTTCCCAGATCGGCGCGCATTGCTCGGCAAGCGTCGCCAGCGGTTCGCGCAACAGCAGCGCCAGTTGCTCGCGTTGCTGATAAATGTTGTCTTTCCAGGAGCTTTGCATTTGATCTCGTCTGTTGCGTAGGTGTCGTAAAGCTTAACGCTATTGGCTTTTCCTGACATTCAGGCGGTCACTACCCGGGAATTCCTGACTGATCGACTGCTGCGAAGCAGACACAAAAATGGCCGCAGATGCGGCCATTTTTGTGTCTGAAAAATGAGCTGAAAAAACGCCAGATCAATCGGCGTAGAGCTTTTCCAGGCGTTCATGTTTTTCTTGTGCTTCGATCGACAACTCGGCGGTTGGGCGGGCCAGCAGGCGAGGTATGCCGATCGGATCGCCGGTTTCCTGGCAGAAGCCGTATTCACCTTCTTCGATCCGGGCGATTGAAGAATTGATCTTCTTCAGCAGCTTGCGTTCACGGTCACGTACGCGCTGTTCGAGCAGATTTTCTTCTTCCACTGTGGCACGGTCGTTCGGGTCAGCGAAGACCTCGTTTTCTTTCAGGTGTACGCCAGTCTCGCGGGCGTTTTCCAGAATTTCATCGCGCATCAGCGTCAGTTTCGCCTTGAAATAGGTCAATTGCGCTTTGTTCATGTAGTCGGACTCGGGCATCGCCATCAGTTCGGCATCGTTTTGCGGAATGCCGGATATTTTCTTGCTGGCCTTGGCGGGTTTGGCGGCGCCAATTTTGGCAGCGGACTTTGCGACTGGAGTTTTGATTTCTGTTGTTTTCATGGTCTTGAGTGGTTTTTCCGGCACGCTCAGGGACGCGACATCGGCTTCAGGTTTTCGGACTGGGAGCTTTGCGCTGGTTTTAATTGGCGCGACTGCCTTGGGTTGATCAGGGGTCGGCGCGACTTTTGCTCGAGTCGGTGTCGGTCTCGATTTCGCCTGCGGTGTTTCATTTACGGGCGCGGCAGCTTTCGCGGCAAGTTTCTTGGGGCTACTCGCTACAGGTTTGCTGGCTGGCTTTTTGGCTGCTGTTGCCACGATCGATTCCTCCGTCGGTGACACTGCGCTGAAAAATTAGCGCCGGATTGTGCCACACAGACGCGCCGCTTGGCGCAAGTTCAAATTTGATAGATGCCGAGCGGATCATTCGGGTCGATGCCATCCATGAATGGTTTACTGCGTTCGCGGTGCGTCACCTGATACATGCAGCCCATCCAGTTGCCGATCACCGCCTCGCCGGTGTCGTGCCAGGTGTTGTCGATATTCGGCGCCACCAGTGCTTCCGGGAATTCCGGCAACGCTGCTCCGCCAGCAGTGGCGCGCGCCAGTTGCTCGCGCCATTCCAGCAGGATGGCTTGCTCGTGTTGCGCCAGATAATGGTCGGGAAACGGCGGGCTGTGTTTGAGCTTGCCCTGCGCATGCAACAGCACATCGCGCTTGTATTCCTTCAGCAGGGAAATCGTGTCGTACTCGGGATGCCCCTGGAAAAACACCATGCGCAGACCGTCATGGCTGGTCGCCAGATGCACGCCAACTTCTTCGCTTTCCACCAGAACGCGCAAGCCGGCGGCTTCTAACTGCGCGCGAGAAACATCGTTCCAGCGTGAATGCGGCACATCAAAGCGGGTGTTCACATCGGCCACCAGCGGATGCCGCTTGTCCAGCACACGATGCGAAAACACGCCCCAACGCTTGGCCGGCTGCATCATGCGTGGCTGGCCATAGCGGAAATGCATCACCGCGTGCGTCGCCAGACAGGACAGCAGGGTCGTGGTGACATTTTCCCAGGCCCATGCGATGACTTCGGACAGCGGCGTCCAGAACGGTTCTTTCGACAAGTCCTCGCCGGTGACATTGGCCCCGGTGATGATCAGCGCATCCAGGCCTTCCGCCTTGATCGTGTCGAACGACTCGTAATACTTCGCGATGTGCGCCACAGCCTTCTCGCCGCGCGGGATTGCATCCAGCGTGAATGGATGCACATAGAACTGGGCAATTGGATTGCTCTCGCCGACTAGCCGGAAGAACTGGCGTTCGGTGGCTTCCAGTGCGGCGTCCGGCATCATGTTGAGCAGACCGATGTGCAGTTCGCGGATGTCCTGATTGGCCGCGCGCTCGGCCGGCAGCACGATGGTGGTGCCGTCAGCGCGCAGACGTTGCAGCGTCGGCAGATCGTTGTGGGCGACTATGGGCATGGCGGCTCCGTCGTAGAATCTAGGTGAACATAAATAGGGGCGGGATTATTCCCCAACAAGACCGCCAAATCACACTTCACCGCCAGCCAAGCCACTTTCGTCATGACCACGCCCCTCGCCCTGCTTCAGGAAGTTTTCGGATATCCCGCGTTTCGCGGGCGTCAGGGCGACGTCGTCGATCACGTCACGGCGGGCGGCGATGCGCTGGTGCTGATGCCGACCGGCGGCGGCAAGTCGTTGTGCTACCAGATTCCCGCATTGCTGCGGCGCGGAGTCGGCATCGTCGTGTCACCGTTGATCGCGTTGATGCACGATCAGGTCGCCGCGCTGCGCGAGGCCGGCGTCAAGGCGGCGTACCTGAATTCGTCATTGAGCGGCATGGAAGCCGCCGCCATCGAGCGCGGCCTGTTCAATCAGGAATACGACCTGATCTACGTTGCGCCGGAACGGCTGGTGTTGCCGCGTTTCCTGTCGCTGCTGGAAGCGGTGGCGGACGGTCCGGGGCTGGCGCTGTTCGCCATCGACGAAGTCCATTGCGTGTCGCAATGGGGACACGACTTCCGGCCGGAATACATCCAGCTTTCGGTGCTGCACGAGCGCTTTCCCAAGGTGCCGCGCATTGCGCTGACCGCCACGGCGGATGCCGCGACGCAGGCGGAAATCGTGCAACGACTGCAACTGGAGAAGGCGCGCATCTTCGTTTCCAGCTTCGACCGGCCCAACATCCGCTACCAGATCGTCGAGAAGGACAACGCACGCGCGCAATTGCTCAACTTCATCCGCGCCGAACATGGCGACGACGCCGGTATCGTCTACTGCCTGTCGCGCAAGAAAGTTGAGGAAACTGCCGCCTGGCTGGTCGAACACGGCATCAAGGCGCTGCCCTATCACGCCGGGTTGGAGCAGGCGGTGCGACGACACAATCAGGATGCCTTTCTGCGCGACGACGGCATCGTCATGGTGGCCACCATCGCCTTCGGCATGGGTATCGACAAACCGGACGTGCGCTTTGTCGCGCATCTGGACCTGCCCAAGAGTGTCGAGGGCTACTACCAGGAAACCGGCCGCGCCGGTCGCGATGGCGCGGCGGCCGACGCCTGGATGGCCTACGGCCTGGCTGATGCCGTGCAGCAGCGGCGGATGATCGAGGAAGGTGAAGCCGACCAACAGTTCAAACGCCTCGGCCACGCCAAGCTCGACGCGCTGCTGGCGCTGTGCGAATCCGCCACCTGCCGCCGTCAGCGCCTGCTGAAATATTTTGGTGAAGACAGCGGCGCGTGCGGCAACTGCGACATCTGCCTCAACCCGCCGCAAACCTGGGATGGCACCGAAGCGGCGCGCAAGGCGCTGTCCTGCGTGTTCCGCACCGAACAACGCTTCGGCGCGGTGCATGTGGTCGATGTGCTGCTCGGCCGTGATACCGACCGCATCCGCCAATGGCGTCACAACTCGCTGAGCACTTACGGCATCGGCAAGGAACTGACGGAAAAGGACTGGCGCGCGGTGTTCCGCCAATTGGTCGCGCTGGGCTATCTGGAGATCGACCACGGCAGCTACGGCGCATTGAAACTCAGTCCGGCCAGCCGCGCCGTGTTGAAAGGCGATCAGCAGGTCATGCTGCGCAAGCAGATCGAGAAGAAAACGGCGCGCGAGGCACGCGGCAAAACGCCGGCGGCACTGCTCAATGCCGATGCACAAGTGCTGTTCGAACAGTTGCGCGCCTGGCGCGGCGACACCGCGAAGGAACACGGCGTACCCGCCTATGTCATCTTCCACGACGCCACGCTGGCTGAAATCGCGCATCTTTGCCCGCAGTCCGAGGCGCAACTGCGCCAGATTTCCGGCATCGGCGCGCGCAAACTGGAGAGCCATGGCGCGGCGATCATCGTGCTGTGCCAGCGTCACGCCGAAGCACACGGCCTGCCGCCGCCGACCGCTCCGTTTACGGCCACGCGCAAAGCGCCGGTCGATCAGCGCAGCGAAAATTTGGGCGACAGCGCCAGCTTGACGCTGCACAGCCTGCGCGAAGGGGCGACGGTTGAAGAAATCGCCCAGGCGCGCGGCCTCAAGGCCACCACGATCTTCGGCCACTGCGCCGAAGCCATCGGCCTCGGCCTGCTGGAAGCGGACGAAGCCCTGCCGCTGCCGCCGGAAGAACTCGCTGCCATCCGGGATGCCTTCGAAGCAAGTCGGGTCAACGGCCAACTGCGCATGAAACCGGTATTCGAACTGTTCGCCGAGCAGTACAGCTATGACCAGTTGCGTTGCGTGGCGGCCGGAATGGAACGCTTGCAGTCCGTCAACTGAAGCGCTGTTTCAGCCGACGATACCAAAGTCCGACAGGCTGTTAGGGTAAACCCAGCTCCCGCAACACGCCGAGATAAAGGGCTCCCGCATTCGCATGGACGACATAATGGGCAGCCGCCGTCAGTGCGCCCAGAACGACAATGAAGATCACGGTGGAGCCCAATTGCCTGGTCGCGCTTTCATTCGCCGTGCCCATGTACAGGACATGCTCGGGTGTACGGACGCTATGGTTGATGTCGATGCCGGGTGGATTTGCCCGGTAAGTCCCAACCAGGGTGACTGCGGCACCGGGCGGCACGATGCGCTCGCCATATTGCCAATTGCGCATCTCCAGCCGGGCGAGTAAATCGGCCTCGCTCGACTGGCCAATTTGCATCTGCAATTGATCCAGCGCTGCGGCGTTGATCAGATGCGCAGGCATTGCAGAACGGCCTTCGACGAACATCTGCTGCAAGTTCCCCAACGAAACGGTGGCAATTTCAGGCGCCTGTTGCCAGGCTGTGCTGGCCAGATGGTGCGCCGCTTGCGGACCATATTGCCGCCCTTGGTAACTCGTATAGGGCACCTCGTCCAGCGACGGCATGCCGATGACCTCCAATTTCGCCGAAGCAGTCTGCAACACACAAGGCGTCGCCAGCATGCCGCGCCAATGCGGGGTTTGCATGTTGACATGGACGGTTCTCTGTTCCGTCGTCTTGCCGGAGTACTCGCAGAACACGGCCGGGAAATTGCTGATCGGCGCATGTTGGGCTTCGCCGGTCGGTTGCAGCCCGCCGCCGATCCTGATCTGCGCGCCATCACGCCATTGCGAAATATCGGTCTGCGGTTGTTCGCGCAGCCGCAGTGCCTCAGCCAGCCCTTGCAGACTACCCAAGAACAGCGTCACGCCCAGCGCGAGCAGCGCCGCAACAAAACCGGCAAACGGCAACGCCTGGATTTGCTGGTATTCCAGATATAGTGCCGCCGCAAACGCAGTGATCAACAGCAGACAGCCCCGCCACATGAAGTGTCCTCCCACCTCCGGTCAATGCGAGAGAGGCGCTACCCAGCGCCTTCTCCCGGACAATATACTGCCTTCGTTTTTCAGCCTGCCCGAGGTGATCTGATGGACTACGGCGCGGAAACCTTCGAACGCGGACCGGAGCTGGTGCGTAGTGCATTGGCTTTGCCCGCCGCCACATACAACCTGAGCCGCATCCTGCTGACGCAAAGCGCGAATGCCTGTGTATTCGTGCCGATGCGCGGCATGCAGTACATGGCGGTGATCGATGCCGAAGAAATCATCTTCGTCGACAGCCAGTACAAGCGCTGGGTGGAAGTGGCTTGGCGCAGTTTTCAGCCGCATGCGCGCAATGCGCTGGATGAAGCAGTGGCCTATCAGGCGGTGTTTTATACGCCGGACGGTAGCGATACGCAGCGGCGTCTCCAGGGCGAGTTCCATGCCGCAATGACGCTGCTGGCTTCTCGTCGCCAGCACGACGCGCCGGCGCATGTGCTGGTCATGCCGAGGCGATGAAAGCTTAACTACGATATTCCGCGTTGATCTTGACGTAGTCGTAGGAAAAATCGCAGGTCCATACGGTGGCGACGGTGTTGCCGCGCGCCAGATCGACGCGTATGTTGATTTCCGGTGCGGCCATCACGCGTGCGCCTTCCTCTTCCCGGTACGACACCGCGCGGCCGCCGTTTTCGGCGACCAGCACATTGCCCAGCCACAAGCGCAACCGGTTCACGTCCAGGTCGGCGATGCCGGCATAGCCGATGGCGGCGAGGATGCGGCCGAGGTTGGGGTCGGAGGCGAAGAACGCGGTCTTCACCAGCGGCGAGCGGCCGATGGCATAGGCGACCTGCTTGCATTCGGCTTCGTCCTTGCCACCTTCGACGCGGATTTCCATAAACTTGGTGGCGCCCTCGCCGTCGCGCACGATGGCCTGGGCGAGTTCGATCATGACTTCGGTTACCACGGACTGCAGCGAATCGAAACGTGAATCGGCGCTGTCCATGATCACCGGTGCGGCGGTTGCGCCGGTGGCGATCAGAATGCAGGAATCGTTGGTCGAGGTATCGCCATCGACGGTGATGCAGTTGAACGACTTGTTCACCGCGTGGCGCAGCATGGCCTCCAGCGCCTCGCACGCCACCGGCGCGTCGGTGGCGACGAACGACAGCATGGTCGCCATGTTCGGATGGATCATGCCGGAGCCCTTGGCGATGCCGGTGACGTTGAACTCGACACCATTTAGCGAAGCCTTGCGCGAGGTGGCTTTCGACACGATATCGGTGGTCATGATCGCTTCCGCCGCCGCGCCCCAGTTATCCGCCTTCAGATCGGCCAGCGCGGCGGGCAGCGCGGCGATGATCTTGTCGTGCGGCAACGGTTCCAGAATCACGCCGGTGGAAAACGGCAGCACCTGTTCCGGCTTGATGTTCAGGTTCTCCGCCACCGCAGCGCAGGTTTCGCGCGCCCGACGCAGGCCATCCTCGCCGGTGCCGGCGTTGGCGTTGCCAGTGTTTACCACCAGCGCGCGGATGCCGGATTCCTGATGCAGGTGTTCATTGCAGACGGTCACCGGCGCCGCGCAGAAGCGGTTCTGGGTGAACACGCCAACCACTTCGGAATCGGCCGGCAGGGTGATCACCAGCACATCGCGGCGACCAGGCTTCTTGATGCCGGCAGAGGCAATGCCCAGTTCAACACCGAGAACGGAACGCAGGCTGGCAGGATCGGGGGCGGAAAGATTGACGGGCATGGTGGCAACGGCAAAAAGGTTGAAAACCACGACATTGTAAGGCGGCGCGGCGCAGGTGATCGACGCCGTCTAAGCCGACCGAATCGCAGCAGCTGGGCACACGGAAATCAGGCCAGACACGAATAACGGCTCTGCCACGCGAACCAAAAATTTCTTGGAGGCGTTAATGGTGTCCGACCCGAATGGAACTTACTTAAGGCCCCGGAGCGACCGTCAACCCGGCGCAGGCCGCGATCCAGAATGGTTGATGGTAAGGTATCACTGGATTCCGGCCTGCGCCGGAATGACGAAAATCCAGAATTCGTCTTAAGTAAGTGCCATTTGTGTCCGACCCCGTTATTACTGCGCTCGCACGATCTAACCTTATTCATTAGGAATGGCAGATAAATATTTGAAATATTTCTCATTAGAAATGACCCCGGTTCCTTTGGTAATGTCACTAGAATTATAATTCGACTCCATTTCGATATATTGATATTCGCCATTCTGAAGCAGCCATGCCGGATCGGCATTTAATAGAATAAATTCATCTGCCGGGATTCCATCAATTGTTGCCGGTCGCTTAACTCTCTTCTGTTTTCCATTTATGAAGATTGTCATAAACTCCAATCGTCGCAGCTTCTTTGCTGCCTTCTCTTGGGCAGTGAGCTTTCGCTTCTGTTTCGCCATAATATGTTATACCAGTTTCGCCTAACGTTTAGCTTGATGGGCGAGAAAATAGGCGGCGAAGCCGGCTGTTGGAGCGTCCCACTCGAAGTGTTTGTTGGGCATGATTATTTTAGTGGCAACCTAAGAACGTCTTTTTCGTTACGGGTCATGTCATTATCAAAACATATTGACTGGCAAGGGCGTTTAAAAATTAGAGCAGTTGAGCCATCCCGCGAAATCCAAAAGAAACAGCGATGCCCGGCGGCGCGATAGCCTCTTGGTATTATGTCGCTGTCATTTGGTATTGTGAATTTGACATCTATCCTCTGTGCATCGGGAGGTGCATAGTCAAAGTTCTCGTCAATACCGTCAAATATTAATGAGGCGGAATATTTCTGTAGACCTGGCATGCCGTTATTACGCTAGCCCATTTCTGTTGAACGAGCGTTTTGGCTTCGACCTTGAGAGTGGCGGGCACAACAAAGCCGTGATTTTTATTTAATGCAACGTCATTTGGTTTATTTTCATTCGCGGGGAGCAATGCGTGTGAAGACACGCCGAATGCGAATAAGCCAGCAATAAACCCACCGCCCCAAACGGGGCCGTAAAATGTTATCGGACATGTCCAATAACCTGGAATGTGATGGCAAGGCGTTGATTCAATTTGTACACATGTCCAATATCATCTTGATAAATCAACACCTTGCCCTATTCAAGTAATTCCACTATTGCTTCCAACTGGCCACCATTTCATTCCTCCCCCAACCGTTTCTTGTGCCGGTTCAAACTGCCGGTCAGTTCGGAGATGATTTCACCGGCGGCGTGGATGACCTGGTTGGGCGTGAAGCCGCAGTGGCGCATTTCGCGGTAGAAACCGCGCGCCAGCATCTTGGCCACCTTGTCCGGATCGTGCGCGGTCAGAGAAATCACGGTGCAGGCGTCGGTATTGCCTTCCAGGGTGAAGGCCATCTGGGCAAAGCGTGAGTCGAGCAACCGGTCCAGTCGCCCGATCTGGATTGCGCGGCCGACCAGTAATGCGGCCAGTTCGGCGTTGGCCTGGTCGTTCTTGGAAAAGTGGGCGCGGTCGATGGGCTGGCTGATGTTCAGCACGCCGGCCGGGCGCCCTCCCAGCATGATCGGGCAGGACATGAAACCGCCGTTGTCGATGTCATACCGCGCCAGCTCCTTCCACGGCGATTGGGCGATATTGGCGATCCGCAGGCTGACGCCGCTGGCAAGCACTTCGCCGGCGATGCCCTGACCGGCGCTTTGCTCTTCCTTCCAGGCATCTTCCGGCAGTTCACCGTACAACGCGGCCAACTTAAGGCTCGGCCCCTTGTCGCCAGGCGCCACGTCGAGCAGCATCAGCGAAACCCTGCGCGCGGCCAGCAGGTCGCCGACGATGCAGGTCAAGCCATACAGTTTGTCTTCGAACGGGCCATGAATTTCATAGCCCGCCAGTTCCAGCCACTTTTGCTGACGAAGTTCAGGATTGGACATCGCACCCCCCATTTTTATCTGCATAAGTTATTCGGGCGTTAAAACGAACCGTGTATTCAGAATTGCACGATTTTCCTTGCCAGTTCTGCGCCGTTGCCAGTGTAGCTGGCTGGCGTCATGGCCAGCAGATGTTGCTTGGCTTCGTCCGGTATGGCCAGATCGAGAATGAACGCCGCCAGCGTTTCGCGGTTGATGCCGGCCTGGCCACGGGTCAGCTTCTTCAATTGTTCGTAGGGTTTCTCCAGGCCATAACGGCGCATCACGGTCTGGATCGGTTCGGCCAGCACTTCCCAGTTATTGTCCAGGTCTTCCGCCAGACGTGCCGGGTTGGCTTCCAGTTTGCCCAGGCCCCGCAGCAGGCTTTCATATCCGAGCAGGGTGTATCCCAGCGCGGTGCCCATGTTGCGCAGCACGGTGGAATCGGTCAGGTCGCGCTGCCAGCGTGAGATCGGCAGTTTTTCCGAAAGATGGCGCAACAACGCGTTGGCGAAGCCGAGGTTGCCTTCCGAGTTCTCGAAATCGATCGGGTTGACCTTGTGCGGCATGGTCGAGGAACCGACTTCGCCTTCCTTCACCTTCTGCTTGAAGTAACCCAGCGAGATGTAGCCCCAGACGTCGCGGTCGAGGTCGATCAGGATGGTGTTGAGGCGGGCGAACGCGTCGTACAACTCGGCCATGTAATCGTGCGGCTCGATCTGGATGGTGTACGGGTTGAAGTCCAGGCCGAGGCCGGTGACGAACTTTTCCGCGAAGGCGGCCCAGTCGAACTCCGGGTAGGCCGAAAGATGCGCGTTGTAATTGCCCACCGCGCCGTTGATCTTGCCCAGCATTTCGACTCGCGCGATGCGTTGCGTGGCGCGCCGGACGCGGTACAACACGTTGGCCATTTCCTTGCCCAGCGTGGTCGGCGACGCCGGCTGGCCGTGCGTGCGGGCCAGCATCGGCAGGTCGGCCAGCGTGACGGCGAGTTCTTCCAGCCGGGTTTCCAGTTGCAGGATCGCCGGCAACATGACTTCGCGTCGGGCGGCTTCCAGCATCAGCGCATGCGACAGGTTGTTGATGTCTTCCGAGGTGCAGGCGAAGTGGATGAATTCGCTGACTCGCATTACTTCCGGGTTGCCGGCCAGCTTGTCCTTCAGAAAATACTCAACTGCCTTGACGTCGTGATTGGTGGTTTTTTCATGCGTCTTCACCGCTTCCGCGTCGATCAGCGTAAAGCCGCTGACGATGCCGTCGAGTTCGCTCGCTGTGGCGTCGCTGAACGGCGGCACCTCAGCGATGGCCGGGTCGGCGGCGAGCGCTTTCAGCCATTCCACCTCAACCTGCACGCGATAGCGGATGAGGCCAAATTCACTGAAATACGGGGCCAACTTGGCGCCGCTGCGGCGGTAACGGCCATCGAGTGGGCCGAGTGCGGTAAGGGTGTTGAGTTCCATGTCGCTTTTCCGATTCAAAGTTTCAGCTTCAGTGCCAGCGCGGCCTGATTGCGCGTGGTCTTCAGCAGACCAAGCAGTTGTGTCGAAATCTGCAAGGGCTGCACCCCTCGGTCGGCATAGATCAGGCCAAGCGGCTTGTCTTTCACCATGATCGGCAGCAGCAGGAAGGAATGCGCATGCAGTGTGCGGTGATGCCATTCCGGAATTCGATTGCGAATGTTATCCGCGCTGGCGTCAGAAATCATGATGTCCTGGCCGTTGGCGATGGCGGCATGGAATACGTCTGGCGAGAATGACAGCGGGATGCGGAACGCGCTGCGCATTTGTGAAGCATTCTGGCCGAGGCCAACGCGGCCGATCAGGCTCTGGCTGGCGCGGTCGAGAACACAAATCACGACATGGTCGAACAGTTCGGTGCGGTAGAACAGTTCCGCCACCAGCTTGAAAATGTCCGCCAGGTGGTAATCCCCCAGCATCATCTGGGTCATGTCCTGCATGCCCAGCGCGAGCACGTTGGTTGGATCATTTTCTGCATCGGCGGCCAGCGCATCCGCCATCGCGGCGGAATCAACTTGTTCATCCTCCTCGTCAGCGGGACCGTCGAGCAGTTGTTTCATCAACGCACTATTGCTGATGTCGATATTCAGGATCGCAGTCTCGCTTCTGACCGTATGCGCCGCTTTATGCGCAGTTTCAAACAGACTTTCTCGCGTGATCTGGGCTGCGTCGTGGTAGCGCTGAAACAGGTTTTCGATCGACTGCTCCTGCTCCTTGGCCGACTTGCCGGCAAAGCTGCGATGCAGGTCGCGCGCCATGTTGGCGACGATGCGCAGGCGCTCCGAGTTATTCACCCCCGGTTTCTTCAGCGGCGCAGCATCCAGCGGCGCCATCGCGTGCAGCAGGTTGGGCGGGAAATGCCAGTGTTTGGCAATCGCCAGACCGAGTTCGTCGTAATCCGCGCCCAATATCTGGCGGCTGGCGGTCGACTCATCGACCATTTCCTGCGCCATCAAGGTATTCACTTGCTCGGTCTTGTCGAAGAAATGAAACCGTGCCATCAACTTGCCCAGGTCGCGGAACAGCGAGCTGATGAAGGCTTCTTCGCCATCGCGCACGCCGGAACTGCTGGCGAGCAGGCGTCCAAGCACGCCGCGATAAAAACTGTCGATCGCCTCGCCGCGCAAGATATCGACATTCGAATGATTGCGCAGGTGCTCGAACAGCATCAGCGAGACCGCCGCATTGCGCACCGCATCGAAACCAAGGATGTAGACGGCGCGTGAAATGGTGCTGATCGGCTGGCTGCCAAAAGAACCGAAATGCGCGGCATTGACCAGACGCAGCAGTTTCTTGGTCAATGAAATATCACGCAGAATGATGTCGGTCATTTGGCTGGTGCTGCTGGTGTCATTGCCGACGGTGTGATTGATCTCGGTGATCGTGCGCGACAAGGCGGGGAAATCATCGCCGGCGGCCATTTCCGCCATCAGTTTTTCCAGCGGTGTCTGCTGATGTTCTATGTTCATGTGGTCTTTCAGACAGCGCGCCGATCCAGCAGCGCTTGCGCGATGGTCATGCCATCGACGTGTTCGAGTTCGCCGCCAGCCGGCAGCCCGCGCGCAATGCGGCTGACCGAGAGGCCGCGCGCCTTCAGGAGTTCGCTGGCGTAATGCGCGGTGGCTTCACCTTCGGCAGTGAAATTGGTGGCGAGGATGACTTCTTCGGTGACGCCGTCGCGGGCGCGTTCGATCAATCTTTCCAGCCCGATTTCCTTCGGCCCGATGCCATCGAGCGGACTCAGCCGGCCCATCAAGACGAAATACAGGCCTTTGTAAGCTTGGGTTTCTTCCAGCCGATTCAAATCCGCCGGCATTTCCACTACGCACAACTGGCGCGCATCGCGGCGCGGACTGGTGCAGGTTTCGCAGATTGGCGCTTCACTGAAATTGTTGCAGCGCTGGCAATGCTGCAAGGTATCGAGTGCGCTGGTCAGTCCCGCTGCCAGCTTCGCCGCGCCGGCGCGATCGCGTTGCAGCAAGTGATACGCCATCCGCGCCGCCGATTTCGGGCCGACGCCGGGAAGGACGCGGAGGGCGTCGATCAGGCTGGCAAGGGAGTTGGGGACGGACATCAGTTGACTGGCTTCTTTCCTGTCCTGGCAGCTTTAAATCGGAGTTGAGAGGAATCCGACTGCGTCATTAATTTTTTTCGTTCTTTCGTGTATGCCCACCACGGGTGAGGTTCCTCGCCAGCCATGAAGCGCGTGATGGAGATGAAAACATCAAGCAGGCATGGGTCATGGCGAGTGGCGGTCAATTCGCAGAGCCGCGCATACATTTCGAACGGGCACTGACCAACCAGCTGGCCGGGTTCGAGTATGCCGAGCAATCGCAGATCGTCAGCACAGGATTTTCCGATATTGGGCAGGTCGGTCAAAACAGACACACGGGCTCGATCGACTTTGCTCGGATTCATTGCGCTGAGGTGATTAATCGGGGACAGGTTCGACAGGGGCTCTAAAGCGGACTGGCTCGGAAAGGGAGGCCAGGATAAACAAAAGGAATTACACCGGTGTATTGGTTTTTAGCCAATCGCGAAGCGCCGCATCAACACGGGTTTGCCAGCCATCGCCGCTGGCCCGGAATTGTTCAACCACTTCACGGGACAGTCGAATGGTAATGCGCTCCTTGGTGACTGCGGCGGGTGGACGGCCCAAGCGCTTGAGTTGCGCAAACTCGGCATCATCAAGTTCGTATGTATCCGGGTCGGCTGCAATCCCGGCATTGATCGATGCATTTTCTTCCGGGGTTGGCAACTCGAATATCCGGCCAGATTTAGATTTGACTTGCATAGCGTCTTAGTTCCCTTTCATTCGCCTTGCGTAGGCTGATAACGCGGCGAATATCGCCTCGATCCTTGAAAACCACGCAGAAAAGTCGAGTGCCGAGGGACGCGTCGCCGATCATGCGCGTCTCGCCGTACTCGCGCCGACAATCAGGTTCGGTCAGCAGCGCATCTCATTCCAGATCAGATGCCAGTGTCAACGACACGCCATGCTTGGCGATGTTTGCAGTGTCTTTGCCTGAATCAAATGTGATGTTCACGGTTATTATTGTATGCACATTAATTTGAATGCCAAACTATTTTGTGCATACATAAAATAGTTGCAGCCGCTTTCCAATAAATCAAAACGGCAGCTTGAACCCCGGCGGCAGCGGCAGTCCGGCGGTGGCGCTGGACATCTTTTCCTGGCTATAGGCATCGACTTTGCGGACTGCGTCGTTGAAGGCGGCAGCGATCAGGTCTTCCAGCATGTCCTTGTCGTCGGCCAGCAGCGACGGATCGATGCTGACGCGTTTGACGTCGTGTTTGCCGGTCATGGTGACTTTGACCAGTCCCGCGCCGGATTCGCCTTCGACTTCCATTTCGGCCAGTTTTGCCTGCAGCTTCTGCATGTTTTCCTGCATCGCCTGCGCTTGTTTCATCAGATTGCCGATTCCGCCTTTGATCATGTGTTGCCTTTCAAATAATTAGCTTGCCGCCGCGCTGCGCGGGCGGATGTGGGTGAGAGTGGCGTCGCATTCGCGCACCAGGAGTTGCACGTTGGGATCGTCGTGGATGGCTTGTTCGGCTTCGCTTTGACGCACGGCCTGTTCGCGCGCGCGTTCGGCGGCGGGCGATTGCCGGGTGTCAGCAGTGAGGTCGATTTCAATCTTGATCGCGGCACCGAGTTTTTCCGCCAAAGCCGCGCGAAGTTTGTCGCCGACACTGGCGAGCAGGGCTTTCTGGCTTTCCGGCAACGCCAGACGCAGGACCGTGTCGCTGCGTTCGATTTGTTCGCATTGCATGGCGAGCTGGCGCACCAGGCCGGGCAGGCTTTCCGCCAGCGGTCGCCAGTCGGAGGCGATGGCTGCGGCGGGAAGATTCGCGACGGTTTGATTCAATCCGGCGACTGGCAGCGGTTCATTCGCCGCCGCCGCGATGGCAATCGGCGGGCGGGGTGGGCTGCTTGAACTCAGCGCGCTCAATGCGGCGGCAGCCGGTCGTGCCGGTGTTTTCGCGGCGGCGGCAAGCGGTGTGACGCTTGCGTTGCCGGCTGTTTGGACTGGCGCGTGTGCGGCAGGTCTGTCACCCGGTGTATCACCCGGCGCAAACGCCAGCATGCGCAGCAGCGTCATGCTGAAACCAGCGTATTCATCCGGCGCCCATTCCAGATCGCGGCGGCCGAGGGTGGCGATCTGGTAATGCAGTTGCACACTTTCCGGGTCGAGTTGACTGGCCAACTGAAACAGCCGTTCGCGCTCTGGCGTGTCTTCACTCACCGCTTCCGGCACGCTCTGGGCAAGGGCAATCTGATGCAGCACCGCCGCCATATCCTGCAAGGCGGCGTCGAATGAAAAGCCGCGCGCGGCCAGTTCGGCCGCTTCCGCCATCAGGCGCGGACCATCCTGCGCAGCCAGCGCTTCCAGGATCGGCATCAGATAGGCCTGGTCGATGACACCGAGCATGGCGCGGGTTTCGGCTTCTTTTACTTCGCCGGTGCAGTAGGCGATGGCCTGGTCGGTGAGCGACAGCGCGTCACGCATGCTGCCGGCCGCGGCACGGGCGAGCAGGCTGAGCGCGCTGGCTTCGAACGGGATGTTTTCTGCTTCCAGCACGTTCTTCAGGTGGCCGGAGATGTGTCCCGGCGGCATCTGCTTGAGGTTGAACTGCAGGCAGCGCGACAGCACGGTGACCGGCACTTTCTGCGGGTCGGTGGTGGCGAGGATGAAAATGACGTGGCCGGGCGGTTCTTCCAGCGTCTTCAACATCGCATTAAAGGCGTTCTTCGACAGCATGTGCACTTCGTCGATGATGTACACCTTGTAGCGCCCGGCGGTGGGCGCGTACTGCGCGTTCTCGATGACGTCGCGCATGTTGTCGATGCCGGTATTCGAGGCGGCGTCGATTTCGATCAGGTCGATGAAGCGGCCGCCGTCAATCTCCGTGCAAGCCGGGCAGACACCGCAAGGCTCGGCGGTGGGGTGGTCGTCATGCGTACAGTTGAGGCACTTGGCGAGGATGCGCGCCAGCGTCGTCTTGCCAACGCCGCGGGTGCCGGTGAACAAGTAGGCGTGATGCAACCGGCCTTGCGCCAGCGCGTTGGACAGCGCCCGGACCACATGTTCCTGGCCAACCAGTTGCGAAAAATTGCGCGGACGCCATTTGCGGGCGAGAACTTGATGGCTCATGAAGTGGGCGAGAAGGACCGGGAGTGGATCAAGAGTGGATCAGTAGTTGAAGCCGAGGCGAATCATGTGCAAGTTGACGCCATCGTTCGGGTCGGCCAGTTGGGCGTTGGAGTAATGCTGGAAGCGGTAACCGAGTTCATAACGGTCTTTCTCGCCCAGGTTCCAGCCGAAGCCGAGGATGTCGCTGAACAGCAGCTTGCTGCCGAGTTGGCGACAGTTGGTCAGGCACTTGTCCGACAGGTAGCGTGCGCCGATGCCGCCTTCGAGATAGAACCGGCTGATGCCAGGGCGGAGCCGCAGCACCGGCGTAAAGCCGACATCCCAGATGTTGCGTTCGCCGACACCATCGCTTTGCATGTAACCCAGGCCGCCTTCCCAGAACCCGCTGACATTCCATTTTTCACTCAAGCTCCAGTACTTGTTCCAGTCCCAGCGCAAGCTGACCTGGGCGGCTTGCGTGTGCTCGTCACCGTAACCGACTTGAATGCTGGCGCCGCTGATCGCGTGCGAGGGGAAAGACAGGCAGAGGCCGAGCAGCATGGCCATCGTCGCTAAAGTGATGCGGGCGAAAAGTGCAGCTTGATTCATGCTGAACACCTCGATTTTTGGAATTTGGGGAGGTGGCGAGCCTGACCCCCGGCACTGGTATCGACCGCTGTGGCTGCTTCCTTCCGGATCTGACCAGGTTCACGGCTTAGCCATGCGGGGAGGCCCGCCGGCGCGAATTCTAGCCTATCGGGCCAGGCGGCGTCTCTTCCCCTTATTCCTCTTCGGCCGGTGTCGCCAGACGACGTGCCCGCACAGCTTCGGCCAGCGCGCGCAACAGCGGTTCGGTGGTGTCCCAGCCGATGCAGGCATCGGTCACCGAGACGCCATGCGCCAGCGACTTGCCGGGTACCAGATCCTGCCGACCCGGGTTGAGATGGCTTTCGATCATGACGCCGAAAATTCGCTGGTCACCGGCCGCGATCTGGCCGGCGATATCATGGCCAACGTCGATCTGGCGTTCGAATTTCTTGCTCGAATTGGCGTGCGAGAAATCGATCATCACCTGCTGGCGCAGGTTGGCGCCAGCCAAATCCTTGCACGCGGCGTTGACGCTGGCAGCGTCGTAATTGGGTGCTTTGCCGCCACGCAGGATGATGTGGCAATCCTCGTTGCCAGCGGTTTTGAACACAGCGACATGGCCGGATTTGGTGATCGAAACGAAATGATGCCGCGCGGTGGCCGCCTTGATCGCATCCACCGCCATCTTGACGCCGCCGTCGGTGCCATTCTTGAAGCCGACCGGGCACGACAGGCCGGAGGCGAGTTGCCGGTGCGATTGCGATTCGGTGGTGCGGGCGCCGATCGCGCCCCAGGCGACCAGGTCGGCGATGTACTGCGGCGAAATCAGATCAAGGAATTCGGTGCCGCACGGCAGGCCGATTTCGTTAAGGTCGAGCAACAGCTTGCGCGCCAGCCGCATGCCTTCGTTGATGTCGAAACTGTCGTCCATGTGCGGATCGTTGATCAGCCCTTTCCAGCCGACGGTGGTGCGCGGCTTCTCGAAGTACACCCGCATCACGGTGATCAGGTCGGCTTCCAGTTCGGTCGCCAGCAGCTTCAATTTCGCGGCATATTCCAGCGCCGCAGCGGTGTCGTGAATCGAACACGGGCCAACCACCACGACCAGGCGATCATCGGCACCACGCAGCACATCATGGATATGGTTACGTGCCTGAAAAGTGGTTTTCAGTGCAGCTTCGCTCGCTTTCAGTTCGCGCATGATCTGCATTGGCGCGAGCAATTCGTCGCTCTGCTCGATGCGGGTATCGTCGGTTCGGATGTGTGCCATTTTGCTGCTCCAGTGGGTGCCAGCCCTGAACGAAAAACCGCCAGCGGGCTGGCGGTTTTCGGGGAATCTGAGATCGCGTTTACATCAACACGGATACGTCAATCCATCCCGGCCGCCGAAGGCCGCCAGGTAAATCGAAAAAAGTGCTGGCGAATCATGTTCATAGGCCGCGGATGCTAACAGAGGATGCTGCCCTGCAACAAGGCGCGTGGGTGCAATCGCGGGTGCAGGCGTGAGGTATGGCATGGTTTCCCGGCGGCGGCGTTCAGTGTGCCGCCTCCCAGTTCGCGCCGACGCCGACTTCCGCCTTTAGCGGCACATTCAGTTGCGCCACGCCGCACATCTTTTGCGGCAGGCCGACGCGGACGGTTTCCAGTTCCGCTTGCGGCACTTCCAGCACCAGTTCGTCGTGCACCTGCATGATCAGTCTTGATTGCAGGCCACTGTCATCCAGCCAGCCTTGTACCGCGATCATTGCCAGCTTGATCAGGTCGGCCGCCGTGCCCTGCATCGGTGCATTGATGGCGGCGCGTTCGGCGCCTTGTCGACGCGGGCCGTTGCTGCGGATTTCCGGCAGATACAGACGGCGGCCGAACAGGGTTTCGACGTAACCGTCAGTTTTCGCCTGTTCGCGCGTCCGGTTCATGTAATCCAGCACGCCAGGATAGCGCGCGAAATAGCGGTCGATATACGCCTGCGCGACGTTGCGTTCGACATTGAGTTGCGCCGCCAGGCCGAACGCAGACATGCCATAGATCAGGCCGAAGTTGACCGCTTTCGCCATCCGCCGCATGTCAGGCATCACCGATTCCAGCGCCACACCCTGCACTTCGGCGGCGGTGGCGGCGTGGATGTCGGCATCGGCGGCGAAGGCTTGCAGCAGGCTGGCATCGCCGGACAGATGCGCCATGATGCGCAGTTCGATCTGGGAATAGTCGGCCGAGACGATGACGCAACCCGGCTCGGCGATGAACGCCTCGCGAATCTTGCGGCCTTCCATTGATCGCACCGGGATGTTCTGCAGGTTGGGTTCGTTGCTCGACAGCCGCCCGGTCACCGCCACCGCCTGCGAATAGTTGGTATGCACGCGACCGGTGCGTGGATTGACCATGTTCGGCAGCTTGTCGGTGTAGGTCGATTTCAGTTTCGCCAGACCGCGATAGTCGAGGATCAGCTTCGGCAGCGGATGATCCAGCGCCAATTCCTGCAATGCATCTTCATTCGTCGAAGGCGCGCCGCCGGGGGTTTTCTTCTTCGGCTTCAGGCCGAGTTGGTTGAACAGAATTTCGCCTAGCTGCTTCGGCGAGTTCAGGTTGAACGGCTGGCCGGCGGCCTGATGCGCCTTGGCTTCCAACACCATCATTTCCAGCGCCAGCGTGCCGGAATGTGCGCGCAACAAATCGGCATCGAGTTTGACGCCATTGCGTTCGACGCGCGCCAGGATCGGCAGCAACGGCATTTCGATGTCGCGGTACACCGACTCCAGATGTGGTTCCGCGACCAACGCCGGGTGCATGCGCTGATGCAACCGCAGCGTGATATCGGCATCTTCGGCGGCATAAGCGCCGGCGCGCTCGATGTCGACCTGATCGAAGCCGATCTGCCCGGCACCCTTGCCGCACACCTCCTCATATTTGATCGTCGTCTCGCCCAGATGCCGCGCCGCCAGCGTGTCCATGTCGTGCCGTTCGTGTGCTTCCAGCACGTAGCTTTGCAACAGCGTGTCGTGCGCGATGCCCCGCAGATGGATGCCGTGGTTCATCAGCACATGCCAGTCGTACTTCAGGTTCTGGCCGACCTTGGCCTTGCCGGCGTCTTCCAGCAGCGGCTTCAGTTTCGTCAGCGTTTCTGTCAGCGGCAACTGCGTCGGCGCCCCGGCATAGCGATGCGCCAGCGGCAGGTAAGCCGCTTCGCCCGCGCCGACGCTGAACGACAGGCCGACCAACTGCGCCGTCATCGGATCGAGGCTGGTGGTTTCGGTATCGAGGCAGATCAAGTCGGCGGCAGCGAGCTTGTCTATCCAGCGGGTTAGCGCGTCTGTGTCGAGGATTGTTTCGTAGTGGCGAGGTGTTGCTCCCGGATGCAGCGCAGCGGAATCCGGGAGCTCAGTCGCTGACACAATCCCCGGATTCCGCTGCGCTGCATCCAGGCTACTTTCTGCGCTCTGAACCTCGCGCAGCCAAGTGCGGAAGTTGTACTTGGCGAACAGCACGGCCAGTGTTTCGCGGTCTTCCGATTTCCAGTCCAGCTGATCCAAACGTTGCGGCAGTTCGACATCGCATTTCACCGTGATCAGCTTGCGCCCCATCGGCAGCCACTCAAGCGCGTTGCGCAGGTTGTCGCCGACCGCGCCTTTCACTTCGCTAGCGCGCGCCATCAAGGCGTCAAGATCGCCGAATTCCGTCAGCCATTTGACGGCGGTTTTCGGGCCGCACTTTGGCACCCCCGGTACGTTGTCGACGGTATCGCCGACCAGCGTCAGGTAATCGACGATGCGCGCCGGCGGCACGCCGAATTTGGCCAGCACGCCGGCTTCGTCCAGCACCTCATTGGTCATCGTATTGATCAAGCTGACCTGCGGCGTCACCAGTTGCGCCAAATCCTTGTCGCCGGTGGACACCACCGCCTGCATGCCGGCTTCTTCCGCCTGCCGCGTCAGCGTGCCGATCACGTCATCCGCCTCGACACCGTCGATCATCAGCAACGGCCAGCCGAGTGCGCGCACCGCGTTATGCAGCGGTGCAATCTGGCTAACCAGGTCATCCGGCATCGACGGTCGATTGGCCTTGTATTCGGGATACCAGTCATCGCGGAAAGTCTTGCCCTTGGCATCGAACACGCAGGCGGCGTAGGCGGTGGGGTAATCCTTGCGCAATTTCTTCAGCATGTTGATGACGCCATACATCGCCCCGGTCGGCAGCCCTTCCGGGTTGCGCAGGTCGGGCATGGCGTGGAAAGCGCGGTAGAGATAGGACGAGCCATCGACCAGCAGCAGGGTATGGGACATGGTGTCCTCCATGGGGAGGCCGCATTGTAAAGTGAGAGAAATGGAGTTGCCGGCGAACGTAAGAATTTGCCTCCAAATTTGGCAACGTCTCGCTTTGAATTGCTTTGAATGCCTGGGTCTCGGTGGTTTAATCGGCGGCCAAGTTCCGAGTCCTGGTTTTGGTGTGTTTTTTCTTTGGCGACAGTTCACGCCGCGACTTAATTTTGCGAGGTTATTGAGATGGTTTCCGAGTACGTGCGTTCGTCTGTCCTGAAATTGAAGCGAGCTTTCTGTCTGCTGGCCGGACTGGCGATTTTCCCCGGACTGGCTGCAGCGACGACGACGATCAACCACCAGTTCAGTCCGGCGACCATCAACCAGGGCGATGTTTCCTCTTACACGATCACCATCGCTAACGACTCCACTATCGCATTGACCGCCGCCAACGTGACAGTGGTGTTGCCCGCCGATATCGACATCGCCAACCCCTTGGTCAGCGTCAACGGTTGCGGCTTCAGCAGCGTCAGCAGTGCGCCCGGCAGTTCCAGCGTGGTGCTGACCGGGGGTACGATTCCGGCAAGCGTCGCCGGCGTCGACGGCCAGTGCAGTTTCCAGGTCAACGTCACCTCCATCGTGCCCGGCAGTCATGTCGCGACGATTCCCGCCAACACCACGCCGAATGTTACAACCAGCGGCTATACGGCCCTGGAGAATGGCGTACCCGTTTACAACGGCACGCTCGCCAACGCCACGCTAGTGGTTACCGCGCTATCGGCGCCCACTGGCAGCAAGTCATTCAGCCCCTCCCCGGGCATTGCCGGTGACCCGATTACACTCACTTTCACGCTGACTAATCCGAATGCGGGCTCTACCATGCCGCTGACCAGCTTCACCGATACCTTGCCTGCCGGCATGGTGGTGGCCAGCCCGGCTAATGCCAGCACCAGCTGCAACGGTACCGGCGCCGTCAACGGCAGCGTCTCCGCCACATCAGGAACGAACAGCATTACCCTGACTGGCGGCACCATCGGCCAAGGGGGTACCTGCGCGATCAGCGCCAGGGTCATCGTGCCGACGGTAACGGGCACCAGCGAGACCTTCGCCAACACGTTGGCGGTGGGCGCCATCGGTAACACGCGCGGTCTGACCAGCCCAGGCTTCAGCCGGAGCGTTATCGTCAACTCCCCGATCAGCGTCGCCAAGAGCTTTAATCCAACCACTGTGCCGGCTGGGCAGCCTTCGTTGATGTCCATCGTCATCAGCAACAACAGCACGGTGAATCCGCTCGTTATCACCAGCTTCGACGACAACCTGACCGGCACCACGATCACGCTGCTGGGTACGACCAGCTCGCCGGTAGCGGCAATAGCGAATCCGTCAGTGACCTGTAACGGCACCGGCTCGAACAACGGCACGCTCACCGCGCCGGTGGATACGACCAACGCCACCATCAATCTGGCCGGCGCGACCGCCGGACCGGGCGGCAATTGCACAATCACCGCCTATGCCACCACGACCACGGACGGCCCGCACACCAACAGCATCGCGCTGAACGCGGTGGACAACCCCGCCGGCCATGCCAGCCCGGCGGCCAGCGCCAACCTGACCGCCAATGCACAGTTGACCGTGAACAAGACGGTGGCTCTGAACCAGGTCGCGCCGGGCCAGTGGACCACGTTTACGGTGACCATCAACAACTGGTCGGGCTCGCCGGTCACCTACGTCAGCTTCACCG
>JBBQQT010000026.1:0-29790 GCA_038215555.1 Burkholderiales bacterium | reverse complement strand
CATCATCTGCCGACAAGGCAGCGTCTAGTTCAACGTCAATGCCGCCGACCAGCGACTGGATGCGCTGCAAGAATTGGGCATCAACCGTCTGGAGCCGTTCCGGATGGCTGGCAATGTCGCGCGCCAAGAAGCCCAGAAACTTTCCGAGCACCGGATCGTCACCTTCGGACACCTCGGCGCGCGTCAGCACAACTTCGCCGCCGGGGCGGATCGTGTAGTGGATCTTGTCCCGTTTGCCCAAGCTGAGGGCGCGGCGAACGGTTTCCGGCACCGTAGTCTGGTAACGGTCGGTCAGGGTGGATTCGACTTCAAGGGTGGCAGCCATGGCACGCTACGATCAAAAGTGTGGATTTCATTCATGGTAATGCAATCGCCTTGCCGTGTAAATGCAAGTGCATTACCTCGCGCTTTTGCTGCTCTGCTCGCAATCTCGGATGGCGACTGGCACCCACCGGCAACCGCGAACCGCTTGGCGCTGGCTGTCCGCCCGATCCGGCGAATGTCCGCGAAAACGGCCAAATGATAGAAAATCTGGACTGTGTGCTTGCGGACGGACTTTTATATGGACAGCGGACGCGGGTTCGGTTCCTGAATCAACGACCATCCACACAAAACCCAACTCTTATCGGTTGGGATTTTTTTTGCCTGTAACGCCAGTGTTGACGCGGTTCCGCGAATTTCTCTCTTGAGCGTTCAACACGCCATCTCCCGCATTGGCGCGGGTTCCCGGCCTGCGGGTGCGAAAAGTAAGTTGCTCGGGCGCTGGCGACTGAGAACGGAGAAACAGACAACGGCGTAAAAAAGGTATCCGGAATATAGCGTGGGATTTCTGCAGCAAGATGAGGTAGTGCCAGAACTCAAAAAACGGAATGCACTGTTGAACCCGGCTTTCACCAACGGCTGCAATGAACTTGAAGCCGCCGTTGGTGGTGTCCACAGTCTACTTCCGCTCATCGGCCATTGCCGACCGTCAACGTTAAACCCTAAATGGCAGCCAATGACAGCTTTCTGGAACCCTATCCAGATGATTAAGCCGGCCAGGAATTACCTGCAAATTGCCGGCAGTAAGAGTTGTCATAGCTTATAAATTTTCCCCCCAGCGCTCCCAAAAACCGGGTTCGTCGTGGTGAACATTCATGTTCGCCAATTGCAATGAAATGACATAGAACGTGACGTGGGAATCTCGCATCGTTCCATCGGGATTTTCCAGATGATCCCGGAGCTGGCAGTACCTGGGATCCGACTCCTCATAGGGAAGACCGATGTAAATCTGGCCCCGGTACGAATCCAGGCGGGTTTCCGACGCAATCGCTCCGGCAGGAGCCCATGCAATCGCATTGGCATCCAACCAAGCGAGCAATGCATGACGTGATGGATCGTCCTGATAGGCAACGGATGCCGATCCAGGATCGGGCTGGCCAAACTCAACAAACAAGACATCGCGGCCGAGGCGACGTGCGATTGCATCGACATGCTCAATAAGTTGCGGCATTTAATCTCCACTGGGTGACGGGTTTCTGTTTACAAGGATTCGCTTCTGGACTCAGCCAGTCCAAGAAAGATCGTGGCGTGAGGCAGTATGGTTACCTCGACGACAGACTGAGTCGCAAGAAGCGCCCACGAAGCTGCAAGTCCATACCGACTAGCCTGCGGCCAATTTGTCGTCTGATTTCGGCGCCCCGTTTCCATGCGTCACAACTCGTCGCATCAAACCTGATAATGCAGTGCAGACAGTGTTCGAATCTGCTTTTTCGCGCACGGCTGAGTTGCTCAATCAGCCGTAACCCATCTTCGAGGCTGACTTCTCAGCCGGCGGCGGGCTGGCTTTCGCCGATGTGATGCTGCCTGACGAAACGGATGAAGAACTCACCTGGCGCATGATTGAAGTGAAGTCATCGACCTCGGTGAAGGACTATCACCGCGACGATGTGGCCGTTCAAGCCTACATCGCGGGTCAAGCAGGCGTTCCCCTCAGCACGATCGCTTTGGCGCACATCGATAACACCTGGGTCTACCCTGGCAACGGCGACTACAGCGGGCTGCTGAAAGAAAACGACCTGACTGCCGAAGCACTGGCACGGCATGACGAAGTCGCCGACTGGATCAAGCAAGCCCAGCCCGTATCTGCAGAAGAGCATGAACCCGAGATCAGCGTCGGCGCCCACTGCGACACACCCTACGAATGCGGCTTCTACGCCTATTGCAGCCGGAACGAGCCGAATCCCGAATATCCCGTTTATTGGCTGCCCAAAATTCGAGCGGCCAAAGTGCGCGAACTTGCCCAGACAGGCATCGATGATTTACGCGATGTCCCCGATGAATTGCTCAACCCGAAGCAGCTCCGCGTCAAAACCCACACCCTCGCCAACAGCGTCTATTTTGACGCCAAGGGCGCCGCTGCCGATCTGGCAGCGTATTCACTGCCGGCGCAGTTCATCGATTTCGAGACCATCCAGTTCCCCATCCCGATCTGGGCAGGCACGCGCCCTTACCAGCAGATTCCCTTCCAGTTCAGCCTGCACACGCTGTTACCCACCGGAGAGCTGCAACACGATGAATTCCTCGATTTCTCCGGTAACGACCCCTCGCGCGGATTCGTGACCGCGCTGATCAAAGGTTGTGGTTCCGTCCTGCTGTCCATCTTTGTTTACAACGCGGCTTTTGAACGCACGCGTATCAGCGAACTTGCCGACCGATTTCCGGTGCAGCGGACGGCCTTGTTGGCGATCAACGCACGCATCGTCGATCTATTGCCCATTGCCAGAGCACGTTACTACCACCCGAGTCAACAAGGTAGCTGGAGCATCAAGGCCGTTCTGCCCGCCATGGCGCCGGAATTGAAATACAGCGACATGGACGGCGTACAGGATGGCGGTATGGCGATGAGGGCGATCTCGGCATCATCCCCGGCAGCATGGGCGCGAGGAGTTACATCGTGCGCGGCCTGGGCAATCCGGAGAGTTTCACATCCAGCGCCCACGGCGCGGGGCGACGCATGAGCCGGACAGCGGCGGAAAAGCAGTTCAACGTATCCGACCTCGCACGCCAGACGGAGGGGGTGATCTGCCGCAAGGACAAGGGCGTGATCGACGAGATTCCCGGCGCCTACAAGGACATCGATGCCGTGATGGAAAACCAGAGAGACCTGACCGAAACGCTGCACACGCTGAAACAGGTGGTGTGCGTAAAAGGATAGAAGTCGATGTTCCGGTCGTAGCGTAATGGCGTGGATTACTTTGACCTGCCTCACTTGACATATAGGGAACGAGGGATGACTGATATCTTTTTTGGCAGAAATGCCGTGCTTACTGTGAAGCTCGTGGACTGGATGAAATGGGCGTCAGGCCAAGCTGACATGCAGTGACCATGTTCAGCTCGGCAAATGCTGACCAAAAAGCTGACCAAGCCACCCAAAAACAAACCAAGAATAGGTCAATATAAGGAAACGGAAACAACGTAAGTCGTTGTTTCCGTTGAGTTTAGGTGGAGGCGGCGGGAATCGAACCCGCGTCCGAAAATCCTCTACAGCAAGTTCTACATACTTAGTCTGGTCATTTGGTTTTAACTCTAACTTCGCCGGCCAGACAGGCTAAGTTCGAGCGAGCTACCTAAATTTAACGTTGATCCAAGTGGCCCGAATCAACGCGAGTCCATGTTAATGACTCCACTGCTGGTTTCCCAGCCCGGCCCATGAACCATCCGGTGTGGAGCCTAACCGTCAAGCGGCTAGGGCGTAGGTTTCGTCGTTGGCGACTACTAGATTCCAGATGTATTTACGAGGTAACTGGTCCTCGGTATGCCCTTGTCTGCTTCGCGACCTCCGTCGAAGCCAGGTCGCCCCCTTTGCGCTACATAGATTGAGCATTGATCGATAAGTTCAAGTAGGCACGTTTCAATCTACGCGGCGAGTCTGGTGCAGTCAAGCATTTCTCCTTTTCGTTTGGCGAGCCGGGTATGCTTTTCTGATATCTCGAATGGTGAGCAGGGATTCATTGTTTTTTCTTGCTTTTGCATCTTCCTTGCGGCGTGTTGATGGCATGTTAACCAAGGCAATTTTCCTGACATCTTGTTTTGGATTAACGGCACAATCCATCTCGCTCGCCTTGCGAGATGTACATAAGCGATTGTTAATATTGATTTAATGGAGATTAGGATGAAAGTCACCCGCACAATTTTTGCTATCGCACTGGCAACATTGAGCATGCCCAGTTTTTCCCAGGTAGCGCCGGCCAATCAAAATGCTCAGGCTGCGACTGTCCCTACCAATACCGATGAGTGGGTCAAATACTTGTCTGACTTCACGCGAAATGGCGACATGCTGGCTGACCCGAAGAAATTCATTGCCGCGCTGGCGACAGTCTCCGAGCCCGAGTTCCTGATTTCAGCCAGCAAGGCGATGATGGATCCCAATCTGTATCTTCAATCAACCTCGTCTCTGATGGACCCGCGCGCTTACGGCAATTTTGCCAAGGCGATGGATCCGGTGGTGCTGGCTAGTTGGTCACAAGCTTTGATGGATCCGCAATTCATCTCGGCTGCGACCACGGTGATGACCGATCCAAACAAACTGATGCGCTGGTTGATGACGCCGGTTGATCCGCGTGCCCTGGGTTTGCTGATGAATACTTTGAATCCAAATACTTACCTGAAATTTGCTGGCGCATTGGTTGATCCCCGCACCCTCAATATGGCAACTGCTCCGCTGAATCCGAACTGGTATGGTGGTTGGTTGGGCAATATGGCTAACCCGCAATCCTATGGTCCGACGATGGGCAATGTTCTGACCATGCCTGGCTATGGCGGTCAGATGGGAACGGTGGTTCCGATGATCGATCCGCGCCTGTTTGGCGGCATGGTCCCGGTAGCGCCGCGCTGAGCCGTTTCGCAATCGTTATGACATCAGAGGGGTGGCAATTCGTTGCCTCCCTCCATTTTTTTGGGCTGTGCTGAGATTTTCCGGCAAGAATCAGCAGAAATTCTTGTTTTGTGGGCTTTGTGCCCCTTCTCTGATCTTGGCTTCTCGCTTACGCTAGCAATGTGGTCCACCCACTCAGGGACATTTGCCCACCGTCGCCCGGTTTGACAGATGTGGCTGGAGGTGAAGTTGATGCAGAAGACGCCACGAAAAAATGCTTTTACCCGCCCCTATCATTGTCAGGAGACATGCATGAATAAATCCGAACTGATCGACATCGTTGCTGCCAAGGCTGAGACTTCAAAAGTTCAAGCTGGTGAAATCATTAGTGCCGCCATTGCTGCGATTACTGAAGCCGTTGCCAAGGGCGACAGCGTCCAGTTCATTGGCTTTGGCACCTTCAGTGTGCAGAAGCGCGAGGCACGTACCGGCCGCAACCCGCAGACCGGCAAGGAAATGAAGATCGAAGCCAAGAACGTGGTTCGCTTCAAGGCTGGTGCTCAGCTGACAGCTGCCGCCAACCCGGTGAAGGCGACCAAGGGCAAGAAGAAATAATTTGTTTGATCTGGCGCCTGGGTTCTCCAGGCGCCACTGTCTGGCACTGCCGCTTTATCGGCTCAAGCTTGTAAAGGCTCAGCCTGATCAGCATCCAAAAAGCTGCTTTGGTCTCATACGTGCCCAGGCTTTACCCTGAATTCTGAGTCAAATAATGCAGCAAGCCGGTGACAAAGCGTCAGAACGGTAATGTCTGCGAACCTGTTGGTGCACGATCCACTGGCACTTGCCGGCCGGAATGATCACCAAGTCACCTTTTTCGACGTTGATGCTGGCGCCATCCGTCATGCTTAGCGTGGCCGAACCGTCGAGCAAATAACTTTTCTCCGCTGCGTCGTAATCCAGTTGGCGCGTGCCAACGCCGTCTTTCCAGGTCGGCCAGCCATGCACTCCCAGTTCGTTCAGACGCGCTGGCGAAATCTGCTGTTCAACCTGGATTATTTGCAGCTCCGTTTCAAACGCAGTGGCGTTGATCGTTTGGCTGATTGTTTGACTCATTCGGAGAGGCTCTCTTTTTCCATCTGGATGTAGATGTTGTATGCATTTCTGCGGTTGGCTTCGAGAAAGGCGGGCATCTTTTCGTAACGAGACCAGTCAGTTTTTTCGTAGGCTTCCTCGAATGGAATCAGCTCGTCGACCGCGCGGCCCATCTCGTTGCGCAAGAAAACCAGATAGTCGCGCGTCAGCGTCAGATCTTCCATGGGCGTGTCGGATGCGCCGCCGTGGCCGGGTACGAGTAGTTTTGGCTGCAACGCAATCAGTTTTTCCAGTGCGTTCAACCAGCGTTTCGAGTCGGCATCACCCACAAACGGAATCCGTCCCTTGAACACCAGATCGCCTGCGTAAAGCGCACCGTCTGCTTCGACGAACAGCACCAAATCTTCGTCCGAATGGGCCGGGCCGACGTGGCGGACGCGGAACTGCATGCCGCCAACTTCGAAATCGGTATCGCCGGAAAGCCAGACATCCGGTGCAGGAAAACGCTGTGTCTGGTCGTTGATCCATTGCCCGAGAATCTCTTTGCGCTGTTCGAAGCGCTGTTTTGCCGCGTCGGAGCCAACCACGCCCTTGCCTGCCTCATGCGCCCAGATTTCTGCGCCGAGATCCTTGAACACCTGGATGCCATAGTAATGATCGGCGTGATAGTGGCTGACGATGACACGTTTGATCGGAAGCGCAGTCAGTTCCCGGATACGCTTGACCATTTCTTGCGCCAGCGATGGCGAGCCCAAGGTATCAAACACCACCACCCCGGCTGGTGTGATGACAAATCCCGCATTTGACATGAAACCCTGGTTGCGGGTACTCGCCGCACCTGCCATGCCGGGAATGTAATAACTGTGTGCCGCCAATTTCTCGGCGCGAACTGCAACTGTTGCGGGCGGATAGATGCCAGCGGGGGTTACGGCAAAAGCAGAGGTGCTGCACCAGATCAGGATGAGGCAAAGCAGGGCGCGCATGAGGGGGTTCCTTGTTTTAGGTAACTTGAGTAAGAAGAAGGGCGGTTACGGTACTTGCTGTGCGGATGGATTATAGAAAGCCAGTCGGCAAGGCATCTGTAGTATCTTCAGCACGTTTGTTTTTGACCATTGCCTCCAGTGAATCTGAAGAATTATCTGCCCAGCCTGGGCCCTTTCCTGCTTGCTTTCGTGTTGCCTTTGCTACTGGTTTATACCTGGTGGGGCGGCTTCAACCCGGTTGAGATCGAACCGTCTTTCGCGGGGCCTTATACCTACGCCTATCTGGAAAGCCGGGGTGATTACTCGAAACTGCCTGACAAATCGGTGGAAGCGAGCAAGGTTTTGCTGGCCGATGGCATTCAAGCGGGTCTGCCGATCACCGTTCTGTATTCCAATCCGGATCTGGTCGATGTCGGCGATCGACGCGCACGCACCGGATTTCTGGTTCCCCCCGGCAGCAAGGTTCGCTTGCCGCTGGAAATCGACACGATTCCGGCGCGACCGGTTCTGATTGCACGTGTGAAGGCGGGTAGCATGCTTGCGCCGAGCCGCGTTTATGCTGCTTTGGACACCTATCTGCAAGCGCGTGGCGAGGGTATTCGAATGCCTACGGTGGAGATTTATCGGGCATCCGACTCGGTAATGCAGATGGGTTATTTCAGTGTGGAAGTGCCAATGGAATGAGTGCACACGAGAGAGGTTGCCAGTGAGTTTGTTTGTCCCGCTTGCCGCCCTGGCTTGGCAACACTACCTGCCGCGCGTTCCCGTGCTGCCGGCGCAAAAGATAGCTCGCCAGCATCGCTGGTTACTGGAGAATTTCAATGCCGGCGGTCACCAGCATGGTTTTCTGGCCTGGAGCCTGGGGGCGTTGCTGCCGGCGCTGATCGTTGGCGTGCTTGCCGTTTTGCTGGACAGTGTTTTCGGGCTGTTGGGCTGGGTGTTCGAGGTGGTGCTGTTGTATTTCATGTTCGGTTTTCGCGCCGCTTCGTATCGTGCCTCCAGTCTCTCGCGATTGTTGTCCGCTGATGCAGTGGCGGATGCACGGCGTGCTTTGCAGGCATGGAATCCTGGTTTGCTACCTGGTGAAAACAGAGATGACCTGGTTCGCCAGACGCTGGAGGAAACGCTGAAAGCGGCGCTGAGCAGATTGTTTGGCGTGTTGTTCTGGTATTGGGTGGCCGGTGTCGGCGGGGCTCTGTTGTATGTCCTCAGCCATTCCTGCCGTGAACAGTGGCAGAGTGATGTGGTGTTTTTCAATCTCGCGCAACAAGTCGTGTTCTGGTTGGAATGGCTACCGGCTCGTATCCTGGGATTCAGCTTCGCGATCGTCGGCAATTTCCAGGATGCGATGGAATGCTGGCGCGGACAGGCCAACTCCTGGCTCGATGCCAACGAGGGGGTAATTCTCAGTGCTGGCGCCGGCGCACTCGGCATTCGTCTGGGCGGCGCGCTGAATATTGCTGACAGCAAATTGTTGCGTCCTGAAATCGGCACCGAAGAGCAACCCGCGCCGGAGAGCATCGACGCCGCCGTCGCACTGGTCTGGCGGGCGGCGCTGCTCTGGCTGGCGGTAGTCGGCCTGCTCTGGCTCGGCGCTTTGTAACACCGCAATGCTCAACGCACTCTGGATCGGTTTTTTTCTGATCGCCTTCATCGCGTCGGTTGTGCAGTATCTGGCGGGTGACGCAGCGATCTTTTCGCTGGTCATGAAAGCGGCTTTCGACTCGGCAAAAACAGCATTTGAAGTCGCACTCGGCCTTACCGGCGTCATGTGCTTGTGGTTGGGGGTGATGAAAATCGGCGAGAAGGCGGGCTTTCTTGCCGTCATGGCACGCCTGCTGGGGCCTCTGTTTGCACGGATTTTTCCTGACGTGCCGCGTGGCCATCCGGCGCTGGGTTCAATCACCATGAACATGGCCGCCAACGTGCTGGGCCTGGATAACGCAGCCACGCCGATGGGCCTGAAGGCGATGCGTGAATTGCAGGAGCTGAACCCGGACAAGGAAACCGCCAGCAATGCACAGATTCTGTTTCTGGTCCTCAACGCATCTTCGGTGACCTTGCTACCGGTGGCGATCTTTACCTACCGTGCGCAACTTGGCGCCGCCGATCCGACCGATGTCTTCATTCCGATTCTGATGGCGACATATTGTTCGACACTGGCTGGCTTTATGTTTGTCGCCGCGGTGCAGCGCATCCGTCTTGATCTCGTGGTACTGACCTGGCTGGGCGGCATAACGGCCATTGTCGGCGGTCTGGCGCTGTATTTTGCGAGTCTGCCGGCGGCTCAGATGACGGCTGAATCTTCGGTGTTGTCGAATTTCCTGTTGCTGGCGTTACTGGTGATCTTTCTCATCGGCGCCTTGGTCAAGCGAATCAATGCTTACGAGGCTTTCATCGAGGGCGCCAAGGATGGCTTTCATACTGCGGTGACGATCATTCCGTACTTGGTTGCCATGTTGGTGGCAATTGGCATGTTGCGTGCCAGTGGCGCTTTGCCGGCCTTTGTCGAAGGCATTCGGGCTTTGGTACTGGCGATGGGCTTTGATACGGCCTGGGTGGATGCGCTGCCAACCATGCTGATGAAGCCATTGTCCGGTTCCGGTGCGCGCGCAATGATGATTGAAACGATGCAGGCATCCGGCGCAGATTCATTTGCCGGCCGCTTGGCCAGCATCGTGCAGGGCAGTAGTGAAACTACTTTTTATGTGCTGGCGGTGTATTTTGGTTCGGTCGGCATCAAACGCGTGCGGCATGCTGTTGCCGGTGGCCTGATCGCCGATCTCGGTGGTTTCGTTGCAGCAGTGCTGGCGGCATATCTTTTTTTTGGTGCATTGGTTTAGCCAATTCATCTGACGTCCCGGAGTCCAGATCGATTTCGGGTAAGGGAGAACTTCTTGTTTGCACGGGTATTCGCTTTCATGCGAACGGTTTTCCTGAAAACGCCGGCAATGATCGTTACCGGTTTGATCGTGGCCTATTTTCTGTTCGCCTGGTTTGGCTTTGAGCCGCTGGTGCAATGGGCTGCACCCAAATACATCGCCGACAAGAGCCGGCATGCGCTGGTCATTGGCGCCGCGCGATTCGATCCACTGGCGCTGTCGGTTTCCCTCAAGGATGTCAGGCTCAGCGAGCCTGACGGCAAGCCGTTGCTGTCCTTTGCCGAGCTGTTTGTCGATTTCGATGCCAGCAGCTTGTTCAAATGGGCTTACGTTTTCGACACCATTCGTCTTGCCTCACCCGACGCAGAAATTGAACTGCTGAAGGATGGCAGCCTGAACTGGACGGCACTGTTCGAAGCGCTGAAGAGCCAGGAACCGGAAGAGGACAAACCCTTGCCGAGGTTGTTGGTGCGTCAGATCAAACTCGATAACGGCAAGATCGGGGTGGCAGATCGCAAAGTCAATTTCGCGACGCATTTCAATCCTCTTAATCTGACTTTATCGGATTTGTCGACACTGCCGGATGATAAGGGGACGCACCAGATAGCAGCCACGACCCATACCGGGGCACGCATCCATTGGAAAGGCGATTTTAGCCTGACCCCGATTGCGGCCAAGGGTGAACTCTCCGTCGATCAGATCGTGCTGGCACGCTATTGGTCCTATCTGCACAGTCATTTCGCGCTGAAGCCACCGGAAGGGGTGGCTGCACTGAGACTGAATTATCGTGCTGCCTATGCCGACAAGAAATTTGACCTGACGCTGGACAAGCTGGGTTTTGATTTGCAGGGCTTGTCGCTACAAGGGCTGAATGCGAAGGAACCGGCGGTCAAGCTGGACAAGTTGAGCCTCGGCGGCGGCTTTTTCGATCTGGAAAAACGCCTGTTGAATCTGGGTGAACTGTCGCTCAATGGTGGCGGCATTGCGCTGCAACGAAATGCCGCCGGCCGGCTGGATATCCAGGACTGGTTTCCGCCGGCAAAAAACACGCCCGAAAGCACATCCAATCACCCGCCAAAAAGCGCCCCAGCAAACGCTGCGGCGCCGGCCGCCACGCCCATCCCCTGGAAGATCAATCTGAATCGTTTTGCGCTGAACGGGCTGGGCATCCGCTTCAACGACGCCGGATTTGCCCAACCTTTGCAGGCCGAGATCGGCAATCTGCAGGTTGGGTTTGGCGCCAAGGCGGAAGTGGGCGGGGCTCAGACGCAGGTGGTTGTGGAGAATCTGGGTGTCAATGTGTCCGGCATACGGCTGTTTTCCGGGCCCGCTACGACGCCGTTGTTCGTGCTTGGCGGTATTTCGCTGCAGGAAGGTCGCATTGATCTGGCAGCGCGGCAGGCCAATGTCGGCAAGATCAATCTGAGCAATGGCAAGCTGGATGCTGTTCGCGATGCCCAGGGCGGCATTGCCTTGCTGGAGGCATTCAAACCCGTGGCGGAGAAATCGCTTGCAGCGTCCGCAGCCACTCCCGCCGGCGCGAGTAACAACGAAGTCGACTGGAAATATCAGGTTGACCGGATCGATCTGGCCGGCTTCCAGATCGGCTTGCGTGATGAAAGTGTGCAACCTGCGGCCACTTTGACGCTGGACAAGATCGAGGCCGCAGTCAGCGGCGTCAGTGAAAACCTGAAAACCGCGTTACCCGTTCGTCTGGGATTTCAGGTTGTACAGGGTGGCACACACGGAGGCAGTTTCCAGGCCGATGCCAAAGTGGTTCCCGCCACACCGGCCGCCGACGTGAAGTTCAAACTGGGCAATCTGGCGCTGGCGCCGGCACAACCCTATCTGGCGCAGGCCGCGAATTTGCTGCTGGTATCGGGCAAGGCATCGGCCCAGGGCAAAGTGAAATTCGAGGCCAGGCAGAATGCCGCGCCCAAGGTCGATTTTCAGGGCGGTTTCGAAGTGGCTGATCTGCTGCTCAACGAAAGCGAAGGGGGGGCGCGCTTCCTGGCCTGGAAGCGTCTTGCCAGCGATAGCGTTCACGCCAACATGAGCGCGCTGGATGTGGATGAACTGCGCCTGGACAAGCTCGATGCCAAGCTGATCATCTTCAAAGACAAAACCCTTAATCTGACCCGCATCCTGAAAGGCGCTTCAGCGCCGGTTGTGGCAAATGAAGTGGTGGCAAACGAAAAGACGGCATCAGCGGATGCAGCAGCGGCCGCTGTCGAAACCGTCGTGCCCGAGCCAACCAAGACGGCGGTAAAGCCCGTGGTGCCCCCCGTTGCAGCACCCGCCGTCGCGACAAGCGATGCCAAGGCATTCCGGGTCAATGTGGAACGGGTGCGCATCGAAAACAGCGAGATGGAATTTGCTGATTATTCACTGGCCTTGCCGTTCGGTACGCGTATCCACAGCCTCAAGGGTGCCTTCAACGGCATCACCACCCAGCCTGGCGCACTGGCGGAGCTGGAAATTGATGGCCAGGTAGATGAGTTCGGTCTGGCGCGAGCGGTAGGACAGATCGACTTGTTCAATCCAACTGGTTTCATGGATATCAAAGCCGTGTTTCGCAATGTCGAGATGACCAACCTGACACCGTATTCGGCGACCTTTGCCGGCCGCAAGATTGCGTCCGGCAAGCTCTCGCTGGATCTGGAATACAAGATCAAGGCGCGCCAGCTGCTTGGCGAAAACCAGATCATCATGAACAAGTTGACGCTGGGCGATCGGGTGGATGCGCCGGGGGCGAAGAACCTGCCGCTGGATCTGGCCATCGCCATCCTGCAGGACAGTGACGGCGTCATCGATCTCGGCCTGCCGGTTTCCGGCAGTCTGGACGATCCGCAATTCAGCTACGGCCGGATCATCTGGAAAGCGATTGGAAATATTCTCACCAAGATTGTCACCGCGCCATTTCGAGCCTTGGGCGCGTTGTTTGGTGGCGGTGGAGAAAAGCTGGAGAAACTTGCTTTCGAGGCGGGAGAGGATGCACTGACGCCGCCAGAAAAAGAGAAGTTCAAGCAGATTTCCCAGATTCTCAACAAGCGACCGGGTTTGGCGTTGAGCATCCATGGCGTCTGGGCTGCGGAAATTGATCGGCCGGTGATGAAGGAAAGCCAGTTGCGTCGTGCGGTCGCCGAGAAAATGGGCGTCAAGCTGGCAGCGGATGAAGATGCCGGCCCGATTTCCACCTCCAATCCGAAGAGCCGCAGCGCACTGGAGGCGCTTTATGCGCAACGCTACGGGGAATCGGAATGGTTGGCGCTGAATGCCAAGTGGACGCAGGCCAATCCGGACAAGAACCCACAATCCGGCACCGGCAAGATGATGTCGCGTCTGAAGGGTCTGCTCAAAAAAGAGGAACCGCTTTCCGCTGACGATCTGGCCCAGCTCAAGGATGCCGATCTGCATGGCATGTTGTACCAACGTCTGCTGGACAAGGAAACCGTGTCCGACGAAGCCCTGAAGTTACTGGCGCAGCGTCGCGGCGAGGCTGCCGTGAAGGGGCTGGCAGCCGCCGGCGCGCCGGTGGATCGGGTTACCTTGGGCGAAGCGCAGGCCGTTGAAGCCAGCGGGCGCGAGGTGCAGGCCAAACTGGAACTGGGCGTGGCGAAGAAATAGATAAACCTGGATTCCTGTTGACCGCTCCTCAGTCCTCGGGAGGTTGCATGGATGCTGGCGTTAGCGCCTTCGATGGCGCTCACCATTTGGGTGAGCCCGCTACGTGTCCAACTGAGGAATCCAGGATTAAGCAAGTATCAAGACGCACAGACAGGCATGGACAGCTTGGCGCCAGCCGGATAAAACGTATGTGTCTGGAACCCTGCCCGCCCATGTTTCCCTGCCTCCCCCGCGCAGTCCGCCTGCCCATCAATCGCTGCAATCTGCCGGCGGATATTCTGGGCAGCCTGACGTTTCAGCGCCACCCGGTGGCGTTGCAGCTGGATGGCGTGGCGGAACTGCACCGCGCCTTGTTCGAGCGGCTGGCCGGGCTGGATGATGCGGCCGAACGCGCCGGCGTCTTCATGGCCCACATGGTCGCCGAATTCAGTCTCGACCACCCGGAAGAAGCGGGCTACACGCCCCGGCACGGTCGCGCCAAAGCCAATTACCTGAAAGTTCTGCGCGGCTGGGCGTTCGATGCCGATGGCCGCGAAGCCGCAGTGCTGAAAGGCTGGGTGGAATCGCGCTTTGGCTTGTTGCCGCGCTATCACGGCGGCCCGATCCGCGATTTCTCCGGGCCGACCTACCGACATTATCTGGAGCAGCGCAGCGGCGGCCTGTACAACACCAATAGCCTGGAAGCGCAGTTCGATCTGCTCTACAGCTATTGCCAATACGAACTGGCACGCCCGCGGACGGGGCAGACCCACCTCACGCTCTACCGCGGCGTCAATCGGCCGGGCGCTTACGAGGAGCTGGGCGAGGCCGCGCCAGGCCAGCGTATCGTTCTGCTTAACAGCCTCAATTCCTTCACATTGGAACGCGAGCGCGCCTGTGAATTCGGCGACAGCATCCTGCAAGTTCAGGTGCCACAGGCCAAAGTGTTCTTCTTTCATGGTTTGCTGCCGAGGAAGCTGCACGGCGAAGCAGAATTCGGGGTGATTGGCGGGGTGTATGCGGTGAGTGAGGCGTAGCACTTGCTTGCAGTCGTTTCCGGCCTGCATTCCTCCTTTTTACCGCATCAAAAAACCGACAATGCCCGGCCATTGATGCAAAACCGACATCGCCGCCCGCAGTAAACCTGCGTAAATGCCGGACATTTCGCCGGCCCGCTTCTTGCAAAGGAGGTTCTGTTCATCCACAAGGAGCTTCCCCATGCCTGACGACAATGCATCCGCATTCGCTTCCATCTTGGCCGGTCTGGCCGAGGGCAGCGTTGTGCCCTACCTGGGCGCCCACGCCCTCGCCGGCGTCATCGATCCGGCCAATGGCCGCGCCATGCCGGCCGATTCCGACAGCCTGATTTTGGCCATGAACGACGGCAAACCGATGGCGCCCAAGTTGATGTACGAGTTCCCGCGTGCGGCGATGAATATCGAGCTGAAGCGCGGCCGCTCGTCGGTGACAAAATTTCTCGACCGCACTTACCGCGATACCGCCTGGAGCACTTCGCCGCTGCACACCTGGCTGGCTGAGCAGAAGCTGCCTTATGTCATCGACAGCAACCGCGACATCTTGTTGCAGCAGGCCTATGCCGGACGGCCGCATACCTTGATCGTCGGCTTGGCACGCAGCGGCGGCACCGATTACCGCTTCAAGCTGTTCGAGTCCGACGGTGCCAGTGGGGCTAACCAATATCGCGGTATCGACCAGGAGCAGGTTGATGTCACGCTGCCGATCCTGTTCAAGCCGCTGGGTTCTCCACTGCCGGAATCGCATTACATCGCCTCCGACGCCGATTTCGTCGATTACGTGACCGAATTGATGGGCGGCTTCGGCATTCCCGGCTTCGTCAAACGCATGCGCCAGGGCAAGCGCTATCTGCTGCTAGGCCTGCCGTTGACGCGCGATACCGAACGCATGGTGCTGTCCGACATCGTCTTCGGTCATGCCCAACTGGCCGGCTGGGCGCTGATGCCGAATGCCACCGACAAGGAAAAACGCTTTCTGGCCAAGTTGGGCCTGGAACTGGTGCCGGCGGCGGCATCGGATCTGCTGGCTGCTGCGACGGCCGGCGAGGCGCTGGAGGCGACGTGATGCTGACCTGGGATGACACGCTCCACGCTCTTGGCGTGACAGAAATGGATGCCATCCACTGCGAGTTCGTCGCACTGGTCAATTTGCTCGCGAAGTGTGACGACAGCGAATTTTCCGTGCTGTTCGAAAAACTGCTCGAACATTGCCGCCTGCATTTCACCAGCGAAGGCCGGTTGATGCGCATCTCGCGCTTCCCGGCGCTGAACGAGCACGAAGGCGAGCATCACCGCATCTACGGCGACCTGGTGCAGATGAATCGCGCCGTCCAGCGCGGCCGCCTGATGCTGCCGCGAGTCTTCGTCAAACAGGGTCTGGAGGAATGGTTCAACCAGCATCTGACCAGCATGGACGCCGCGCTGGCGGCGCATCTCAAACGCGTCGGCGAAGCGCCTTTAGCGATGAGTGGCGGGCTGCCGGTGCTGATGTAGACGGGGCGTTTCTCTATCTCGACACTTTCCGGACCCCGGCCTGCGCCGGGGTGACGGTTCTTTCGGGATGTTTACGTTTTTCGAGAAACTGTTAAGGCATGCTGGTGTAACCAATCAGCACCAGCGATAGCAGCAGGAAGCCGGCCAGGATCAACAGGGCTGACAGGATGGTGGCGAGGGTTTCCACCTGACGTGTCGGACGCTTGACCAGGTATTTCTCCAGTTCGCCATTCGCCACCAGGCGATCGTATTCCTGCGTGTGCTCGTACTTGAACTCTTCCAGCGGCACCGCGCCGGTGAAGATGGTGGTGGACAGCGGGAATTTCTCCGGCCGGAAGTGCACGTTGAAAAAGTGCACCGAGAACAGGAACACGGTGGCCAGCAGGGCTTCCTCGGCGTGCACGATGGTGGCCAGATTGAATACCCAGCCCGGCAGGAACTGCGAAGTCAGGGTCGGGTTGAACATGATCAGGCCGGTCAAGCCGATCGCGGTCGCACCCCAGAACGGCGCCCAGTAGTCGAACTTCTGCCAGTAGGTCCAGCGCTCGAACTTGGGCCGTGAGGTGAAGCCAAGGAACCACTTGTACATCCGCACGATGTCCTTCATATCCTGCCAGTTGGGGATCAGCGAGGTGGGGCCGAACCAGCGGAAGGTCTTGCGGGTTTTCCAGATGTTGAACAATGCGAAGACCAGATGACTGATGAACACCGTCAGCCAGATCGTCGCTGCGGTGCGGTGAATGATGCCTTCGATGACCGGGCCGCCGAGCAGGACCATGACTGCCTTCGCCCAGTCGGTATGAGAGAACAGCAGCGTGGTGCCGGTGATCACCAGAATCATCGTGCTCATCGCGAACAGCACGTGAATCCAGCGCCAGATCGGGCTGAAGCGGCGGAAGAAGACGGTGTCGGGATGCTCGACGTCTTCCTTGTGGCCGACGCCGGCGCAGCAATCCATGAACTCGCGGTAGAACCAGAGAATGACGTGCGTCCAGAAGAACAGCATGACGCCGTAGATCAGGAATTCCATGAATTTGCTGACGATGAAAATGTCCGGGTACTTCTCGAAGTTGGTTGCGTCGCCATGCGCATGGAAGCTGAGGAAGCCTTCGCCGGCGTCCTTGTGACAGGTGTTGCAGGTTTTCAGGCGATTGTTGAGGTGGATGGTCGAGGTGGGGTCGTCGACGTTCTTGATGTTGTGGCCGCCGTGGCAGTCGTAGCACTTGGCGGTATTGGTGTAGCCAAGCCGGTTGACCTGGCCGTGGTATGAGGCGAAATAGGTTGCCTGTGCCTTCTCATGGCAGTTGCCACAGTTCTTGGTGATCGTCAGCTTCATCGGATCGCCCTTGGCGGAGCTGATGTGGTGCGTGCTATGGCAATCCGAGCAGACCGCGCTCTTGGTGTCTTTCTTTTCCAGTACTGCCTTGCCGTGCATCGAGGCCTTGTATTCCTCAAGCGCTTTTTCGTGGCAGCGACCACAAACCTCGGGGTTCTTCAGGCGGTGTTCGGCGCGTTGCATGCTGCCCAGGACGCCGATGTTGTGCGCGTCATGGCAGTCGTAGCAGGTGGCGTTGATCTTCGAGATGTCCTGTTTGCGCGGCTGTGCATGGACGGAATGCAGGTAGCCCTCCATCTGTTCAACGACGATGCCAAGACGCTTGTACTCCGGATTCGGATTGTCTTTCTGCGCCGCCAGTTTCTGCTTGTGGCATTCGATGCAACCGACGCTCCTGGGCAGAGGTTTGGCGTGCGGCAGTTTGGTGACGTTGTTGTGGCAACCGGTGCAGAGCTGTTTGCCATGCACGCTGTGTTCGAACTCCTGGTTGTCGATGAAGATGACATTCTTGCTGCCATCCGCGCGGACTTTGACTTTTTCTTCCGGGTCGGCGTGGCAGCGCAGGCAACGGAAATTGGCGATCTCAGGATTCGCCGGCTGCGCGTTTTCGGTGGCGATTGGGCTGCTGGTCGGACTCAAGCTTGCAAACGCGAATGGAGGCGCGATCAGGGCGGGCAACAGAATACAGGCGATCAGCCCGATGAGCGTCTTCCAGGTGCGACTAGCCATTGTGCATCTCCATTTTCGCGCGGCTGCGGAACGGGCAAGTGAGCTTCTGTACTTGCCGGAATTGGTACGAAATTGGACTAGAAAAAGCCAGTTTCGGTACGCTTATACTAAATTCGCGGCATAGACTACGAGGAAGGTAGGGCTATCGCAATCTCATTCTTTGTCAGCGAGCTAAATAAGAATAGGTTAATAATCAATATGTTGCGTTGCAATATTGGCGCATGACGTGCTTGCGTTAAGCTTCTTGCCGGGTTAAAAGTGCGGAAAGCCATCATGGCAAAAAGGGTTGCAGCAATCTGGACCCTGGCGCTTTCTGGAACACGGCTGATCCGTCGTCCTGGTATTTTTTTCCAAGAATTTTCCTGAGAACTGGAGGAGTCGATGCGCAAGGTAGCTTTGGCCGTGGCCCTGTTTTGGCTGAGCGGCGCGGCAATGGCGGCAATCGAAATCGATGTGCTGGCGCGTACTTGCAACAACTGTCATGGCGTCAGTGGTGTCAGCGTCGGTACATCAATGCCTTCCATTGGCGGTTTGCCCAGGGAATACCTGAAAACCGTGATGAAGCAGTGGAAGTACGACGAGCGCGGCGCGGCGACGATGAACCGCATCGTCAAAGGTTTCAGCGACGATGAAATCGATGCGCTGGCGGTTTACTTTTCCAAAAAGCGCTGGGTGCCCGTGCCACAAAACGTCAGCGCCAGTCTGCTCGCCAAAGGCAAGGATGCGATCTCGGAAAATTGCGAGGATTGCCACGGCCTCACCGGTAGCGATCCGGACGAGGATGCGCCGAAGATCAATGGCCAGTGGGCGAAATACATGCAACTGGAACTGGAAAAATACCGCGACGAAGGGTTCAAGATGCCGCACCGGAAGATGAAGAAGACCGCCCGCAAGATGAAGCAGGCTGATGTTCCGGCCGCCGCGCATTACTACGGCGCACAAAGCAAATGAGCCAGGAGACAGCCATGCATGCCATCGATCGTCGCGGTTTCATCAAGGCGCTTGCCGTCGCCTCCAGTGCTTCCATTCTGAGTATTCCCAATGCGCATGCCGCCAAGCCAAGGGCGCGTGTCGTCGTGGTCGGCGGCGGCTTCGGTGGCGCAACCGCCGCCAAATACCTGCGCCTGCTCGATGCCAGCATCGACGTCACGCTGATCGAGCGCGAAGCGGTCTACACCTCGTGCCCGCTGTCGAATGAAGTCATCTCCGGCGATCGCGCCATCAAGACGCTGCAAATCGGTTACAAAGGCCTGCAAAAGCGAGGTATCAAGGTGGTGCAGGATGCGGTCACGCTGATCGACCCGGTGAAGAAAACGGTGGCGACCGCCAGCGGCAATAGTTTCAGCTACGACGCGCTGGTGCTGTCGCCGGGGGTCGATTTCAACTACGGCGCGGTGGCTGGTTTGACTGAACAGCTTGCGCAAACCCGGTTGCCGCACGCCTGGAAAGCCGGTCCGCAGACCTTGTTGTTGCAGAAACAGCTGGCGGCGATGCCGGATGGCGGCACCTTCATCATCGCCGTGCCGCCCGGCCCGTTCCGCTGCCCGCCCGGCCCTTACGAACGCGCCGCGCAAGTGGCGCTGCATTGCAAACATCATGGCAAGAAGAAGGCCAAAGTGCTGATTCTCGATGCCAACGATTCCTTTTCGAAAAAGGCGTTGTTCGAGCAGGCCTGGAAGGAACTCTACGGCTACGGCGAAGGCGGCATGATCGAGTGGGTGTCCGGCTCCAACGACGGCAAGGTGGAACGCGTCGATCCGGAGTCCATGACCTGCTACACCGGCTTCGGCGAGCACAAGGGGGATGTCGTCAACATCATCCCGCCGCATCACGCCGGCAAGATCGCGAAAGACCTCGGCCTGGCCTCGTTCAAGGACCGATGGTGCGAGGTGAAGCCGGACAGCATGGAATCGATCAAGGCGAAAGACATTTACGTCATTGGTGATGCCTGCATCGGTGGTGAGCTGGCCAGCAACAACGCATTCCCGAAATCCGCCCACATGGCGATGTCGCAAGCCAAGGTCGTGGCCGCCAATCTGGTCGCCAAGTTCAACGCTTTGCCGGCGCCGCAAGCGATCTACACCAACACCTGCTACAGCGTGGTGGCGCACGACTGGGGCTTCTCGGTGGTGCACCTGTATCGCGTGCGCGATGGCCAGTGGGTCTACATCAAGGAAGGCAGCGGCATTTCGCCGGTGACCTTCGGGACCAAGGAAAAACCGGAACCGGTGCCGCGCATCTACCGCAGACTGGAAGTGGAATATGCCGATGGCTGGCTGCGCAACGTGATGGCGGATGCATTTACTTAAGGTTTCACCTGTCGGGCTGCGGTCTGCGGTAGATGTCACCCCGGCGAAAGCCGGGATTCAAGTGGTTGATTCCACTGGATTCCGGCCTGGTCGTCACCCCGGAAGGGGGTAATCCGGGGCGGAATGACGGAATTGGAATGGATCAGCGCTTCCCTCGACACGTTCAGGCCTGGAATCAACGATAATCCGGCATGCCCGACCAAACTTCCCCACCGCAAGAAACCGCGCCTGCCGGCGCCGCCTTCAACCAGCTGCCGCTTGCGCCCGCCATGCTGACCAATCTGGATCAGCTTGGCTACCTCAACATGACCCCGATCCAGGCCGCCAGCCTGCCGATTTCGCTCGCCGGGCACGACCTCATCGCGCAGGCCAAGACCGGTAGTGGCAAGACGGCGGCATTCGGCCTGCCGCTGCTCGCCAATCTGAATCCGCGCGGTTTCAATGTGCAGGCGATGGTGCTCTGCCCGACGCGCGAACTGGCCGATCAGGTCAGCCAGGAATTGCGCCGGCTGGCGCGTAGCGAAGACAACATCAAGATTCTGGCGCTGGTCGGCGGCTCGCCGATGCGGCCGCAAATGCTCAGTCTGGAACACGGCGCGCACATCGTCGTCGGCACGCCGGGCCGGATCATGGATCATCTGCAACGCGGCAGTTTGACGCTGGAAGCGTTGAACACGCTGGTGCTGGACGAGGCTGATCGCATGCTGGACATGGGCTTCTACGGCGAGATCGCCGCCATCGCGAAGATGTGCCCGAAAAAACGCCAGACCCTGCTGTTCTCCGCCACCTTCCCGGCGGAAATTGGCGAATTGAGCAAGCGCTTCATGCGTCAGCCGCAGGAAGTGAAGCTGCCGGAACAACATGCCAGCGACAAGATTCGCCAACGTTTCTACCCGATTGAAAAAGACCAGCGCTTGCAGGCGGTGGCGCTGCTGCTGAACCACTTTCGCCCGGTCAGCACGCTGGCCTTCTGCAACACTCGCCAGCAATGCCGCGACCTGCTGCAAGTGCTGCGCGCGCAGGGCTTCGCCGCGTTGGCGTTGCACGGTGAGTTGGAGCAACGCGAACGCGATCAGGTGCTGATCCAGTTCGCCAACCGCAGTTGCTCGGTGCTGGTGGCAACCGATGTCGCCGCGCGCGGACTGGATATCGACAAGCTGGAAGCGGTGATCAACGTCGACGTGACGCCCGACCCGGAGGTCTACATCCACCGTATCGGCCGCACTGGCCGCGTCGATCAGGACGGTTGGGCGTTGAGCCTGGCGAGCGAAAACCAGATGAAACGGGTGGATGCCATCGCCAAGGAAATCGGCACCGAAGTCGAGTGGCATGCGCTGGATGAACTGCAGCCGGCAAGCAAGAAGCCGCTGCTGCCACCGATGGCCACGCTGCAGATTCTCGGCGGCCGGAAAGAGAAAATACGTCCCGGCGACGTGCTCGGCGCGCTCACCGGCGAGGCCGGTTTCACCAGCGCCCAGGTCGGCAAGATCACCGTTACGGAAACTACCACCTATGTCGCGGTCGACCGCCGCATCGCGCATGAAGCACAACGTCGGCTGGCGGAGGGCAAGGTGAAGGGCAAGACGGTGAAGGTGCGCATTCTGGAAGTCAGTGGTGATACACAACAGCGTGAATACCAGCCGGCAGTCCGGCGGCGGGACGGCTGACGATTTTGTGGGTTAGCGAGCAGAATCACAGTCACTTCAACAATCCGACACTTTGCATGGAAAATGCAACGAAAGAACAGGGAGAAATGACGTGAACAGGCACGCAGTATTAACGCTGGCCGTGGCCCAACTACTGGTGGCCTGCCTGGCGTTGAACGCACCGGCGCACGCCGAGACGGAACTCGATCGATTGCTGGCGCTGAGCATGGAAGACCTGTTGACGCTGAAGGTCCGGATCTCCACCAATACCGAGCAGACACTGTCGAAAGCACCGTCAGTGGTTTCCGTCATCACGGCGGAAGATATCCGGGCCACCGGGGCGACCAACCTCACGGAAATCCTGCAAAGCGTGCCGGGCATCTATGTCAGGGCCAATCTGTTTGCATTCCGGCCGCAAGTGACGTTTCGCGGTGCGGCGGGCACCCACACTTTGCTGATGGTGAATGGCGAGCCGATGCGTGATCTGGTCTGGTCATCCGGCATCTTCTGGAAGGGATTGCCGGCCAGCATAATTGAACGCGTCGAGATCATCCGCGGCCCTGGTACCGCCTTGTTCGGCTCGGATGCTTCCGCTGGCGTGATCAATGTCATTACCCGGACTGCCGGCCGAATCGAACAATCCGAGGCGGGTTTGCGGGCAGGCAGTTTTGACACGCAGGTGGGCTGGGTGCGGCATGGCGGATCATGGAATGGCTTTGATGTCGGATTCACCGCCGGACTCTCGCACACTGACGGTCACAATCCCTTCATCTCGACGGACGCTTTGGCGGCAAGCGGTAAAGCGGGTTATGGCTGGCAAGGCCAGGATATTCGTTTCTCCATGGCCAAACAGAACTGGCGTCTGCTGGCCGACTACATGGGCCACCGCAATCTGGAAACCGGAATGTCTGGCGCAGGGGTGCTGGACCCGGTTACCCAGGCGCGCGACCACCGCTTCGATGTCGCACTGCTGTTCAACGATGAGTCTTTCGGCCGCAATTGGGGCCTGAATGCCGAGTTGCGTTATTCGTACCTTGACTACAGTTCGGGCAACGGATTTCAGGAACGTCCGCCAGGCTTTGCCGACATCACCGGAACCTATCCTGACGGTCAGCTCAACCGTATGCAATCGAGCGAACGCGGGCTGCGAGCCGAAGTCAGCGGCCTGTATACCGGGTTTCAAAAGCATGCCATCCGTTTGGGCAGTGGCTATGGCTTCAAGGATTTGTTTCAGGTCGAGCAGCAGGTCAATTTCGGCATCGGACCAAACGGAAGCCCGCTGCCGGCAGGCGGGCCATTGGTGGATCTTTCGAATACGTCGTATGCCTTCGCGCCGGAAAAAATACGCCAGCTCAGCTACCTCTATCTGCAGGATATCTGGAACCTGGCGCCGGATTGGGAGCTGACCGCTGGCGCGCGCTACGATCATTACTCCGATTTCGGCAGCACGTTGAACCCGCGTCTGGCGCTGGTCTGGCAGGGTTCCGAGCGGTTCACCACCAAGCTGATGTATGGCGAGGCTTTCCGGGCGCCGTCGTATCTTGAGCTCTATGCGAAAACCGCTGCCACCAACCCGAATCCCGACCTGACACCGGAGCGCTCGAATACCTGGGATTTGTCATTCCATTACGCGGCAGCAAAGGATTTCAACCTGGGGCTCGCCCTGTATCGATTCGAGCAATCCAATCTGATCGCGGCCAATGCTTCGACCCAATTTCAGTTCCAGAATGTCGGCAATCGCTCCTCGCATGGTGTTGAACTGGAAGCGCAGTGGCAGGCTTCCAGGACGCTGCGGCTGGCCGGCAACCTGGCTCATATTGAAGAGTCGAATTCCACCTTCCCCAAGTCGGTGCCGAGGGAAAAGGCCTATTTACGGGCGGATTGGGCTTTTTCACCGGGATGGAACTGGAACCTGCAGGCGAACATGATCGGCAAGCGCGCTGGATTGAGTGCTTACAACCGGGTTGATACCACGCTGAACTATTCGGCTGACAAGGACTGGGATTTCTCGGCATCCATCCGCAACCTGTTCGATGCCGATGCGCGCGAATTCAGCGCGCCGCTGCTGGAAAGTTTGCCGTTGCCGGGACGCAGTTTCTACCTGGAAGCGAAGCACGCGTTTTAAGGCATGTCCAGTCTTTTGATGTTCTTTCGCCGGATTGCCACGGCCATGCTTCGCCGCGCAAGGCGCTGTGTCCTCTCGCTTTTGCCAGCGCTTGTTCTGGTTGGCGTGTGCTGCAGCTCGGTCCAGCATGCCGCCGGCGCTGAAATGCCCGACGAGCAGTCGATGCGCAGCGCGATGTTGTTCAACTTCCTCAAGTTCAGTGAATTTCCGCGCTCGGGTATCGACAAAACACGCGTCATCCAGGTCTGTATCGATGTCCGTGACAACCGCCAGGCGGAAGCTTTGGCCGCGCTGTCCGGCCGCAAGGTGGCGGGCCGCGAATTGCGGGTCGTCGATTTCGCGCTGGGCAATGGCGACTGCCAGGTGCTTTACGTCGATTCGCGCCAGCGCTGGAACGCACTGGCGACGCACCCGGCGTTGCGCGGTGCGCTGACCCTCAGCGCCTATGCCGGCTTTGCCGAGGAAGGCGGGATGATTGAAATCGGGCGGCAGGATGATGGCATCCGGTTTGATATCAATCTTGTCCAGGCGCGTCGCGCAGGTTTCCATTTTTCGCCGCAACTGTTGCGTCTGGCGCGCAATGTATATGAATAAACGCACCTTTCTCGGCGCTTTCTTCGATCGTCGCTCGATCCGCTATCCGCTCGCCAGACTGATCATTGCTGCGGTTCTGATCGGCATCGGGCTGGGGTTGCTGAGCAATGCGGTGTTGCGGCTCGACAGTTTGCGCACGGACATCCAGCGTAATTTGTCGAGCGCCGCCAATGCAGCGGGAACGGCAGCCAGCGCGGCGGTCATGTTCAAAGACCGGAAAGTCGCGCACGGGGTATTGCGCATGTTCGAGGCCTACCCGGAAGTCGAAGCCGCCGCCTTGTTCACTGACGCCGGTGTGCGTCTCGCCGTTTATGGCGATGCAAAGCAGCTTCCCGCCAACCTGCCGAAGAGCGCCTCACCGCCAAGCCAGATTGCGTTGCTGGCCGACACCGCTACCTTGCAGATGCCGATCGAGGTCGACGCGGCAGAGGTTGGCAGCATCTACCTTCAGGCACGGCTTGACGCTTACTGGCAGAGTTACTTCACTTCCATTGCGAGCACTTTTCTTGTTGCTCTCATAGCCGGCGGAGTCGCCTTGGTTCTCGCCATGCGCTTTCTCAATCGCATCATCCGGCCGGTACGCATGCTGGAGGAAGCCGCCAACGACGCGCGTCTGCACCAGGATTTCACGCCGCGTGATATTCCCATTGCGGACAACGAGATTGGCGACCTGGTGCGCAATTTCAACGCCTTGCTGTCAGAGGTCGAAGCCAGCAGGACTTGGTTGCAATTGCAACATGAAGAACTTGAACGCCTGGTCGTGGAGCGCACCGCTGAACTGCTTGCGGCGAAGGATTCTGCGGATGCGGCGAATGCCGCCAAGTCCCGTTTTCTCGCCGCTGCCAGCCACGATTTGCGGCAACCGATCCATGCCATGCGCCTGTTCCTGGAGACCTTGGTCAGCTCGCCGTTGAATGATGAGCAGCGCCGCATTGCCAACTACCTGACGCTGTCGACACGCAGTTTGGCGGATATTCTGAACGCATTGCTCGATGTCTCGCGGCTGGATGGCGGCCAAGTGCGGGCGCATCCTGAAATCGTGGGTGCGGATGTCCTGCTGCGCCAGATCGAAGCCGAGTTCGCCCCCCTGGCATTGGCCAAGGGCCTGCGCTTCAAGTTCTTTTTCCCGGCCAACGAACTGAGGCTGTTTACCGATGCCAAGCTGCTCTACAGCCTGCTGCGCAACATCATCGACAACGCCATCAAGTACACCGATACCGGCGGCGTGCTGGTCGGTTTTCGTCGCCGCGGCGGCCAAGCCTTGATCCAGGTCTGGGATACCGGCATCGGCATCGCGCCGAACCTGCTGGAATCGGTGTTCGATGAGTACGTTCAGATCGGCAACCCGCAGCGCGACAGGGCGCAAGGCCTTGGCCTCGGCTTATCCATCGTCAAACGTTTGTCCGTTATTCTGGATTGTCGAATTCGCTGTCATTCCCGCCCGAACACCGGTTCCCGGTTCGAGATCAGCGTGCCGCTGGCGGTTGCGACGGCGCTCCCTGTTATGTCGGCAGCGCCGCCGACGGGTATCGATGCCACCCATCCAGGCCTTCCCGAAGATGACGCATCCGGCTTGGTCGGGCTGCAGGTGGTGGTCATCGAAGATGATGAAATGGCCGCTGAGGCGATCGAGATTTTGCTCAGCGCAAATGGCATCAAAGTCACTCGATTCGGCAGCGCCGAGCACGCTCTGGCCGACCCGCACATTACGCAGGCGGACTTTTATTTTGTCGATTTTCGGCTGCCGGGCATCAACGGCATGCAGTTTCTCGATAGCTTGCAAAAGCGGGTCCAGCGGCCAATCAAGGCCACCCTGCTGACCGGGGAAACCCAACTGGAAAACATCAATAGCGCGCCATCGTCGAATTGGAAAGTGTTGTTGAAACCGGTTGAATCGGCCACCCTGATGGCGGAAATCAAAGCCCGAATGATGTAGTGCACAACGTGTAGTGCATAACGGATCAGGATGGTTCTTCTTGCACCGCCATCCCTTGGCGGCGGGTTTTGCCGCTTGGGGGCTGTCCGTGAATAACCTGGATGGTTATGGGTGTCCTGGGGGGATGCGATGCAAGGCGCCGGCCGCACAGCATGATCATTCCCTGCAAGCGGCCGGCAACGTGGCAGCGCGCCCACCAGTGCAGTCCAGAATTTCCAGGTTATTCATGGACAGCCCCTTAGGCATCCGCTGCGCTTGGCCGAAGCCTACAATCTGCGCTTGCGATATCGAAAATGTTCGTGCCTGTCAAACAGCAACCGATCTGGAATTCTGAAGTTTGTCCGCCCTTTCCCCGCTTTCCCTGTTTTTCTTTTGTGCGTTGATCAGCGCCGGTTCTGCCCACGCGCTGACGGTGGAGATCGACGCGCCGGATGATCTCAAACCGTTGTTGACGCAGCATCTTGAAGCGGCGCGGGCGGCACGTTTGGGTGAGGCACTGAGTGAGGAAGAACGGGTGCGGCTGCGGGCTAGAAGTCTCGAATCCGCGCGCGAATTGCTGGCAACGGAGGGCTATTTTTCGCCGAAGATCGATAGCGCGATGACGCGCACGGATAACGACATTCTGCTGCGCTTCACCGTATCGCCCGGGCCACTGACGCGGGTGCGCGCGGTGAACATCGGTTTCAGTGGCGCCTTGGCGGCGGCGGAGTCGGCCAACCAGCGGCGGCGGGATCGCATCGAACACCAGTTTGCCCTGCAGCCGCCGATGCCGTTTCGCCAGGCCGACTGGGATGCCGCCAAGTCGGCCGTGTTGCGGCCTTTGCTGGCGGCGGCGTATCCGGCGGCGCAGTTGAGTCTGAGTCAGGCGCGTATCGACCCAGCCACGCAAACGGCCGATCTGAGCCTGAATATCGACAGTGGCCCGGCCTTTTATTACGGCTCGCCGCAGATCAGCGGGCAGCAGCGTTACCCGGCATCGATCATTCGAAAACTAAATCCGCTCAAGCCGGGGCAACCGGTCCGGCAACAGGATCTGCTGGATTTCCAACAGGCGTTGGAAGAAAGCGGCTATTTCACGCAGGTGGTGGTCCGCATCGAGCCAGAGCCGGCATTGGCAGCGGCGGTGCCGATCCGGGTCGAGGTGGTGGAGCGACCGTTGAAATCGTTCAGCGTTGGCGCTGGTGTCAGCACCGATCAGGGCGTGCGGGCGCAGGTGTCATGGCTGCATCGAAATGTCCTCGAGCGTGGCTTGCGCTTGAAGCTGGAGTCGCATCTGGAAGAAAAACGCCAGGCTGGTTCAGCCGAACTGGCCTGGCCGCGCAGTAGCGACGGCTACGACAACAGTCTGGGTCTGCAAGTCAAACAGGAAGATATCGAGGGCCAGGAAACGCTGACTTCGTTGGTGGTTGCCAAACGCAGCCGGATCAAGGGAAGCAACCTCAGCAATGCCGGCGGCGAGATTGAAGTCACCCAGGCGCTGCAATACCAGACCGAGAAGCAACGTGTTGGCAGTCTGCTGACTTCGCACAACCAGGCGTTGACCGCCAATTGGAGCTGGACGCGGCGGCGGGTGGGACGCAACTTTTATCCACGGCAAGGCGACGTGATAAGTGCGCAGATTGGCGGCGCCAGTGAAGCCGTGCTGTCGGATACCTCTTTTTTGCGCCTGCTTGGACGCTACACCCGTTATTTTCCGGCGGGTGAACATGGCCGCCTGATTCTGCGCGGTGAACTGGGCAGCGTGCTGGCGGACACGGTTGACGGCATTCCGACCGACTTTCTGTTCCGCGCCGGGGGTGACAACTCGATACGCGGCTACGCGTTCCAGAGCCTGGGCCGCGCCGAGGGCGGCGGTGTCGCGTCGGTACGGCATCTGGCCACCGGCAGCGTCGAATACAACTATTTCTTCCCTGGCAATTGGGGGGTGGCGCTGTTCGTCGATGCCGGCGATGCCGCCGATCGTCTGGAAAACCTGTCGCCCGTGTTCGGTGTCGGCATCGGCAGCCGCTACCGCTCGCCGGTCGGGCCGATCAACCTTGACCTGGCCTATGGCGAAGCGACCGATGAACTGCGCCTGCATTTCTCGCTCGGGGTATCGTTTTGAAGCGTATTGGTTGGTGGGTTGCCGGGTTGTTCATTTTGTTGACGGTACTGCTCGCTGCCGTCGCCTGGATGACCAGCAGCCCGAGCGGCTTTCTTTGGCTGACCCGAACCGCCAGCGTGCTGAGCCAGGATCGTCTGGCCTTTACGGCTGTTGAAGGGGATTTGAGTGGTTCGCTGAGTATCGGAAAATTGATTGTGGCGACCGACCAACAGCGGATTCAGATCGAGAATCTGCGTCTTGAATGGCAGCCGCAGGCGCTCTGGCAACAGCGTGTCGAAATCGATTTGCTGGCGGCACAATCGATTCAGCTGACGCGGCTCAAGCCCGACCCAACGCCGCCCGAGTTGCCGCGCAGCTTGCGTTTGCCGTTCGAAGTGCAGTTGCGAACACTCGACATCGCCAGGTTGGAAATCGTGCAGGCCGGGCAAAGCTTTGAGTTTCACGATCTACGAGCCAGCCTCGAAGCGATTGAGGCACGCTATCGGCTGACTCGGGCCAGCGTGATGACACCCTGGGCGGCGGTGCGCGGTGAGATCGAACTTGGTCAGGATGCGCCGTTCAGGTTGCAAGGCCGGCTCAATGCAGTCCGCGAGCAACCTTTGCCGGTGCAGGCTGGCATGCAATTGAGCGGCACGCTGGCGGCGCCGGAATTCAGCTTGCAGGCCAACGCCGACGGTATGCAGTTCATCGCCCAGGGCGAAGCCGCGCCGTTTGCCAAAGTGCGGCTGCCGCGTTTGCTGGTCAGCGGGCAGGGCATCAATCCACGCCATTTTTCTGCTGTCGCGCCGAATGCGGATCTGGCGTTTTCCGGCTTGTTTGAGGGCCGGGTTGAAGATAAAAGCGAAGAAATAAGCGCAGGAAATAGCGCAGGAAATAGCGCAGGAAATAGCGCAGACCCAACGCAAGGCGCCGAACGCCTGTTCGGCACCTTTAGTTTGAGCAATCGGCTCGCAGGCCGCCTCGACCAGCAGCGTCTGCCATTGACCAACCTGAGCGGCGCGGTGTTGGGCGATGACACCCAGGCTGAATTCAGTTCTTTGTTGATCGATCTCGGCGCGGCCGGCC
>JBBQQT010000025.1:0-30123 GCA_038215555.1 Burkholderiales bacterium | reverse complement strand
ACTTTCGATACGCATAAATTTGTTCGTAAACTGCAAGAAGCGGGTTTCAATGAGGCTCAGGCCGAAGGTTTGACCGAGGCGATGCGTGCCGCTATCGACGAAACGGAACTTGTTACGCGCAAGGATTTGCAGATAGAACTGACGCCGGTGCGAGCTGACTTGAATTTGCTTAAGTGGATGATGGGCATGCTCATCGCCATTGCCGTTGCCAACTTCGCCAAGCAGTTCTTCTAGCCATTACAGGATGATGGGTTGAAACGGGCGCGATGCAAATCGCGCCCGTTTTGTTTGCTACACGCTAAGTCAATTTGGGAGATTCGCCATGTCCGCAATCACATTCGATACTCTGAAATTCGCCAATCGTCTTAAACAGGCAGGTCTGACGGATCAGCAGGCAGAGGCTTTTGCTGAAGCTCAGAAGGAAGTGTTCGCTGAAGCGCTGGATACAGCGCTTGCAACCAAACTGGATATCGCTCGGCTGGAAGCCAAGTTGGATCATGAAACAGCGCTACTCAAATGGATGATGGGCGTGCTATTGGCTATAGCCGTTGCCACCTTCGCCAAGCAGTTCTTCTGACCCTTTTTTTACTTCGCGATTTATTACCGGATCAACGGTGCGGTCATCGAAGTGGCGGGTATTGGATTGCCGACGAAATCCGCGCCGCACTCTGCGAGACCTGAAGGTATCGAATTGATTGGCAGCGGTTTGCAGTGCGTGTAGATACTGTTATGCCCGTCAAGCGGAAGCGAGGCCTGGGTGATGTTTTTCATCGAACGGCAGCCAGCGTAGCCCGGTAACCGTTAACCCGTCGGCGTCCTTGCCTCGACACCCCGGTCATGTGGAATCCGCGCAGGGGACAGACCACGTTTATCTCCTTTCCCGCTTCCCGAACGTCGACTACTTGCCAGCGCCAGCATAAAAAGATTGAAGACGGTAGGGCAATCATTGCACTACTCTTCGGGGTTATGCCAATCCTGCATCGCTTCTCTTCATCCCGGATACTCATATACGCTGGTTCCACTTGCTTCCACACGTCCATGTCAAATTACGAGATGGCCGAGAATGTACTGGGAAATCGGTACTTTGACCGTCCAGGGCCATATTGCGGCGCGTGAGATAAGGGAAGAACTGGACTGGATCGACTTAAACCGGGCATTTCTGCTCGATAAATGGCGGAGGTTTAATCCATGACCGAATATTTTTTTCCAAAGCTGCACGCCGTTGAGGCCTTGGCCCCCTACCGCCTGCGCACTTCCTGGAGCACCGGAGAGGTGCTGGAAGTCGATGTCGGCGATATCCTGCGCAAGATTTCTGCATTGGCTCCCCTCCTTGATCCGGTGGTTTTTGCACGGGTCCACCTAGACGATTGCGGGCACAGCATCGAGTGGCTCGACACGGAATTGGGTGCCGATAACGTTTATGCCTGGGCCAAGGAACAAGCTGGAGAAATCAGCCATGAGATGTTTGGCGAATGGATGCATCGCAACGAACTGTCGCTGTCCGTTGCCGCCGATGCGCTCGGCATCAGCCGTCGCATGGTGAGTTACTACCGCACCGCGCACAAAGCCATTCCGCGTTCCATCTGGCTGGCTTGCCTGGGGTGGGAAGCCACGCGCCCGCAAGGGAAAACCATCCCGCGCGCTCTGCCGACGGCCCGCGAGTACGCAAACGCTCATGCCTGAAGTTGGCAACAAAGCCAGCGTAGCCCGGATGGAATGCAATGGAATCCGAGGCTTGTGGCAGTACGTCGTCAGTCGTTGCGCATACTCCATTAATACCGTGGTTTCTTTTGTTAGTCAGCTGAAAAATTCTGCCAGCCGATCCGGCCGGTCTTCGTATTCGTGATTAACGGCATTCCTGAGTTCGCGCAGAAGCTTCCAGTGCGCTACAGAATCCAGAATGTTGAGTTTCTCCATGAAAGCAAGCACAGCATCGAATGGCTCGTGATTTTCTTCCTCCTCGATAGTGATGCCCCGCATCGTTTTGCCGAGGTGCTCTTGAAATTCGCTGAATCTGACCCGGAATGCCGCCAGTGACTCATGCTGTTCCGGGGTGAGTGCGGCCCAATCCTTGATGGGAAGGAAGGTGTTGATCTGCTCCTGTGACCATGCCAGATAAGCTGCCATTCGCTCGAGGTGCTCGACTTTTCTCAGGATGAGTTGTTGGTGATTGGTCACAGACGGATGCCTTCGCTCTTGGCAATGCGGGCGATCGGTCGGTCGTCGACGGGGGTGGCGACGATCAAATCGACGTGAAGATCGACAGCCGCTTCGATTTCTATTTTGCTGCGCAGTTCGCGCAGTAATTCAGGATGCCGGGTTTCCACGTAAAGATCGATGTCGCCGCCGCGTCGCGCATCGTTGGTGCGTGAGCCAAACAGCCATATGCCCGCATCGGGATCCAGCGCATTGCACCAATGCTCCGCACGTTGAAACATCTGGCGCAATGCCCGTTGGTTATTTCGCCCTACGCAGGCTTAAACTTATCGACCATGAACTCAGCCTCCTCCGACATCCGCTGGAAACAGCGATTCAGCAATTTCCAACGCGCATTTGTGCAACTGGCCGACGCAGTGGCCTTGTCCAAGGAACGTCCCCTCAGCAAACTGGAACAGCAGGGCCTGATCCAGGCTTTCGAATTTACCCAGGAACTCGCCTGGCAAGTGATGAAGGATTACTTCGAATACCAGCAGGGGGCGACCACCATCACGGGCTCCCGGGATGCGATTCGCGAAGCGTTCCGCATGGGATTGATCGAGGACGGTGATGGTTGGATGGATACCATCAAGAGCAGGAACCGGTCTTCTCACACCTATGACGAGAACACGGCCAACGCCCTGGGCGAGACTATCTCGACGCGCTATCTGACTCTGTTTTCGGCGTTCAGCGACACCATGCAAACACTTGCTGACCGCCAGTCCATACTGTGAGCGCAACTCCGCAAGCATTTGGTCTCGATCACTCGGTCATAGACCGAATCAAGGACGTTCTCGGCCAGTTTCCTGAAATAGAACGGGCAGTTATCTATGGATCCCGGGCCAAGGGCACCTATAAACCTGGTTCGGACATCGATCTTTCCTTGGTGGGAAAAGCGATCACGGAGGACAAACTTCTCCGGTTGGAGAATCGTCTTGATGACCTCATGCTGGCCTACGAAATTGACATCAATCGTTTCGACATTCTTCAGAACGAAGCGCTAATTGAGCATATCAAACGAGTAGGACAAGTGTTTTACGAGCCCGCGTAGGGCGGAAAAGTCGGTGGTCTTTTGCCGGTGTCTTCCGCCATTTACTTGCGGCATTCGGCGGAAGGCGCGATGAGGCCGCGGGATGAAGCACTCCTTCTAATCCCACGCCGGGGAAGTCCTGGTAGGAGAGCAACCCGGTTAACGGTTAAAACCGAAACGGGAAAGTTGCAAATCGTGTCTGTTTTGCATTTTGGAAGCAAAATTTATCGATAAATGCACGAACTATAACTTTCGACATATTTTCAGTATCTCTGGCGAGGAATAGACTGCTTGCGCGTCAAATTCGGCGTGAGAACTTCAATCGGAGGCAATATGAAGAAGATGTTGGGGAGTTTGATCTTGGGTTTGTTGTTCAGTATCTCTGCTTGGGCGGCGGTGGATTTGAATTCCGCGACCCAGTCGGAGCTTGAATCAGTCAAGGGAATCGGGTCGGCTAAAGCCAAGCAAATCGTCGAGTATCGGCAGAAGAATGGTCCGTTCAAAAGTGTCGATTCGCTGGCGGATGTGAAAGGCTTTGGCAAAGCCAGTGTCGCCAAGTTCAAGAACGAGTTGGTGGTTGGCGGTGACGCCAAGGCAATCAAGAAATAATCTTTTGCCTGCGTGTTGTGTGTGAAATAGGCGCTGGAAACAGCGCCTATTTTTTTACGAATGTTTTGCTGAACCGATCTGACACAAATCAAACCCTGCCGGAAAATCTGTGGCGACAATGCCGCTTGAGCCACGAAAATGTGCGTTACGAAATCGATACAGGAAGCTGCAGCATGTTGAGCGTCGAACAAGCGTTAGAACAATTACTCGTCAGCGCTCGCGTGCTGTCTGAATCGGAAGCCGTGCCGGCGGATGCTGCGCTGGACCGAATTCTGGCTGTGCCGCTGGTTGCCGCGTTGAGCGTGCCGCCGCTGGATAACAGTGCGATGGACGGTTACGCGGTTCGCGCTGCCGAAGCGATTGAGGGCGCGGTGCTGCCGATCTCGCAACGCATTCCGGCCGGCCAGATTGGTTCGGCGCTGGCGGTGGGCAGCGTTGCGCGCATTTTTACCGGTGCGCCGACGCCGGCGGGTGCGGATAGTGTGGTGATGCAGGAAGACACGGCGGCGGTGGAGGGCGGCGTGCGGTTTTTGCAGGCCACCAGGCTGGGCGCCAACATCCGCCGTGCTGGCGAGGATATTCGGCCGCAGCAGACCGTGCTCACCGCTGGCACGCGGCTGGGGCCGGCGCAATTGGGCGTGGCCGCTTCCGTTGGCGCGACTGAACTTGGCGTTTTTCGTCGCCTCAAGGTGGCGGTGTTTTTTACCGGTGATGAACTGGTGATGCCGGGCCAGCCGTTGCCGCCGGGACGAATTTACAACTCGAATCGGGCGGCGCTGAAAGGCTTGCTGGCGCGCCTGGGTTGCGAGGTGATCGACCTGGGTCTGGTTGCCGATACGCCGGAAGCCACCCGCGCCGCGCTTGATGCCGCCAGCCGCCAGGCCGATGTGGTGATGACCACCGGCGGCGTTTCGGTCGGCGAGGAAGACCATGTCAAGGGCGCGGTGGAAGCCCTCGGTCAACTCGATATGTGGAAAGTCAGCATGAAACCCGGCAAGCCGCTGGCCTATGGTCGCGTCGGCGCGGCGGATTTCATCGGCCTGCCGGGTAACCCGGTGTCGGCTTATGTGGTGTTCTGCCTGTTTGCCGCGCCTTTCCTGCGCGCGCGCATGGGCGAAGCGCCGCGCAACCCGATCAGGTTTGCCGCGCCGGCTGGCTTCACGCGTAGCAAAGGCGGCGGCCGGCGTGAGTTTTTGCGGGCGCGTCTGGAAGCCGGCCAGGCGGTGTTGTTTCCGAACCAGAGTTCCGGCGTGCTGACCTCGTTGGCCTGGGCCGATGGCCTGGTCGATGTCGATGCCGGGGTCACCGTTGCAGTTGGCGAGCCGGTGCGTTTTATTCCCCTCGCGGAGATGTTGCCATGAACGTCAACCTGCTCTATTTCGCGCGTTTGCGCGAAGTCTTTGGCCTTTCTTCAGAAACTCTGCCGCTGCCGGAAAACGCCAACGTCGATGCCTTGCTTGATCTTTTGCGGCAGCGTGGCGACGTCTGGGCGGAGAACCTGGCGCCGAATCGCGCCTTCCGGGTAGCCGTGAATCAGGATGTGGCGAATGGCGATACACCCTTGAGCGATCGCGCCGAAGTGGCAATCTTTCCGCCGGTGACGGGCGGCTGAATCGGGCGGCTGAATCGGGCCGCAGTATACGAAAGTGAACTGGTTGTCTGCATTGCTGGTCTATCTTCGGCGAGAAAATTGTCCGTTCGCGGCATGTTCAAGGTATTAGCGAAGTAATTGATTGAAAATTTGAAAGGCGCACCAACGAAACACGGCAGGGTGCGCCGTGCGCAACGCTTGGCACTCGATGGTGCGGATGACGTACCCTGGTCGAGGCAGAATAAGTTCAATTTCCACCCGATAAGTGATCAAGTAAGCAACTGTTGAATGATTCCGCAACGTCTCGCCTTCATCGATCTGGAAACCACCGGCGCAAATCCGCAGCGCGACCGGATTACCGAAATCGGCATCGTCGAGGTGGAGGGGGATCAGGTTACGACCTGGAGCACGCTGGTCAATCCGGAGCGGCCGATTCCGGCCTTCATCCAGCAGCTCACCGGCATTGGCAACGAGATGGTGGCGGATGCGCCCCGCTTTTTGCAGGTGGCAGCGGAACTGGCGCAGCGGCTGGATGGCCGGGTGTTCATCGCGCACAACGCGCGCTTCGATTACGGCTTCATCAGGAACGAGTTTCAGCGTCTTGGCCAACGCTTTCGTGCTGATGTGCTATGCACCGTGCGATTGTCGCGCGCGCTGTTTCCGCAGTATCCGAAACACAATCTGGATAGCCTGATTGCGCGGCATGGCCTGCAGCATGCCGACCGCCATCGCGCCCTGGCGGATGCTGATCTGATCTGGCAATTCTGGCGCAAGGCGGCGCAGGAAACCGATGCGGAACGACTGGGCGAGGCGATTGCGCTGCAGTTGAAACGGCCCAATCTGCCGCCGCATCTCGACCCGAATCTGCTCGATGATTTGCCGGAAACGTCGGGTGTTTATCTGTTTTATGGCGATAACGATGTGCTGCTTTACGTCGGCAAGAGCATCAATTTGCGCAAGCGTGTGCTGTCGCATTTCGCCGCTGATACCCGCGAATACAAGGAAATGCAGCTATCGCAACAAGTGCGCCGGATCGACTGGCGGGAAACCGTCGGCGAACTCGGTGCGCTGCTGCTCGAATCGAGCCTGGTGAAGAGCCTGCAGCCGGTGCATAACCGGCAACTCAAGCGCGCATCCGAACTCTGCGCCTGGCGTCTGGAACAGCGCGGCGAGGGGGATTTTCGGCCGCGTCTGGTCAGCGGGGGCGATGCGGATTTCGAGATCGGCAGCTTGTATGGCCTGTTCGCAAACCAGCGCGAAGCCGACAACACGCTACGCAAGATCGCCGAAGCCTATCAACTTTGCCCGATCGTGCTCGGCCTGGAGAAGACCACACGCCAAACGACGCCGGCCGGCCGCGCCTGCTTCGCGTACCCACTCCACCAGTGCAAAGGCACGTGCATCGGCAAGGAGTCGATCAGTCTGCACAGTGCCCGCATGATGAGCGCGTTGGCGAAACTCAAACTCAAAGCCTGGCCTTATGGCGGGCCGATTGGCCTGGTGGAACGCGACGATTTTCTTGATCTGGAAGAAGTCCATCTGGTCGATAACTGGCGCTATCTGGGCACTGCGAAAAGCGAAAACGAAGTGGATGAATTGCTCACTCACGCAGGGCAAGTGCAGTTCGACCGCGATACCTACCGGCTGTTGCAGTCGCATCTGGCCAAGGGCAAGGTCAGCGTGCGCCGGTTCTGAGGCCTCGCATCTGGGTCAACATATTCAGGTTAACCATCACCTCCAACGCAAGCGGACTTCCAAACCGCCTCTGGCGCGGTTTTCGATCTCCAGTTGTGCGCCATGCAGTTCCGCGATGCGCTCCACGATTGCCAGCCCGAGGCCGCTGCCATGGCTGCCTTCGGCATTGGCGGCGGCCTGGCCACGATAAAAACGTTCCAGCAGGCGCGGCGCTTCCTCCGGGTTGACACCGGGGCCGCTATCGCGCACGACCAATAGCGGCCGCTGACTGACCAGGTCGGCGCGGACTTCGATGACACCGCCGGCCGGCGTGTAGCGCAGCGCGTTCTCGATCAGGTTGCGCAGCGCCACGGCAAGCAGGTCGGCATCGCCTTGGATGGGAATCGGGGTCGCGGGTGGCGTGAAGTTGAGCTGCTGCTGTTTCGTGGCGGCCTGCGCTTGCATGTCTGCGACGACGCTGGCAGCGCTTGTAGCGAGGTCAAGCGAGTGTGTTTGCGGCAGGCGCGCGAGCGGATCAAGCCGCGCCAGACGCAGCAGTTGTTCGACCAGTCGAGTGGCGCGATCGGCACCGGCCAGCACCTGGCGCAAAGCATGTTGATGATCGGTCGGGTCGGTGCTGGCGAGGGCGACCTGAGCTTGCACTTTCACCGCCGCCAGCGGCGTGCGCAGTTCGTGTGCGGCATCGGCGGTGAAGCGGCGTTCGTTGTCCAGCGTTGCCGCCAAGCGGGAGAACAAGCGGTTCAGCGCTGCCACCAGCGGTTGCGCCTCGCGCAGGGTTTGTGGCTCGGACAGGACTTCCAGGTTGTCTGGCGAGCGCGCGGCGACATCGGCGGCCAGTTCCTCCAGCGGTTTCAGGCTGCCGCGCACGGAAAAGTACACCAGCAAAACGAGGATCGGCAGTGCCAGGAGGATCGGAAGCGCGACCTGGGTGGCGACTTCCATGCCAACCCGTTCGCGTTCCTGGGTCGGATGTGCGATCTGCACGAGATAGTGGCCGTCAGACGAGCGCAGCGAGAGTTGACGCCAGGGCTGGCCAGCATGCTTGATGTCGCGGTAAGTGGCGATTTCGCTGTCTGGCGTGGGAGGGGCCATTTCCGGTGCCTGGGCAGAGCGCAGCAACAGAAGCCCATTTCGGTTCATGACGCGGAACTCCAGATGCTGCTCATACGGGTGGCTTGCATCGTAGTCGAGGTTTTCCGTGATCTCGATCGGGTGCGCCGCAGACAGGCCCTTGGCTTCGAGTTCATTCGTTTCGTGCAGCACCTGTGCCATCAACAACTTGGCCGATTGCGCCAGTTGGCCGTCCATCAGTTCATCGGCTTCGTGCAATGCCTTGTCGTAGCTTGCAACACCGGCGGCGCCCCAGGCCAGCAGGGTGGCGATGGAAACGGTGAGCAATAAACGCGCGCGTAACGAGTGCAGGCGAATCACCCGGTTTCTCCCACGCGGTAGCCGAGTCCGCGAACGGTATGGATGAATTCGGCACCGAATTTCTTGCGCAGATGGTGGATGTAGACCTCGACCGTGTTGCTTTCCACCTCCTCGCCCCATGCGTAAAGGCTTTTTTCCAGTTCGCTGCGGGCGCGAATCCGGTTCTTGTGGCTGAGCAGGTCATGCAGCAGGGTGAATTCCCGTGCCGACAGGGTGATCGTCTGGCCATTCAGGCTGACCTGTTTGGTGGCTGGGTCGAGTACCACGCCGGCGTGGCTCAGCGTCGGCGTCGATGTGCCGCTGGCACGTCGGATCAGGGCGCGCAGACGCGCCTGCAATTCGGCCAGATCGAATGGCTTGACCAGGTAATCATCCGCGCCGGCATCGAGGCCGGAAACCTTGTCGGCGCTGGTATCTCGGGCGGTGAGAATCAGCACTGGCGTGGCGTTGCCACGGCTGCGCAAATCCTTCAGCAGGGATAAACCATCGCGACGCGGCAGTCCGAGATCGAGCACGCAGGCGTCATAAGCCTGAGCGAGCAGGGCCAGACGTCCAGCTTCGCCATCACGCACCCAGTCCACCGCATAGTCGGCCAACTTCAGCCCGGCGCGCACGCCGTCGCCGAGCAGCGGATCGTCTTCTACCAGCAATACACGCACGCGTTGTTACTCCATGTCTTTCTTGACCTTGGCAATCAAGGCCTGAATTTTCCTGCCGCCGGCCGGCATCCGCAACTTCGCGGCAGGCACGCGGTGTCGCCTTGAGCGCGGTTTCCAGGTGACGCAGAGCCTCGGCATAGCGCTCGCGCTCGGCCAGATAGTCGGCGTAGATGAAGTTTGGATCAATCCCCGCCGGATTGATCGCCAATGCCTTCGTCAGCAATTCTTCGGCGTGCGTCTTGTCGCCAAAACCGATCGGCCAGCCGGGGACTTTGTAATACAGCGTGCCCAGGCTGGTGTACGCGGAGCCATTCAGTGCATCGCCATTCAGTTTGATGGCAGTCTCAAGTTGCTTTTTGGCGGCTTTGGCGATCGACAGCGCGCCAAGGCCAACCTTCCAGTTGGCCGGCTTGTTCCGCCAGCGCGTGATAGCGCGCCGCTTGCGACGGCACTTCAGTTCGCAGCTGACGAATCAAAAGGCCGACACGCGGCAAGCTTTTCAGGGCAGAAGGGGGGGGGCAGCAAATTCGCGGCGAAAATATTTCCTGAAAAAATGCCGAATTCAGCGCAAATAAGGGGAGAATCGCGGTCCCTTGCATGGACTGGTAGTTTGTTACCAGTATTTTTCTGGCCTGTAATAGGCTTGTAATTAGAAAGGGTTACGTTCAGCAACCCGAAAAAATAATGAAGATGGATGGAGGAAAAAATGATGAATATCAATACCACACCGCATGCCTATTCAAAGCCGGAGGAACCCCCGCGTAGTCTTCTGCTGCGCACCCGATTCGATTCAGCGCTGGTTTTACTAAAACCTTTGTTGAGTGATTCGGATGCACTGAGTGGCACCAACCTGTACCGCGCCATGAGCCAGTTGCACAAAACCTATCCCGACTTGCGTGGCGACGAGATCGAAGCCCTGGTGTCGGAAGTGATTCGTTCTTTGCATAATCGCGGCGGCAGGCACTGATTTTCGGTTGGGTCACTCGGTTGGGTCATTCAGCTGAGTCAATAGGTTGCTACGCCGCGCTTCATCAAGCCCTTGATCCAGCCAGCGGTTGGATTCCGGCGGCAGAATCCGGTTACATAAATTCTGGTCATGCGCCCATAAACAAAGCCGCGCTGACAAGGGGGGGATGCGCCGGTAAACTCGCGCGCCTACAGTCTTAATCGACGGTCTTTCCCAATTTTCCCAAGGAGTTGTCTCATGGCCACCCGCGACACCCTCGCCGCCAAAGCTGCAGCAAGTACCAGCGCCGCCAACCTGTTCGCTATCGCCCGTGATGCTTTCGAAGCGCCGGCTGATATGGGTTATGCCAAGGAGCTGCTGAGCAGCGCCGCCTTTACCGGTGATGCCGGTGCGAAAGCCGCGCTCGACAAGGTGGCCGGCGATGCCATGTTCACCAAGGATTTCGTCGCGCTGGCGATTGGTTATCAGGCCATGGGCGACGCTGCCAAGGCCAAGGAAATGCTCGGCCAGGGCGCCGACTTTGCGATGGACGGCAGCGAGAAAGTTGCCGTCGGCATGGGCCAGTGGCTGGCTTTGGGTGATTCCGCCGCCGCCGCCAAGGCGCTGGCCGGCGCGCTGAAAGAAGTCTCGGTAACCGAAGAACTGTATGGCCTGGCCGCCGTGGTTGCCGAATTGAACGACGCCGCGTTGTTCGGTCAGATCATCGACAAGATCAAGACCAAGTGCGGTCGCGCCGGCGACTTTGCGCGTCTGGCCAAGATGGTCGCCGCTGGCGACAAAGCCAAGGGCGTCGAAATCATCAATGAAGGCGCCGCCAAATACAGCAGCCCGGCCGATCTGATCGCGTTGTCTGGTGCGATGAACGAGATCGACCCGGTCGCCGCTGACGGTCTGTACGCCAAAGCGCTCGATTCCGCAAAGGACTTCACCGCGCTGATGCAGGTGTTTGCCGCCGCCGCTGGCAACCCCGATTTCGCCAAGGCCGTGCTGGCCAAGGGCGGCGCGCTGGCCACCTCCACCGACGAACTGATCCAGTTGGCTGATGCCTGCGCGACCGCCGGTGACAGTACCGGCGCTGCCGAAATGCTGGACAAGGCGGAAGAAGCCGTCGGCAACCTGTTCGATATGCGCAAGGTGGTCGATGCAGTGGAGAAACACTTCGCCAGCGATGCCGTCCGTGCCGAGCGCGTCAAGGGCAAACTGGTCAAGCGCGAAGCCAATCAGGCCAAGTACACCGAACTGCAGAACGAAGAAGCCAAGTGCACCACGATCAAACAGTTCACCAACCTGGCCGACCTCATCATGGCCGACCTGGATGATGCCGCCTACGCTGGCAAGGTGCTGGGTCTGGCAGAAACCCAGATGCGTGCCGAAGGTGGTTTCCACTTCGCCCGCTTCAAGTCATTGATCCTCGGCGTCGATCGTCTCGGCGACAAGGAATGGTTGGGCAAGCTGCTCGATGAAAGCGTGGCCAACGCAGCCGATTTCGTCTGGTTCCGCGAGATCGTGCTGACTTGCGCGAATGAACTAACCGATGCCGAATACGGCAAGGCACGTGCTCGCACCTACGCCGAAGCGCGTCAATTGGGTGAAAGCGCCTATGACTACACCAAGATGGCGGAAACCGTGCAGACCGCACTGGGTGATTCCGCCATGGCCGCCAAGCTGCTCGGCGATGCCGCCAGCCGTGCCAAAGACCACTACGCACTGGCCCACACCGCCAAACTGTATCGCGATATCGGCGATAACACTGCCGCCAATGCGTTGTTTGCCAAGGCGGCTGCGGCTTGCGCCAGCGGCGATCAGTGCGTGCAACTGGCCAGCCGTCTGAAAGCCTATGAATTGCCGGTTTCCGAAATCGTGCCGCTGATGGATACCTGCGGTAGCCATCTCGCATCGGCGAACGACAAACTGCGTTGGGCGGAAGGCATCGCCGATCTGCTGCTGGACAAGGACTGGGCGGACAAAGCTTACAAAGGCATCGCCGGCAGTTTCAGCAGCGCGATCGACAAGAAGCGTTTCGACCTCAGCCACCAGATGCGCATGGGCTACACCTTCTTTGGCCCGGGTGTGCAAGCGCACTGATCCTCGCTTGATCCGGGTAAGCGTTCCAATAAAAACGGGCTGCGGCCCGTTTTTTATTGCGCTGAATCAGGATTCTGCTGATGCGGCTGGGGCGTAGGAGCGTCCGCTTGCGGCGCGATCGTGGAGGGATTGCGGTGCGATCGTGGTGGGATCGGCCCGCAAGCGGTGCCTCCTACAGCTTTGACGCCGCATCCGATGGGTGAATGGGGATATCGGTCACTCGCCCAGCCCGCACAAGGTCGCCCGGATTCGATTCGCTTATAGCGGTTTTCCATCTCTGGTAATCACCCGCTGGTGGCTATAGTCGGACGCCGGCGGCCGGCCGACCGACCCTTTTTGCAGGACGTAATCGACGAAGGTCTGGGTGTAGAGCAGGTAGGTGTTGACATAGTTGCCGCTGGCGTAGATGACGCCCAGCGTGGCGTAGCCTTCCTTGCCGCTGACCAGATAGTCATTGGTCACCAGCGTGTAGTTTCTTGCCGGGTCGATGGCTGACCAGACGCCGGTGTTGCGGTCGCGAACCTGGATATTGTTGAAACGCTGTCCCCGGCTTTTCGACAGGTCGAGATCCCAGCGCACGCCACTCATGTACGGATGCCCGCCGGTCGAGCCGCCGTGGTCGAGATGGTTGGCGACGCCGTCTTCCAGCGTGGCGATCAGTTGTGCGCCGGTCACCGGCATTTCCACCAAAATATTGGCGAAGGGTAATACCTTGTTTGCCGTCTCGAAGCTGATCTGCCCTACGGGGATGGAGATGCGCACGCCGCCGGCATTCTGCAGGGCGAAGTCGGCGCGCTTGCTGGCGGCAAGGAAGGCATCGGCAACCACTTGGGCGACGTCGCTGCCATGCGCTTTGGTATTGGCATCCTCGCAACCGGCAATGCCGCTGCCGCGACCGCCGGCCTCGCCGGGAATGCGCACCAGACACAGCGCTTCGTCGGCACTGCCGATGATGCGTTTGGCGAAATTGTCCATCAGGCCGGCGTAGCGGCCGACTTCGGCGGCGGCGGTCGGGTCGGGTTGCACCACCTTGACGCTGTGGCGTGTAGCCAGCCAGGTCAGAATGGCTTGCCGAGTTGCCGCGTCCACCAGCATGGGATTGCCATCGGCGCCGACCCGGCTGAAGTTGTCGCCCAGCAGCAAGGTCGGCGTTCCGGCGCATTCCTCAACGCGGCCCTGGGTGTCGAAACGGATGCGCATCTGGCCGACGACCTTGTTGTATTCCCACGCCTGGCCGATGCAGACGGCTTCGCCATCCTTGTTGCGTGCCTGCGTCGGGTAGGGTCCGGCGGAGGCCAGCCCATATTCGGTGAAATCGCCGAGCAGGCTATGCGAGTCGCCGCCGATGATGACATCGACATCGCTCAATTTGGCCGCCAGCGCCAGGTCGGCATCGTAGCCCTGATGCGTGAGTAAGACGATGTGGCGAACGCCGCTGCGTTTGAGTTCATCGATGTAGCGCTGTGCCGACTCTGCTTCGTCGCGAAGCCGGGTGCTTGGCAGCGGCCGCGACGAATCTTGGGTCTTGCCGCGCACGACGATGCCGATGATGCCCACCGGCACGCCGCCGATCCACTTGACCAGGTACGGTTGCAGATAGTCGCCGCGATGCAGCGGCGCCAGCGGTGTGCCCACCTCGGGTTCGACATTGGCCGACAACACCGGCGTATAGCAACCGCCCTGGCGCATGAAATCGAGATAGCGGCGCAGCCCGGCGTCGCCATCGTCGAATTCATGATTGCCCAGCGACATCGCATCGAAGCAGATCGTCTTCATCAGCGCCGCGTCGGCCTCGCCCTTGAACAGGGTGTGGAACAACGTGCCGGTGGTGGCATCGCCGGCATGCAGCTTGAGCAGGTTGGGCGTGCCGTCGAGGCCGCGCAATTGCGCCGCCGTGCGAGCCATGCCGCCGACTTCGACGCGCGTCGGAATGGCGTCCAGCTTCAGCTCGAAGTCCTTGAAGGCGGAGAGGTTCGAATGGTGGTCGTTGATGTGAGCGATATTCAGCTCGACTGGCGGAAAGCTGGGCGGGTCGGCAAGCGCCGTGACCACCCAGGCTAATCCCATCAAGAGGGCGGCTATCTGACGTGTGTGCGGCATGGGGTGCTCCAATTCAGAAGAGCTGGATTCTATCGCCGCGCCAACTTCCATGACGCGAGGGCGCGACACCCTTGATCATGAAAGCCATCGCTGTAGGTTATTTCACGTTAACAGGGTGTCGAAAAACACGCCGGGGTGACGGGTATTTTGAAATTTTCGCGTTTTCCAACATCCTGTTGAATCTGCCCAACGTGTGTGTGTTCGCCTGGCCTCGCCACTCTGCCTGGGGGGAGGCCTCAGCGACCGGCGCTCAATGATGATGTTCGCGCGCCTTGCGCGCCGCGCCCCAGAGTTCTTCCAGGTTGTAATGCAGCCGCACCGTCGGATGCATAACATGCACGATGAGGCCGCCGGCGTCGACCAGTACCCATTCGCCGACCTGTTCACCTTCCATACCAATGATTTCGGCGCCGGCTTCCTTGAGTTTTTTTTGCACGTTATCGGCGAGGGATTTCACCTGCCGGGTGGAGTCGCCGCTGGCGACGATCATCTTGTCGAACATCGAGGTCAGATGGCCAACATCGAGCACGGTGATTTCCTTGCCCTTGATGTCTTCCAGCGCGTCGATCGCGATTTTGACGAGTTGTTCGGTAGTCAGTTGTTTGGGTGCTGCGGCGGCAATGGTTTCAGACATAGAGTCGGCTCTCTTTGATGTATTCGATGACGGGGTCGGGTAACAGGTAGCGCAGACTCTGGCCGCGCAAGGCACGGTAGCGAATCTGGCTGGCGGAAATATCGAGTTGCGTGATGGTATGCAAAAAAACCCGGCCAGCCGGTTTTTCCAGAATATCGGCGGCTTGTTCGCAACGGCGGGTGGATAAACAGGTGCGCAGCGTATCGGGTAGCGCATCTTCCCAGCTTGCCAGCGAATAGCCAGGCCGGTGTGCGACGGCGATATGCGCCAGGTCAAATAATTGACGCCATTCATGCCAGGTTGTCAGGCCGAGAAAGGCGTCGCTGCCCATGAACAAGACCAGCGGCGTTTCAACGGGTAGTTCGGCGCGCAAGGCGGTCAGCGTGTCGATGCTGTAGCTCGGCGCGTTGCGCTGGATCTCGCGCGCATCGAGCCGGAAGCGAGGATTTCCGGCGACCGCCCGGCGCACCATTTCCAGCCGATGTTGCGCCGCCGCGCGCGGTTGGCCGCGATGCGGCGGTTGTCCGGCTGGAATGAAACGAACCTGATCAAGCTGCAAGACTTCAGCCAATTCTTCGGCCAGCCGCAGATGGCCGAAGTGAATCGGGTCGAAGGTGCCGCCGAAGAGGCCAATGGGCTGGTTGGCGGAGGTCATGCGCCGAGGTTTGCCAACGGGTTCACGACGTCAAGCCCGGCGATCCATTTGAAGTCATCCACATTGGCGGTGGCGAGTGGTTCGTTGTGTTCGAGGCAGGTCGCGGCGATCAGGGCGTCGCCGAGCGACATTTTTTTTTGTTGGCGGAGAGAGATTGCTCGTTCGATGATGCTGATTGATGGGTAGATCACATCGAGTGCTTCGATCAACTCATTCAAAATGGCAAGTTGTTGCAACGTAGTGCGGTGAAAGCCGAGAACTTCGACACGCGTGATAGCCGATATGGCCGGGCAAGTTGAATTTACCCACTGACGCCACGTGATGTTTTCGATTTCCTGGCAATAAATCAGGATGTTGCTATCTACCAGCATTCAGTCTTCTCGTCCCGGTAGCGGCCTGTCTTTGCGAATTTCGCGTTGCCAAGCGACGGGATCGACAATATCCCCAAACGGACGGGCTTCCACCAGTTTTTCCAAGGCCAGGCTCAGACGGCGTTGACGCTCGGAAGTATCGAGGTCCGGAGCTTGCTTGTTTGCCTGGGTTTCAAGAAACAACACAAAATCCAGCACCTCTTTTTGCTTGTCGGGGCCCAGGCGTTGGGTGTGTTCGGCAATCAGGGCAGGGTAGTTCATGTGTGTATCCTCATCAGCACGCGTTCAAGCAAGAGCAGCGTCAGCCGCAGTCCCTTGTTTATCGCTTGCAAGTACTTTACCCCCGCACATGCCCATCGCCCAGCACCACCCATTTCTGGCTGGTCAGCCCTTCCAGGCCGACCGGACCACGGGCGTGGATCTTGTCGGTGGAGATGCCGATTTCCGCGCCGAGGCCGTATTCGAAACCGTCGGCGAAGCGGGTGGAAGCGTTGACCATCACCGAACTGGAATCGACTTCGCGCAGGAAGCGCATCGCGTTCGGGTGGTTGGTGGTGAGGATGGCGTCGGTGTGGTGCGAGCTGTAATGGTTGATGTGGGCGATGGCCTGGTCGAGGTCGTTGACCACTTTGACGCTGATGATCGGGGCGAGGTATTCGGTGTACCAGTCTTCTTCGGTGGCGTCCGTCACTTGTGCGCCGGCGACGCTGGCGAGAATGGCTTTGGATGCCGCATCGCAGCGCATTTCCACACCTTTGGCGGCGAAGATTTCACCGATGCGCGGCAGGAAAGTCTCGGCGGCGCGTTGATGCACCAACAGCGATTCGGTGGCGTTGCACGGGCTGTATTTCTGGGTTTTGGCGTTTTCGGTGACCACTAACGCTTTCTCCAGATCGAATTCGGCGTCGACGTAGGTGTGGCAGTTGCCGTCCAGATGCTTGATCACCGGCACCTTGGCTTCCTTGCTGATGCGTTCGATCAGGCCCTTGCCGCCGCGCGGGATGATGACGTCGACAAACACCGGCATGGTGATCAGTTCGCCAACGGCGGCGCGGTCGGTGGTTTCCACCATCTGCACGGCAGTGGCGGGCAGGCCGGCGGACTCCAGTGCTTGCGCAACCAGTTGCCACAATGCCAGATTGGATTTGATCGCCTCCGAGCCACCGCGCAGGATGCAGGCGTTGCCGCTCTTGATTGCCAGCGACGCGGCTTCGATGGTGACGTTGGGGCGGCTCTCGAAAATCATGCCGAACACGCCCAGTGGCACGCGCATCTGGCCGACGCTGAGGCCGGACGGCAGACGTTTGATGCCGGTCATTTCGCCGACCGGGTCCGGCATCGCGGCGAGTTGTTCGCAGCCTTCGGCCATGGTGTCGATAATCTTTTGGGTCAGGCGCAGTCGGTCGACCATCGGCGCGGCCAGGCCGGCGGCTTCGGCGGCGGCGATGTCCTGATCGTTGGCGGTTTGCAGCGGAGCACCGGCGGTGCGCAACAAGCGCGCGAGCTCAGTCAACGTGTCGTTCTTGGCTTTGGTCGAGGCGCGCGCCATCGCGGCGGAAGCGGTGCGCGCCTGTTGGCCGACGCCTTGCATGTAAGTCTTGATGTCCATTTTTCGGTGTCCTACGAGAAAACTACAAAATTGCGGCGGCGCTGGATCGTACCGGCGCCTTATTCATCAGAACCAGACCAAGCTGTTTCAGTTCATCCCAGGCATCTTCGCGCAGCAGACCTTTGGCGGCGCGGTCGAGGCGAGACAGCGCGCGCATGGCCCAGGCAAATTTATTCGGACCGGCGCGTTTCAGCGCTCGTTCGACCAGCGCCTGTTTGCTGTCCCAGACGCGTGATGCCTGCATCAATGCGGAGATCGGTTGGCCTTGCGTCAAGCCGGCATGGATGCGGTAGAGCGTGCGGATTTCGTTGCCCAGGACGGTCAGGATCAGCACCAGCGCTTCGCCTTCATTGCGCAGCCCGTCGATGACCCGGCAAAAACGCGCCGCATCGCCTTTCAGAAACGCATCTGACAGGTCGCTGATATCGTAGCGCGCGACATCGGTCACCGCGGCGCGCACGGTTTCCAGCGTGAGTTGAACGGACTGGCCAGGTTTTCCGAGCGGCGACAGCAAGGACAGTTTTTCGATTTCCTGATGCGCCGCGAGCAAATTGCCTTCGACCCGCGCCGCCAGCCAGGCCAGCGTTTCGCGATCCGCCTTCAGGTTGAGGCGCGCCAGGCGTTCGCCGATCCAGTCCGGCAAACGCTCGATCGGCGGCGGGGCGGTTTGCAGCAGGACACCGGCGCGTTCGACGGCGGTCGCCCATTTGGTCGACAAAGAAGCCTTGTCGAGACGCGGCGCGGTGATCAGCAAAACGGTGTCAGCCGGCGGATTGGCGGCCCAGGCCTCCAGCGTCTTGCCGCCTTCGATTCCGGGTTTGCCGGTCGGCAGGCGCAATTCGACCAGACGCTGGTTGGAAAACAAGGACAGCGAGTCGAATCCGGCCGACCAGCCGCGCCAGTCGAAGTGGGTTTCCGCTTGCCAGGATTGGCGTTCGACAAATCCCTGGGCGCGGGCGGCGGTACGGATCTGAGCGGCAGCTTCGTCAGTGAGCAAAGGCTCATCGCCGCTAACCAGCCAGATCGAGGCCAACGACCGCTTGAGCGTGGCTTCGAGCTGTTCGCTGCGCAGTTTCATCCTTGAAACAGCAGTTGAACCCGACCGAGGGCGGGGTGGAGAAGCCGGCTGGCAAGGCGCGACGACGAGTCATGCCGAGGCATGGCGAGAAGGAGCAACGCTGCCAGACGGCTTCTCCACCCGGACAGCGGGCGAGTAGCGGGCTCACCCAATCGGTGAACGTCTTCGAAGCGAAAAACATCAGTAGGCATGAGACATCTCAAAGGCTGAGGAGCGGTCAACTGCTGGTTCAAGGATCAAGGCGCTTTCAAGTAAGAAATCCGGCGCAGGATCTGGCGTACCGCGTCCTGTTCCATCGCGCGATTCAACGAGGCTTCTTCCGCTTCCTTGGCCAGAACCTGGTTATCGGAATAGGAGTAATCATTGCTCAGACGAATCTCGGTGGGCTCAACCAGGGCTTTGCCGCTGGCATCGAACACGCTGAGTTGAATGACGTATTCGATGCGATATTCGCGCACCTTGCCGCCGCCGGACAGCGCCAGAATATTCTTCCGGTAAGCCTCTTTCTCAAGCTTGATGCGAATCGGCGCGCCTTCCTGGCTTGACGCCAGTTTTTGCTGACTGGACAGCGTGCGGCGTAACGCATTGCCGACATTCGATGTCTCAGGTGCGCTGACAAAGGCGGCGCTGAATGGCAATGCCGCATGCCCGCGCAACTGGAAACCGCAGCCAGCCAGGCCGGCCACTACCGTCAAACCCAGCAGGTGCGCAAGAAGCCGGCGTCGCATGACGTGTTTCATCGTGTGTTCCTGGCAGGGTGCTGAAAAACACACCGTCACCCCGGCGAAGGCCGGGGTCCAGTGCGGCGTGGTCAATAGAATTAACAGCTTCTGGATACCGGCCTGCGCCGGTATGACGAAGTTTTTGAGGTTTTTCACGTTTATCAACACCTTGCTAAACGACGACGTTGACCAGGCGGCCGGGCACGACAACGACTTTCTTCGCCGGCTGGCCGTCCATGAATTTCTGCACTTCCGGGCTGGCCAGCGCGGTCTGTTCGATGGCGTCCTTGTCGGCATCGATGGCGACAGTGATCTTGCCGCGCAGCTTGCCATTCACTTGCAGCATCAGCTCGATCTCATCGCGCACCAGCGCGGCTTCGTCCACCGTCGGCCAGGCCGAGCTCATCAGGCAGGCGCCCGGCTTCAGCGCCATGATCAGGCTGCGGCAGATGTGCGGCACGATGGGGGCGAGCATCAGCACGATGGCTTCCAGCGCTTCCTGTTTGACGGCGCGAGTGGCGGGATGGTTATCCAGCTTCGCCATGGCGTTCATCAATTCCATGATCGCGGCGATGGCGGTGTTGAATTGCTTGCGCCGTTCGATGTCATCGCTGACCTTGGCGATGGTCTGGTGCAGTTGGCGGCGGAAATCCTGCGTCTGCGCGGACAGTTCGCCGCCACGGTAGGCCGCGATCACGCCGCCTTCGAGATGATCGGACACGGCTTTCCATAAGCGGCGCAGGAAGCGGTTGGCGCCTTCAACGCCGGCATCGGACCATTCCAGCGACTGTTCCGGCGGTGCGGCGAACATCATGAACAGGCGAGCCGTATCAGCGCCGTACTGGTCGATCAGCGACTGCGGATCGACGCCGTTGTTCTTCGACTTCGACATCTTCTCGGTGCCGCCGACGATCACCGGCTGGCCATCGGTTTTCAACACCCAAATTCCATCGCGTTGATCCACGTCAGCCGGGTTGATCCACTGTTTCTTGCCTTCACCCAAATCACGATAGTAAGTGTCGGCGATCACCATGCCCTGGGTCAGCAGGTTGGCGAACGGCTCATTCGAGTTCACCAGGCCGACATCGCGCATCAGCTTGTGGAAGAAGCGGGCGTAGAGCAGATGCAGGATGGCGTGCTCGATGCCGCCGATGTACTGATCCACCGGCAACCAATGGTTGGCGCGGCCATCGAGCATGGCCGTGTCGTTGTCCGCACAGGCGTAGCGGGCGTAGTACCAGGATGACTCGACGAAGGTATCCATGGTGTCGGTCTCGCGTTCCGCCTTGCCGCCGCAGGTCGGGCAGGTGGTCTCGTAGAACGACGGCATTTTCTTGATCGGCGAGCCGATATCGATCTTGACGTCTTCCGGCAACACTACCGGCAACTGGTCGACCGGCACCGGCACATCGCCGCAGGTCGGGCAATGGATGATCGGAATCGGGCAGCCCCAGTAACGCTGACGCGAAATGCCCCAGTCGCGCAGACGCCAGGTCGTGCGTTTCTCGCCGAGGCTGAGGTTCTTCAATACCAATGCGATCTTGTCGATAGCGTCTTCTGAGGTGCGGCCGGAGAAGTCGCCGGAGTCGAACAGCACACCTTGTTCGGTATAGGCTTCGGTTAACGGTTGAGCTAAATCGCTTCCAGCCGGCTTGATCACCGGCTTGATCGGCAGCGCGTACTTCTGTGCAAACGCAAAATCTCGCTCGTCATGCGCCGGCACCGCCATCACCGCGCCTTCGCCATAACCCATCAGCACATAGTTGGCGACGAACACCGGCAGCGGCTCGTTGGTGAACGGGTGGTAGACCTTGAGGCCGGTATCCATGCCTTTCTTTTCCATCGTCGCCATGTCGGCTTCGGCGACGCTGCCCTGCTTGCATTCGGCGATGAACTCGGCCAGCGCCGGATTGCCGGCGGCGGCTTGCGTGGCGAGCGGATGTTCCGCCGCGACCGCGACGTAGGTGACGCCGAACAACGTGTCGGCGCGGGTGGTGAATACCTTCAGCACCGGGTTTGCGTCACCCTCGCCAACCTGATGCCGCGCATTCAGCGGGAAATGGATCTCGACGCCAAAACTCTTGCCGATCCAGTTGCGCTGCATGGTCTTCACCCGTTCCGGCCAGCCGGGCAGGTGGTCGAGCTCGGTCAGCAGTTCCTCGGCATAGGCCGAGATGCGGATGAAATACATCGGGATGTCGCGTTTTTCGACCAGCGCGCCGGAACGCCAGCCGCGCCCATCGATAACCTGTTCGTTGGCCAGCACAGTGTGATCGACCGGATCCCAGTTCACCGCCGCCGTCTTCTGGTAGATCACGCCCTTCTTGAACAATTCGGTGAACAGCCATTGTTCCCAACGGTAGTAATCCGGCTTGCAGGTCGCCAGCTCGCGGCTCCAGTCCACCGCCAGACCAAGCCGCTTGAGTTGCCCGCGCATGTAGTCGATGTTGGCGTAGGTCCAGCCGGCGGGCGCGACGTTGTTGGCCAGCGCGGCGTTCTCGGCGGGCAGGCCGAAAGCATCCCAGCCCATCGGCTGCAACACGTTGAAACCCTTCATATGGTGGTAGCGCGCCAGCACATCGCCAATGGTGTAGTTGCGCACATGGCCCATATGCAGCTTGCCGGACGGATAGGGGAACATCGACAGGCAGTAATATTTCGGCTTCGTCGAATCTTCCGTGGCGCGGAAGACCTGTTTTTCGTCCCAGTGTTGTTGCGCTTCCGGCTCGATGATTTCCGGGCGGTATTGCGGGTCCATGCGGGAATCCATTCGGGCGTCCATCTGAAATGTCGTATGTGCTTGAAGAAGCGGCGGATTATAGCTGTGCCGGGCAGTAAAACCCTTGCCAAACTCGGTGACAGGGCGCGCTGGCGGCGTTTATACTCTCAAGCCGATTTTCGGGTGAAATGTGAAATGTGAAAGGTGAGCGATTGCACCTCTGACCTTTCCCGATTCACGTTTACCTGCCACTTTTTTGGGGAGCACCCATGTCCAAGAAGCATCCTGTTGTCGTCGTCACCGGCTCTTCCGGCGCTGGCACCACCACCGTCAAGCGCGCTTTCGAGCATATCTTCACGCGCGAAAAATTGTCTGCCGCCGTAATCGAAGGCGACAGTTTCCACAGCCTGGGCCGCGCCGAGTTCAAGGAAGCCATGAAGAAGGCGGAAGCCGAAGGTATTCACAGCTTCAGCCACTTCGGCCCGGAAGCGAACGATTTCGCTGCCCTGGAAAATCTGTTCAAAACCTATGGCGAAACCGGCGGCGGCAAGCGTCGTTACTACATCCACAGCGATGAAGAAGCGGCCGAGCACAACGCTGAGCTGGGCACCACCCTGAAGCCGGGTGAATTCACGCCCTGGCAGGATCTACCCACCCCGACCGACATTCTGTTCTACGAAGGTCTTCACGGCCTGGTCAAGACCAATACCGTCAACATGCCGCAACACGTCGATCTCGGCGTCGGCGTAGTGCCGGTAGTCAATCTGGAATGGATCCAGAAGATTCACCGCGATGCCTCCGAACGCGGTTATTCCGCCGAAGTCATCGTCGATACCATCCTGCGCCGCATGCCCGATTACGTGAACTACGTGACGCCGCAGTTCTCCCAGACCGACATCAACTTCCAGCGCGTACCGCTGGTCGATACCTCCAACCCGTTCATCGCGCGTGACATTCCCACGCCAGATGAAAGCCTGGTAGTGGTGCGTTATCGCGATCCCAAGCAGGCGAATTTCCCTTACTTCCTGAGCATGATTCCCGGCTCATTCATGTCGCGCCCGAACAACCTGGTTGTCCCCGGCGGCAAGATGGGCTTTGCGATGGAAGTCATCCTCGGCCCGATCATCGAGCGCATGGTGGAAAGCCGTAATAACTGATTTTTCCTGCGTTGTTTATGAAAAAACCGGACGGGTAACCGTCCGGTTTTTTTATGGGTGCTCTTTATTTAGTGCCTGACCGAAAACCCCCTCATCCTAACAACAGCATGTGAAGCGCGGGATTTTCAGCGACGAAGTATTGACGGCAGCAGGAACGGATGCAGTCGGAGGCACGGAAATACAGGCTTGATAGCCCACAACGGTGCAAATCTTCGTGTCAAAAGCAGTTCTGGCACTGACACCAAAAAATCTTCGTTCCCTCTTCAAGAAAGCCTGGCATCCGAAGTCCAATAACCTTGTAATCGCGAACACCCAAAGACAAGGTCATGCGACTTTTCCGGAGATTGACGATGCGCGTTGTCCAGAACACCACGGTCGCCTGCAACACCGCGCACCTGGCGGCCAGAATCGAGATCGAAGCATTCATCACGCATGCCGAGCGGCAGATCGACCAGACCCGACGGCGGGTCATTCTGGGAGAAACCATCCCCCATGCCGAGAAAGTCTTTTCCATCTTCGAGACGCACACCGAATGGATCAGCAAGGGCAAGGCCGGCGTGCCGGTCGAACTGGGCTTGCGGGTCTGTGTCATGGAAGACCAGCACCGCTTCATCCTGCGTCACAAGGTCATGCAGAAACAAACGGACGATCAAGTGACGCTGGACATGGTCACGGAAACCCTGGAACGCTTCGTCGACCTGGAATCCTGCAGCTTTGACAAAGGCTTCCATTCACCGGCAAACCAGCAGGCCTTGCAGGCGCATTTGAAATGGGTGGCGCTGCCGAGGAAAAGCAAGTTGTCGCAACAGGCACACGCCATCAAGCACGCGAATGACTTCGTCAAGGCGCGCCGTCAGCACTCGGCGGTCGTGTCGGCGATCAACGCGCTCGAGGTGCATGGCCTTGATCGCTGTCCGGATCAGAGCATCGTTGGATTCAAACGCTACGTCGCACTGGCGGTGGTGGCGCGGAACATTCATCGCTTCGGCGCCATCTTGCGGGAACGGGAAGTCAAACGGATGAACCGCCGACAACGCCACGCCGATCCACCTTGCAAGCTGGCGGCATAGCCAACGTCAGTCCGGCTTTATTCAACGTGGAATGCGGGTGGTTGCGGAAGACGCGCGTCCAAAATCCGGAAAGAACGATGCCGCGAGCGCTTGTTTCGGGAAAAGCCGCCGCAGAAACGCTGACCGAATGAAAACCAGTGGGTTATTTCGGATTTTAGTGGTCGCGATTTTTTGAAAAAGGGGGTTTTCGGTCAGGCACTATTTAACCTTGATTCCTCTGTTGAAAGCATCCGATTGCGGGTTCACTCAATTGGTGGCAAAAGCAGGGATTTTAATGAATCTGGCAATTCATATTGCTGTTTGCTCGATCCATGCTTGTTTCATTGCCGCTTCGAGCGGTTTTTGCACCGGCAGCGCCAGTACCAGTACTTTTTTGCGCATCGCAAATGGATTGCCTTGCAGCGGGCTGCATACCGAACTCGGCCGCATGGCCTGGCGTGCTTGTTGGGCTTTGGCGGCGCTGGTTTTCTCTTCATCTTCTGCTTGGAAAGCGGGCTTCAGTGCGCAACCGGTCAGCGTGGCGCAAATAGCTGCCAGCGTGACCCCCTTGATGAAGGCGGATGATGGATGCATGGGCAGCAGCGAGAAGACGGACATGGGCGATGGACTCATCAGCGTGGTAGGCGCGCTGCATTCTAACGCCAGGATTTTCCGGTAAAGCGGCGCTTGAATGGGGGCACGCAATCTCGAAATAAAAAATGTCAGGAATTTCTCGCAGCTTCGACTACTCCATGCAGAGTCTGCATGAGGGTCGGATGAGATCAGCCCGAGATCAGCCCGCCATGCCCATTTAATTACTTATCAAGGAAACAACCATGTTCTCGAGTCGAACGCTGAAAACGGTCTTACTTTCTCTCAGCCTGGGTTTTCTCGTGACCGCGTGTGGAGAGGATCAAACCAGCATCAAATCTGCCAATGCCGCCAAAGTAACAAAAGCCACGATTGCGCCGCCGAGCAACACCCAACTCGATAGCATCGTGCTTGGCATGGGCTGTTTCTGGGGCGCGGAAAAGCGCATGTCGGCGATTCCCGGCGTGGTGGATGTGGAAAGCGGTTATGCCAATGGCGACATCGCCGGGACTTACGAAGCGGTTCTGGCGCATGAAAAGGCAGTGCGCCGGGGTAAAACGGACAAACGCAACCATGCGGAAGTCGTGCAAGTGACCTTCGATCCGGCCAAGACCAATCTGGAAACGGTGCTGATCAAGTTCTGGGAAAGTCACGACCCGACCCAGGGCGACCGTCAAGGCAACGATGTTGGCAGCAATTACCGCAGCGCGATCTACACGCGCAGCGCGGCGCAGCTTGAAGTGGCACAGAAAACGAGTGCCGCCTACCAGCAGGCGCTGAAGCAAAGCGGCAAGGGCGGCATCACCACCGAGATTGCGCCGTTGAAGAATTACGCCTCGGCGGAGACTTACCATCAGGATTATCTGGTGAAGAATCCGAATGGTTATTGCGGCCTTGGCGGCACTGGCGTGAAGTATCCCGGCGCTGACGCGTCGGGCCAATCGGTCAGCAAGGCTGCGCCGCAACTGGATGGCAAGGCGTTGAACCTGCCGCGGCAACTGGTGGTGTTCGAGGCCGAAGACTGCGCCTTCTGCAAGCAGTTCAAGGCGGAAGTGCTGGATCACTGGAAATCTGAAATCGGCGTTGTGACAACGCTTAACCCGAATGCGCCGAGCGGCTGGGGCCTGGAGAAAAGTCTGTTTGCTACGCCGACCATCGTGCTGTTCGAGAATGGCAAGGAGGTCTCGCGCTACACCGGTTACAACGGCGACAAGGCGCGCTTCTGGCAATGGCTGGGGTTCCGTCTGCTGACTCCGGCGCAACAGAAGATCGCGTTCTCGCAAGGGACCGAACCCGCTTTCACCGGCTCGCATCTGGATGAAAAACGGCCCGGCACGTTTGTCGATCCGATTACCGGCGCGGCGTTGTTCCGCAGTGATACCAAGTTCAACAGCGGTACCGGCTGGCCGAGTTTCTTCAATCCGGTCAAAGGCTCGATCACCATGCATGAAGACATTGGGCATGGCATGAAGCGGGTGGAAGTGCGCAGCGCCAGCTCCGGTATTCATCTCGGCCATGTCTTCGACGACGGCCCGGCACCGACCTACAAGCGCTATTGCATCAACGGCAATGTGTTGAAGTTTGTGCCGGACGCGGAGGTTGCCGCCAAGCGTTGAGTTGATGTGCTAACGCGGGGTCGATAATTCTGAAAAATCTTTAAATATCCGTCACCCCGGCGAAGGCCGGGGTCCAGAAGCGGATAACCCCGGAATCAACCCTTCTGGGGCAAGCTAAATTGAACTTACTGCACTGGACCCCGGCCTGCGCCGGGGTGACGGAGCGTTTTTCGATCTCCAGCCATAGCGGGACTATTGTTTGCCGGCGGGAGCCCGGACAATGGCGTCATGTCTCCCTCCCTGATCGCCGCCGCGCAAGCTTTTCTCGACCACGAATCGGCACGCGCGCCGGATTTCTCGGCTTGCCTGATCTTGGTGCCACACCACCATGCTGCGCAGGCGTTTCGCAAAGCTTTGCTGGCGTTGTTGCCAGGCCGCTATCTGCTGCCGCCGCGATTGCTGACCTTGCCGCAATTCGCCGCCAGCGCGGCGATTTCCGATGTGGTCGAAGCGGACAGCCTGCGTCTGGCGCAATTGCATGATTTTCTCGCCGGCAGTGGGCGCTTGCCGCGCCATGTCGAATGGCAGGCGGCGCAGGAGTTGCTGGCGCTGGTGAATGATCTGGATGCCGAATCGGTGTCGCTCAATGCGACGCATCTGGATGCCACCGAGGGCGCGAATCGCTATCTCGCGCTCGAAGCCAGCCTCGCCGATGCGGTCTGGCGGGCGCTGTCGAACAGCGGACAGCCGGGTCGCCAGCGCCTGCACGCTTTACGCCTGGCCTGGCTGGCGGAACGTGCCGGGCAGCCGCTGTATTGCCTCGGGCTCGCCGATCTGAATGGGGTGGAGCAGGCGTTTTTGCAAAACTGGCAACAGCGTCAGCCGGTGATCATGTTGCCCTGTGTGCCACTGGATACCGCTCGCCTGGCTTTGCTCCAGAGCGCTTGGCAGGCCGATGAATCGACGCTGGCTCAACGTGGGGTGGAATTTTCCAGGGAACTTTCATCCTCGCCGCTCGCCCCCGATGTTTTTCTGCTGGCTGAGCCCGGCCTGGAGGCAGCGGCCCTGGCAGCCGAACAGACATTGCACGAATGGTTGTCCGAAGGCCTGCGCGAGATTGCGTTGATCGCGCCGGATCGACTGATGGCGCGGCGTCTGCGCGCCTTGCTGGAACGGCGCGGCATTTTGGTGCAGGACGAAACCGGCTGGGCGTTTGCGACGGCGGCGGTCAGCCATGTGATCGAACGTTGGCTGCAACTGGTCGGCGATGCGTTTGCCTTCAATGAACTGCTCGATCTGCTGAAATCGCCGTTTGTGTTCGCCGACGCCGAATATCAACGCCTGCATGCGGCTTACGAACTGGACGAGGCGTATCGACGGCATGGCGCGCCGGATCGGCTGGCTGGGCATATCGCATTGGCGAAGCGGGAAGGTTTGCACGCCAGCCTGGGTTTGCTGCTGCGCATCGAACAGGCGCGCACGGCCTGGACGCCGAAGCGTTTGCCGCTGGCCGAGTGGACGCGCCGCTTGCTGACATCGTTGGCCGAGATTGGCGCGGAAGCATCGCTGCAGGCCGATCCGGTCGGCGCGCAACTCATTCAGTTGCTGGAAACGCTGACCCGCGACAGCGCCGGTCATGCGCAACGCTATGCGCTGGCGGACTGGCGGCGCTGGCTGTTTCTGCATCTGGAACAGGCGACCTTTTCCGATGCCGGCATCGCCAGCCCGATTCGTCTTACCCATCTGGCCGCTGCACATACGCGCGATCTCGATGCCGCCATCGTGCTGGGCGTCGGCGCAACTCATCTGCCCGGCAAACCGGTGGCGGCGATTTTCAATGACGCAGTGCGCAGCCAGCTTGGCCTGCCCGGCACGCGTGAAAAGGAGGCCGCAGCGCGCGCGGCATTCACCGATCTGCTCGCCCGCGTGCCGCGCGTCGCATTGGTTTGGCAGTCCGAGATCGACGGCGAAGCCGCGCCGTTGTCGCCCTGGCTGTTGCAGCTGGAAGCGTTCCATCAAGCCGCATGGGGCGTCGGCGTAGAGCGGACAGGAGGTCCGCTGGCGGGCCGAACAAGGTTATTCGGTGCGCCAGCGGACCTCCTGCGGGCGAAAGACTGGCCCGCCGCCGATGCCGTGCCGGCGCGGGTCAGCGTCAGCGCCTGGCAAAGCCTGGTCAGTTGTCCGTACCAGTTTTTCGCCCGTCATTTGCTGCGCCTGAACGAACGTGACGACGTGCCGGAGGAAATGGACAAGCGCGATTACGGCAGTCTGGTACACGCCATCCTGGCGCGCTTCCATGTCGCTCACCCGAGATTGAGCTGGCATCCCGCGCAAGACCTCATCGCCAGCTTGCAGCAACTCAGCCAGGAAGGTTTCGCCGCAGCGACAGCCGAAGCGTATCTGGCCAGCGTCTGGCTGCAGCGCTGGCAGCAGCACATCGAATCTTATGTGGCCTGGGCGTTGCAACGGGAGGCGCAGGGCTTTCAGTTTGAAAGCGCGGAAACACCGTTCAAACGCGAGATCGAATGGGCGCCTGGGCAAACCACTCGCCTGGAAGGCCGCGCCGACCGGGTGGATCGCAAAGGCGGGCTTCACCCAAACGCGCTCGCCTTGCTCGATTACAAGACCCAATCGCGCCAGACCTTGAAGAAAAAGCTCGATCCGAATGCCGAAGACGTCCAGCTCACCGCCTACGCCTGGCTGGCAGGCGCTGGCGGTTTTGTCAGCGAAGCTGGTTTTGTCATGCTGGACGCGGACAAGGTGGATACCCTGGAGTGGAAGGACGATTTGCCTGCCGCTGCCGAAATGGAGGGCGAACGATTGAACGCGGTATTGGCCGGCATGGCGCAAGGTTTGCCGCTGCCGGCGCACGGTGCGCCGCAAGTCTGCAAGTGGTGCGAGATGCGCGGTCTTTGCCGGCGTGAACATCTACCAGGGTAGGAGCGTCCGCTTGCGGCGCGAAGTCCATCCTGAGTAGGCATAATCCCGCCCGCAACACCCCCATAACAGGAGACAACATGAAGATCGAAACCATCGCCGTCCACGGCGGCTACAGCCCGGAACCGACCACCAAGGCAGTCGCCGTCCCCATCTACCAGACCACCTCCTACGCCTTCGATTCGACGCAACATGGCGCCGACTTGTTCGACCTGAAAGTGGCCGGCAACATCTACACCCGCATCATGAATCCGACCACCGACGTGCTGGAAAAGCGCGTCGCGGAAATGGAAGGCGGCATCGGTGGATTGGCGCTGGCCTCCGGCATGTCAGCGATCACTTACGCGATCATGACCATTGCCGAAGCCGGCGATAACATCGTCACTTCGAGCACTTTGTACGGCGGCACCTACAACCTGTTCGCACACACCTTGCCGCGCTACGGCATCCAGGTTCGCTTCGCCGATTACCGCCAGCCGGACAGCTTCGAGGCGCTGATCGACGACCGCACCAAGGCGATCTTTTGCGAGTCGGTCGGCAACCCGCTGGGCAATGTCACCGACTTCGAAAAGTTGGCCGAACTGGCGCATGCGCACGGCATCCCGCTGATCGTCGATAACACTGTGCCGACGCCGTATCTATGCCGTCCGTTCGAACACGGCGCCGACATCGTCGTGCATTC
>JBBQQT010000024.1:0-31129 GCA_038215555.1 Burkholderiales bacterium | reverse complement strand
ATTGTTTTATTGCGGTTGAGTTGACTTGGACAATCTTCATATCCCCATTTCCGCCATTGGCATGGCGAACCGAAACCCGTCTGGTGAGCATGATCGGGGTGATCGTTTGCCGGTGATTGAGGTGCTGGCGGAAATCGCCAGCAGCATGAGTTCCGACGCCAATACGGAACAGATGCTGATGCGTTTTCTCGAGATCATGGTGCGCATCTCCCGCGCCAAGGCCGGGGCGGTGCGTGTACTGACCGCCGATGGCGCGCATCTGCGCATGGCCGGTTCAATTGGCCTGAGCCCGGCGCTGATCGAGAAGGAACGTTATGTGCCGCTCGAATGCGGTATCTGCGGCAAGGCGACGTTGTCGCAAGCGTCGCAGTCCGACAGCGTCATGGAGGTGTGCCAGAAGCAGGTGCGGCACATCTATTTTGCGCAAAATTGCAGCACAGTTTACGCGGTACCTTTGCGTCACAAGGGCAAGGTGCTCGGGGTTTACAACATCTTTCTGGATAATCCGGCACCGCTGCCGGAAGACATTCGTTACCTGTTCAATTCGATTAGCGAACACTTGGGCATGGCGCTGGAAAACACGCGCCTGACGCGCGAGAACATGCGCATTTCTTTGATGAACGAACGCACCATGTTGGCGAATCAGATTCATGATTCGCTGGCACAGACGCTGGCCTACGCCAAGATGCGGTTGACCGTGTTGAACGAGGCGCTGGCGGAGCAGGATCAGGAGCGCGCCAACCGCTATCTGGGCGAGGTTGAAGAAGCGGTCGACTTGGCCTATTCGGAATTGCGCAATCTGATAACCCAGTTCCGCGATCGCATCGATCCGCGCGGTCTGGTGCCGGCGTTGCAGGAGATGGCCGAAAGTTTCAGCAAAAAGGCGAATGCGGACGTTGATTTCCTGAATGTGGCGCAGGATGTGGTGTTGACGCCGGAAGAAGAAATCCAGGTGTTCCATATCATTCAGGAATCGCTTTACAACATCTGCAAACATGCCCGCGCCCGACATGTGGTGGTGACGCTCGATTTGCACGAAAACGAATATGTGGTGAATGTGGCGGATGATGGTGTTGGCCTGCAAGGCACTGCGCTGGCCAATATGGGCAAGAGTTTTGGCCTGACTATCATGCGCGAACGTGCCGCGAAACTGGGCGGCACGCTGACGATCGAGAGTCGCGCCGCAGGCGGCACTATCGTGCGATTGCGTTTCCCGGCGCGTCCGGGGGTTGAGGATCAAGCATGAATCCATTACCTGCTGAACAATTACGTATTGTTCTGGTTGACGATCACACCCTTTTTCGCAAGGGTTTGGCGGAATTGCTGGAACGCGAAGGCGCGGTCAAGGTGTCGGCGATTACCGGAAATCCGGCCGAGGTAGCCGGCTTGCTGCGAACTTACAGTCCGGATGTGTTGATCCTTGATCTGAATATCGGCGGCACAGACGGGATTCAGGTGATGCAGGAGCTTCGCGCCAATTCATTCATGCTGCCAGTGCTTTTGCTGACCGTCAGCGAGGCGGAAGAAGATATGGCGAGGGCGCTGCGAAATGGCGCCAATGGCTATCTGCTGAAGAGCATGGAGCCGGATGAATTGGTCGATGCGATCATCCGTGCCGCGCGGGGTGAAACCGTGGTGGCGCCGGCAATGACGGCAAAACTGGTGCGCATGTTGGATGGCAAGAACAACAGCGCGACTTCGTTGCTGGAGTCATTGACGCAACGCGAGCGGGAAATCCTCAAGCATCTGGCCAAGGGCGAGAGCAACAAGGCGATCGCCCGCGAACTCGACATCAGCTACGACACGGTCAAATTGCATGTTCGGCATATTCTGGCCAAGCTGAATCTGTCGTCGCGGGTTGAGGCTGCGGTGTTCGCAGTTGAAAACAAGCTGTCGCCCGGATTTGAAGTTCAACGCAAGACTTGAACGCAAAAACTGAAGTTTTTACCCTCGCAGATTCTGCAGGTGGTCGTGATAGCGCGCCCGGTAGAGCAGGCGGCGATGTTCCGGGCGGTCGGTGAAGCCTGAACGGGTATGTAGCACGTTGTTGCAGATCAAGCCCATGCCAGCTTGCAGCTTGAGGCTGAAAACGCCGGCAGGCCGGCTCTCCAGCAGTTCTTCCAGCGCTTTCAGCGCGGACTGCGTCGAGGCATCCTGTTTCCAGGCGATGCTCTTGGTGCGGGCGGTATAACGCAGATGCAAATGACCCTCGGCGACGCATAGAGCGGGGCCGGTTTCGTCTTCGCGCGCGGTACCTGTTTCGTCCACCCGCGCCGGGATGGTCATCGCGTCAGCCGCCATCAGCGCGCGGATGTGTTCCGGGTTGGCGTCGCGCAAAGCGATGTAGGCCAGTTCATGATCGAGCAAGTCGTTCTCGCCGCCGTCATCGGCCTCGCGCACGCAATGCAGCGTCATCGCGAAGATGCGCCGCTCCGGCGGGTTGTAATAGCCGTCGGTATGCCAGCGGATGCGGTGATGCGTGTAGGGAATGAATTCGCCGCGTTTTGCTGAACCCTCATCCTGCGGCGTCAGGCTGGAAATGCCGTCTTCGTCGGCCAGCCAGTTGGCGTCGAGATGGGTCAGACCGAACTGGGCGGAAATCTGGCGCGGGCCATCCTTGTCCTCGCTTTCCCCCATGTGGGTGGCGTAAATCGCCATATTGGTCTTGGCGATGCGTTGCCAGAGCGCGGTGTATTCGGCATCGCTGAGTTGCTTCGGGTCGTGCACGGGGACGACGAGGTCTTCGCCGCGCGTCGGATAGTCGGCCACTTTGGCCGCGCGCCAGGCCTGATAGCCGGCGGCGTTATCGGGATGGAACGGGCTGTCGGGCGGGATCATGTCGCGTCTTCATGCCTCTTCGACGGGGGGATAGAAACCATCCATGTTTTTCTTCGCCATTTCCATCATGGCCGGGACTTCGATATCCATCAGTTGATCCTGAATCCAGCTTTGATCGGACTTCTCCATGTCTTCCCGAATCATCAGGCTGAGGAATCGGGCTGGCTGGAAATTCGGCTTGCCGTTGGGTAGGGTGAACTCGGCGAATTCGGCGTAATCCTGCATACGCTTGTTGAGCAGCTCGATATAGCCTTCCTGATAATCGTAATTCGGGTCGCGTTCGCCCTCGTTGAAGTCGAGGATGTTCTGCTCCATGACTTCGGCGAGACGGATGCCGGTGGCGCTGATCAGTTCCTGGCGCTGCTCGTCATCCAGGCGGTCGAAGGCCAGGCGATCCATGTAATGCACCAGGAAACAGGTCAGTTCGGCGATGATCTTGAAGCCGCGTTGCGGCGTGATGATGTCGTAGTCGGCCTTGGAGAGATTGTCGATTGCCTTGTCGGCAAGACGCCAGAGCATCGACGCCATGACGGTGGCGACTTCCTCGGGCGAACGTTCGCCTTCTTTCTTGAACCAGGTGGTTTTGACGCGCAGCATGCTGGGGTTTTCCTGGGGTTTATCTTACTCGCCAGTCGCAACCGGGCGCGACGGGTCACGTATCCACTCGCTCCATGAGCCGGGATATAGCCGGGAACCGGGCAGGCCGGCGATTTCCATGGCCAACAGGTTATGGCAGGCGGTGACGCCGGAGCCGCAGGTATGAATGACTTGCCAGGCTGGTCGGCCTTTCAGCATGGCCTGGAAGTTTTCACGTAATGCCTCAGGCGGCAAATAGGTGCCGTCGATATCAAGATTTTCGTCAAACGCCCAGTTGATCGAGCCGGGAATGTGTCCGGCAATCGGGTCGAGCGGTTCGAATTCGCCGGTGAAACGGCGCTCTGGACGCGCGTCGATAATCAATTGCTCGCCAGTTTTGACCGCATGCAGCACTTCGTCGGCTGAAACAATCTGGGATGGTTCCGGCAAACAGGCGCATCGGCCTTTGGCAGGTTCGGGTAAATCGGATGTCAGCGGCCGTTTTTCGCGCTGCCATTTGGGAAATCCGCCATCCAGCAAGGCAACGGCGGGGTGTCCCAACCAGCGCAGCATCCACCATGCGCGGACTGCCATGGCACCGAAGCTGTCGTCATAAACAACGACTTGCTTGTTGACGCCAATTCCCAAATTGCAAACCTTTTTGGCGAATTCTTCTGGATCAGGCAGCGGGTGGCGGCCGGTTGATTCGGTGATTTGCGTGGATAGATCATCATCAAGATGGACATACCGAGCGCCGGGAATGTGGTTTTTCAGATAAGCCTGACGTCCGCCTTCGGGGTCGGTCAGGGTGAAGCGGCAATCAAGCACGATCCAGTTTGGGTCATCCAGATGCTGAGCCAGGTCTTCGGTACCAACGATGGTGTTAATGAACATGAGAGTGTGAAATGGGTTACGCGCTGTCGTTAGGTAGGTGAACTCGCCGCCACGCCTGCGGCAGCGCGTAACAGCTAGGTTGCCAGGTTAGTAGCCGCCTTTGCCAAATGGCTTCGGCATGCCGGCAACCTTGGCAGATTGTCGGTTGGGCTGAAGCGGGAAGAGTTCGTACAGCTTTTTCTTCCAGTCGACGCTGTCGTCTTCCTCGTCGAGCAAGGCCACCATGTTGCGGAAGTTGGGCGTGTGGCCGTCTTCCTGAAAACGCTCACGCACAAAGCGAACAACCTGCCAGTGTTCATCCGTCAGGTTGATCTTTTCTGCTGCGGCAATAACAGATACGACGTCATCACTGAAATTGGCTTCGACCAGAAAGCCGTCTTCGTCAGTCTCGAGTTCTTCGCCGTTAACGATGTATCCCATGGTTTTCTCCTATTGAACGGGTTGAAAAAAGATAAAAAACTTCACATCAGGAGGCATGCAACCGACACATTCAGTCGATTGCCACTTCCTTGATCGATTTATGCGGAATGAAGATTCCGCAGCCATAACCACGATGCAAACCAAGGCCGCGTTCCTGCAGGATCATAGATTGCATCAAGTCAATATCGTGCAGCATCAGGCTGTAACCGCCTATTACCCTTTTGGGGATGTGCATTTTCTGCGGCTTGCCAGGGATGAGGCCAGATTTTATGCCTATCTCATCCATCAAGTGTCTGATTTCATTTAAAAAAATCGCTTCATCCTCAGTATTCATTGCAACAAAATGTGAATACAGCGTGGCATAGGGCGTCACTGCTTTTTCTTTCAAGTTGCCGATATGCAGCTTTCCCGCTCCAGGATCAATTTCCTTGCCAACCAGTTCGTGTGCGTCGGGAACGTGTTCTATCGGCATACGCAACACCAGTTTGACGCGACGGTTGATCACCAGATTTTGATTTCGACCACTAGGCGTCGCATGCACAGGGTGTATGCCCGCATCGGCCAGATCGCGCAGCCAGGGGAGGTGTATGACAATCTCTTCGAACAGCGCATAACCATGATCAGCAGGAATTTCGAAGCCGGTCAGATCAAATTGAAGGTCGGTGACCTTGGGCGTGTAGTCGAGTCGCTTCAGCGCCTCCCACTCAGCGTTGTACATGCGCATGAATCAACTTCCTTCCGAAGTGCCACCCGCTTCAGCGAGCGGTGTGGCCCACTTCAGCATTTCATCGGCCCAGTACTTGGCGGTAACTGGATCAATGTCGAAAACCGTGAAGCGTGCGCCGCGCTCTCGAATGCGTAAACGCAGCATCGGCGTGCCCCCACCCTCGTACAAGACTTCCTGGATTTCAATTTCTTGATTGCCAAAAGGGTTACGAAACTTCGCAAGTGGATTGAGTTGGTTCATAATAAATAAGTATTTGGTGATCTGCTGATTATCTGACATTTTTAGTCAGGTATAGGCACATCCCGCCGGGTTATTTGGAACCTACCCGAAAGGATAGGTTCTGGCTTACCCGAGCGAAATACCCGGTTACCCCTTCGGAATGATGGTTCGGATGATAAGTGCTCCCTAATATGCATGCACTCGTTCCGTATGGCGTTTGTCTGCGGGAAGGTGCTGTGAATTGTGACGACACCCTGTAGTTAAGACTTCAAGGAGATATACAGATGGCAAAACCAATGCATGAAACGCCGAACCTGGACGAACTCGAGACTGGCCCGTGGCCCTCATTCGTCACCGGTCTGAAGCGTCTGGCAAAAGATAACGACATGATGGTTGACTTGATGGGTCAACTGGAAACCTCCTACCAGACCAAATTAGGTTACTGGAAGGGCGGTACCGTGGGTGTGGTTGGTTACGGTGGTGGTGTTATTCCCCGTTTTACTGAACTTAAGGATGCGGATGGCAAGCCCAAGTTCCCGGAGGCGGCCGAGTTCCATACCCTGCGCATCCAGCCTCCCGCTGGCATGCATTACACCTCCGATCTGCTGCGTCAGTTGTCTGATGCCTGGCTGGAAACCGGCGGTTCTGGACTGATTGCTTTCCACGGCCAGTCTGGCGACATCATGTTCCAGGGTATCAAGACAGAGAATGTCCAAAAGGCATTCGACAAGTTCAATGAAATGGGCTTCGACCTTGGTGGTGCTGGTCCTGCTCTGCGTACCTCCATGTCTTGCGTCGGTGCGGCCCGTTGCGAAATGTCCTGTTATGACGAGGCTCGCGCTCTGCGCACCGTCATCAACAACAACCTGGACGACATGCACCGTCCGTCCCTGCCGTACAAATTCAAATTCAAGTTTTCCGGTTGCCCGAACGACTGCATGAACGCCATTCAGCGCTCCGACATGGCCACCATCGGTACTTGGCGTGACAGCATCCGTGCCGACGAAAAGCTGGCGCGTGACTGGTATGCTGCGCACAGCATCGAAGACACCATCAACATGGTTGTAAATCATTGCCCGACCAAGGCTATCCAGTTGAAAAAGAACGATGGTGTTGCGGCAGCAGAAGGCGTCACCAAAGTTGCGATCTCTGATGATCATTGCCTGGAAATCGACAACCACAACTGCGTGCGTTGCATGCACTGTCTGAACGTCATGCCGGGCGCATTGCTGCCTGGTAAAGACAAGGGTGTCACCATCCTGGTTGGCGGCAAGGGCGTGCTGAAGATCGGCGCTTCGATGGGTACCGTCGTGATTCCGTTCATGAAGATGGAATCCGATGACGATTTCGAGCGTTTGAACGACCTGTCCCGCAGCATCCTCGACTTCTTCGCTGAAAATGCGCTGGAGCATGAGCGTACCGGCGAGATGATCGAGCGTATCGGTCTGGTCAATTTCCTCGAAGGTCTCGATATCGAAATTGATCCGAGCATGATCGTGCATCCGCGTACCAATCCGTACTTCCGTGCGGATGATTGGGACGAGGAAGCTGAAAAGTGGTTCGAGCGTAAGGCTGCTGCTTAACTCGGCTGCTGCGTAATTTCGAAGTTCCGTGGCGCACTGGAAAGCGCGTCACGGAAAATAAAAGTTTTCCGATCTTATTAGTTGGAGAAAAGTATGGCTGAAAGGACTCATGAAACCATCGAATCTGGCGCGCCGGATCCGATGCCCTACATGCACCCCGTAATGAAAGACAACTACGGCAAATGGGTGTTTCACTCACATCCGAAGCCGGGTGTGCTGTATCACCGTGCTGAAAATGGTGCAGAAGTGTGGACGGTCAAGGCGGGTACTCAACGCCAGATGGACCACTACACCATTCTTAAACTGGCTGATATTGCTGATCAGTTTGCTGATGGTTACTTGCGCTTCACCACGCGCGCCAACATCGAATACATGGTTACCGAAAACAGCAAGGTAGAGCCGCTGATCAAGGCGTTGACCGATAACGGTTTCCCGGTTGGTGGCACTGCCAACTCGGTCTCCATGATTGCGCACACCCAGGGCTGGTTGCATTGTGACATTCCGGGTACGGATGCTTCCGGTGCAGTCAAGGCGCTGATGGATGAGTTGTATGATGAATTCATCAAGTGCGAAATGCCTAACCGGGTCAAGCTGTCTACCTCGTGTTGTGAAATCAACTGCGGCGGTCAAGCGGATATTGCGATCGTGATACAGCATACCAAGCCGCCAAAGATCAACCACGATCTGGTTGCCAACGTCTGCGAACGTCCTTCTGTTGTCGCCCGTTGCCCGGTAGCCGCGATCCGTCCGGCTCTGGTGAATGGCAAGCCTTCCCTGGAAGTCGATGAAAAGAAATGCATTTGCTGTGGTGCCTGTTTCCCCCCGTGCCCCCCGATGCAAATCAACGACCCGGAGTTTTCCAAGTTCGCCATTTGGGTTGGCGGCAAGAACTCCAATGCCCGTTCGCGTCCGACCTTCCACAAGCTGGTTGCATCCGGTATTCCGAACAATCCGCCGCGTTGGCCTGAAGTCAGCACCATCGTCAAGACGATTCTGGCAGCCTACAAGGCGGATGGACGTCCTTGGGAGCGTATGAATGACTGGATCGACCGTATCGGTTGGCCCGCATTCTTCGAGAAAACCGGTCTGCCCTTCACCAAGTATCACATTGACAACTGGCGTGGTGGCCGTAGCAGTCTGAACGCTTCTGCTCATATCCGCTTCTGATCCTCTAGCCCGGGGTTAGACCCCGGGTGTGATCGAAACAGATATTCGGAGATAGGAATATTTATATGAAAATCGGCATTATGGTAAGTGAAGGGCCTTACAACCATCAGGCAAGCGACACCGCTTATCTGTTTGCGCGTAATGCCATTGAAAAGGGCCATTCCGTTCCGCGCGTGTTTTTCTATCACGACGGGGTGAATAACTCGACCAAATTGACCCAACCACCTCAGGATGACCGCAATGTGGTCAGTCGCTGGTCAAAACTGGCGGAAGAGCATGGCGTTGATCTGGTGGTCTGTATCGCTGCGGGTATGCGTCGCGGTATTACTGATGACATTCTGGCTCCGGGCTTCCGTATTTCGGGTCTGGGTCAATTGGTGGAAGCCGGCATCCAATGTGATCGCTTGGTGACTTTCGGCGATTAAGGGGATAACGATGAGCGACATGATGGATGACATGGAAGAAGGCGGCGAAGGCGTCGTCAAAAAATTCATGTTCGTCAACCGCAAGGCGCCCCACGGCACGATCTATGCCTTGGAGGGTCTGGAAGTTGTGCTGGTTTCCGCTGCGTTTGATCAGGACGTGAGCTTGGTGTTTGTGGATGACGGTGTTTATGAATTGATCAAGGGCGTCAATACCAAGGGTATCGAGGTCAAGGACTTCTCAAAAGCCTACCGCGCTCTGGAAGGTTATGACGTCGAAAAGCTGTATGTTGAAAAAGCATCCATGGATGCTCGCGGCCTGACTGAAGGCGATCTGATCGTCGATGTTACCGTACTCGACAGCGCCGAGATGGCCAATCTCATGGCTGAACAAGACGTTGTGATCAGCTACTGAGGGAGACGAATATGCTGCATATCGTGAATAAATCGGCCACCGAGCGCAATTCGCTGGAAAGCGCTTTGCGTATGGCCACCAAAGGTTCTGCCGTGCTGCTGATTGAGGATGCCGTTTACGCGGCTACTCAGGGTAGCGTAGCAGCGGCGAAAATCCAGTCGGCCATGGCCGATGTACAGATTTATGCCTTGGGTCCCGATCTGGATGCGCGTGGAATGTCCTCGCGTGTTCTGGACGGCGTTAAAGTTGTCGATTACGGTGGATTTGTGGATCTCGTTACAGAGCACAACTGCTGTCAATCCTGGTTGTAATTTTTCTTAAGGAGTTCGCTATGCCTATGGTTGAAGTTGCCGGCAAATCTTTTGAAGTTGATGAGGAAGGCTATCTGACCAACCTGAATGATTGGAACCAGGATATCGCCGTATATCTGGCCCAAGAAGAAAAGGTTGAAATGACCGAGAGCCACTGGGATGTGGTCAATTTCCTGCGGGAGTACTACGACGAATACCAAATCGCTCCTGCCGTTCGCGTTTTGACTAAAGCCGTTGCCAAAAAACTGGGCCCGGAAAAGGGTAACAACAAGTATCTGTATGAGTTGTTCCCCTACGGTCCCGCTAAGCAAGCCTGCAAGATCGCCGGTCTGCCGAAGCCGACTGGCTGTATCTGATCGTTCGTGTCTGAACGATAAGCTTGACGGGCTAACCGCCCGTCAGGCCAGTAGTAAATAGAGTTTATCCAGCAAAGCTGGAGAGCTATGATTTTTATCTGCCAACGCAGAGGAACGGATGACATCGTTAACCGTTATATACACGGGCTTAATGTATTTCGCGACAATCATTCTGATTGTCGGGATTGCTTACCGAATTTATGAGTACAGCCGCACACCGGCTCCTCTAGTGATACCCACAACACCTGCGCCAACAACTAATAGTGGTGTTGTTCTTCGCTTGGCAAGAGAAGTTGTGTTGTTCGAATCTTTGTTCAAGGCCAATAAATGGATTTGGATCTTCGGCTGGTTATTCCATGTCGGACTTGCTTTGGTTCTGTTACGTCATATTCGTTATTTCCAAGAACCTGTTTGGTTCTGGGTCGAGTTTGTTCAACCTTTTGGTAAATATGCCAGCTTTATGATGATCGCCGGATTGGCGGGACTCTGGGCGCGTCGTTTTCTGGTTGATCGCGTGCGATATATTTCTACGCCTTCGGACCATTTGATGTTGGCTTTGTTAATCGCGATCGGCGTATCAGGTGCAATGATGACCTTTGTAACGCATACAGACATTGTTGCGTTGAAGGCATTTGCGCTAGGTTTGGTTGTGTTTGATCTACAACCCGTGCCAGAGGATCTCCTTTTATTGATCCATCTGGGATTGGTTGCAGTACTGATGATTATTTTCCCTGTGAGCAAGCTATTGCATGCTCCCGGTATTTTCTTCAGTCCGACAAGAAACCAAAAGGATGATCCTCGTACCACACGGCACATTGCGCCTTGGGCCGCGGCGTTGGAGCGTGACAAGGTCTGATCCAGGTGCTTGCCTGCTTCAGAATCCTTTTCAGCAAATGTCATTCACGGAAACAAGAGTTAAGGAGCCAACGTGGCTGTTGCCGAGTTCGTAATTCCCGAGCTGACTGAATATACGGTCGTCCCCAAAATAAATCCGGGCGCGATGGATAAGGTCAAATCGTTTGTCGCGCCTAAAGGTCCCCAAGAATACTTGGGATATCCGTGGGAATTGGGCGCCGACTGGAAAGAACGTGCCATCGACAAGATGGGCGACTTGCTGGGCAAGTACCGTTCACTTCGTGTATTCATGGATGCCTGCGTTCATTGCGGCGCCTGTACCGACAAATGCCATTATTTCCTGGGTACTGCCGATCCGAACAACATGCCGGTTGCTCGACAGGATTTGATGCGTAAAGTCTATCGTCGCTACTTTACGCTGCCGGGCAAGATTGCGCCTTGGCTGGTGGGTGCGGAAGATCTGACCAAAGATGTACTGAATCAGTGGTACACCTATTATCATCAGTGCTCGGAATGTCGTCGTTGCTCTGTATATTGTCCTTATGGAATCGACACTGCTGAAGTAACCATGGCAGGTCGTGAAATTCTGAACCACGTTGGTATGGGTCAAAAATATTCCAACGAAATTCTGGTTAAAGTACAGAAGATTGGTAATAACTTGGGTTTGCCTGGACCCGCGCTGGAAGATACTTTGCTTGGTCTGGAAGAAGATATCGAAGCGGACACTGGCGTGCCTGTCAAAATGCCGCTCGATGTCGAGGGCGCCGAGATTCTGCTGGTTACGCCTTCAGCTGATTTCTTTTCAGAGCCGCACGTCGAGTCACTGATTGGTTACGCAAAAGTATTCCACGCAGCTGGCGTCTCTTGGACTTTGTCTACCAAAGCGTCCGAGGCGGGCAATTTCGGACTCTTTAACGGTAACTATGAAACGATGCAAAAGGTCGCAATGCGAATTCGCGATGCGGCGCTGGAACTTGGTTGCAAGCGAATTATCGTTGGCGAATGCGGCCACGCTTGGCGTGTTGCATACAGTTTCTGGAATACCCTGACCGGTATTGGTTATGGTGGAGAAGATCCGTTCTCCAAAAAACTCCAGCAGCAACTCGATAACCGCTATCCGCAGCCGATGCACATTTGCGAATACACCTGGGATCTGATTGAAAACGGTGTACTTAAATTCGACAAGTCGTTGAATGATGATCGCGTGATTACATTCCATGATTCCTGCAATGTCGCGCGTGGTTCTCGCATGGGTAACGAACCGGGTGGCCAATTCATTATTCCACGCAACATCATCAAGGCGGTTGCAAATAATTACCAGGATATGCCATCGGATACGATTGGAGAGGTCACTTTCTGTTGTGGTGGCGGTGGTGGATTGTTGACGGATGACTTGATTGAAGTTCGAGTCAAGGGTGCCTTGCCGCGGATGAATGCTTTCAACAGTGTCGTTCAAGCAAATGGTGTTAATTTCCTTGCGATGATTTGTGCAATTTGCAAAGCCCAATTTACAAAAGTATTGCCGTATTACGGATTTGATCGAGGTCAGGTCGGTGGCGTGCACCAGCTCGTCAGTACGGCCATCAAGCTGGATTGATTTTGATACTGAGCGGTACGGTGCGCCGTACCAATGATATTTTCGGTGCAGGTAGAAAATGTGCCGTGTGCAATTGACGATAGGAGAGCGAAGATGGCTGTCACTTCCAAAGATGTAAAGAAAACTGAAGGTATTTCTTGGCGCCGTTATAAGGACGGGGAAACGGATAAAAATTATCGCCGTTCACAGGAATTGATTTTTCAGGCCAGCTGGACTCACAAGTGCCCGGAATACGTGCTCACAACGCCTCCCTGCCAGGGTTCATGTCCCGCAGGCGAAGACATTCGCGGCTATTTGAATATTGTTCGCGGCATCGAGAAACCACCCGTTGGAATGACTTGGCAGGAATTCGCTTTTCGGCGCATTACTGATGCAAATCCGTTCCCTGCCGTCATGGGACGCGTTTGCCCGGCCCCTTGCGAATCCGGTTGTAATCGTAACCAGGTTGAAGAATTCGTCGGCATCAATTCCGTCGAGCATTTTGTTGGCAACTGGGGCCTAAATAACAGCATGAAATTCGATGCTGTCAGCGTAGCCCCCACTGGTAAAAAAATAGCCATCATTGGTGGCGGACCGGCTGGCTTGGCTGCTGCCTATCAACTCGCCAAGAAAGGTCATGCCTGTACCATTTTTGATGACCACGCTGAACTTGGCGGCATGATGCGCTACGGTATTCCCGGCTTCCGCACACCACGGAATGTCCTGGATGGCGAAATCCAGCGCATTCTTGATCTTGGTGTGGAATCGCGCCTGAATTGCCGTATTGGTACTGATGTAACCATGGAGCAAATTGAAAAAGATTTTGATGCGATTTTCATGGGTCTTGGCGCTCAGTCCGGACGTGCTTTGCCTGTGCCTGGCGCAGAAGCCCCCAATTGCGTAACTGCGATGTCATTCCTGCGTGCTTTTAACGAAGGTCGTTTGCAGCACGTGGGCAACCGAGTTGTGGTTATTGGTGGTGGCGATACGTCAATCGACGTGGCAACGGTCGCTCGCCGCCTTGGAAAAATCACCAATGTCACCGACAGGGACCTGCCCGAGCATGTCTTGGCTGGACATACCGCACATGACGTCAGTTCAATTGCCGCACGTCAGGGCGCAGAAGTGGTGCTGGTGTCGCGTGCCACCATCGACAAGATGGCTGCCAACAAGACCGAAATCGAGCATGCGCAGACCGAAGGTATCGAAATCATTGGTGGCGTGACGCCGATTGCCGTAGTGGTTGGTGCTGATGGCCGTGCGACTGCACTGCGGGTCGCCGAGTTCGTCATGGAAGGCAACAACACCAAAATCATCGAAGGCACTGAGCGCGATCTTCCCGCCGATCTGGTGGTTTCTGCGATTGGCCAAGCGGTTGATTTCACTGGACTTGAAGGCTTCAATAACAACAATGGTTTAATGAAAGCGGACAAGAATTATCGCTTCCCAGGCAAGCCCAACGTCTTCGTTGGCGGCGACGTTCTTCGTCCGCATTTGCTGACCACGGCAATCGGCCATGCCCGAATCGCAGCGGAAGGAATCGATGCATTCTTAAAAAATGAGGAATTGGATAAGCGTCCCAAGGTTGATGTGGCACATTGGGATATGGTCCGCAAATGGGTGGAAACTGGTCATGAGTATAGTGAAGTACATGGCGCGGATTGGGGTACCTCAGCCAAGAAGGGTTTGTTGCATAACTTTGAAGACCGGTCACAGAAGTATGTGATTCCTTCTACCGAGTTGTTTCTCGGCCATTTCATGAATACGCCACGTCTGCATCGTCATATTGTCCATTTGGACAAAGAAACCGCGCTTGGTAATTTTGACGATCGTCTCGGTCAATTGGACGAAAAGGAAGTTGTCGCTGAAGCCAAGCGTTGCATGTCATGTGGTCTCTGCTTCGAATGTGACAATTGCATCATTTACTGCCCGCAGACTGCCGTGTTCAAGGTCAAAAAGAAAGATGATCCAACTACTGGCCGTTATGTAGATACCGATTATGGCAAATGCATCGGCTGTCACATTTGTGCTGACGTGTGCCCGACTGGTTATATCGTCATGGGTATGGGCGAGTAATTTAAAGGATGAACGGCATGGCGAGACTGGCCAATTGGCTACGCCTCGCCGCCTTGGGTGTTGCAACAACCATTATGGTTGCAGCGGCATTTCCGGCGGCGGCGGGTGTTGATCTGCCCAAGTTAGAAAAGGGTAAGGGTGAGAAATGTGTGGAAGATACGCAATTCATGCGTAAGAACCACATGGATTTACTCAAACATCAACGCGATGAAACGATGCGCAAAGGGATTCGCACGACCAAGCATAGCTTGAAGAAGTGTGTTGAATGTCATGCGAGTGAAAAAACTGGCAGCGTAGCCGCTACCAAAGAAGACTTTTGTGCAGCCTGTCATAGCTATGCCAGCGTCAAACTTGATTGTTGGGATTGCCATGCCACGAAACCTGGCGCACAGCAGGTAAAGAAGAGTACGAGTAATTCATCCAGAGTGACGAAGTCGGCTTCCTCGGTATCGCCTCTTATGGCTTCCAGCATAAGCGGGGGCAACCAATGAACAATCCTTCAGAGAACAATGTGGACAAAATGGAAGATCGTCGCAACTTCCTGAAAGTTGGTGCAATGGTTGCCGGTGCGACTGTTGCTCCCGGTGTCTTGTTTTATGGTGTCGCACATAGTCGTGCACCGGAAGAAGCTGCTTCTATCGGTGTTCGTTGGGGCATGCTTATCGATAGCGCAAAGTGTGGCGATGAGTGTGATGATTGCGTGACGGCCTGCAATACCGAGAATGGTTTGTCTGGTGAGACTGGGCCTCAAGATACTCAGTACATCCGTAAACTGAATATCAAAGATCTGCGTAACGGCCGTGTTCACAGTCTGCCGATGCTTTGCCAACATTGTGAAAATCCGCCCTGTGTTGATGTCTGTCCGACCGGAGCTTCGATGAAGCGTGCGGATGGCATCGTGCTGGTAGATCGACATATTTGTATTGGTTGTCGCTATTGCATGATGGCTTGTCCATACAAAGCACGTTCTTTCGTACATGAACCTCTGACTGATCAGAATCCAGAAGTGCCACGTGGCAAGGGTTGTGTCGAGTCATGCACCTTCTGTGTCCAGCGCGTAGATCGTGACGAAGAACCGGCTTGTGTTGAGGCGTGCAACGCCGATGGTCATCAAGCTATGCTGTTTGGCGATTTGATGGATCCGGAAAGCGCAATTTCTCAGGCTTTGAAAACGCATGCTTCAACAGAAGTGCGCGCTGACCTTGGCCTTAATACTGGCGTTCGTTATCAGGGGATTTGAAAATGGCGAACGAAGTCTGTCTGAATCAAGAGTCCTGTAAACCTGAGCAATTCTGGGGTTTGCTCGCATTAGGTGGTCTGGTTGTGCTTGGGGCTATGTATGCTTTTTTTACCTTGGAGCATCATGGTCACGTACTTACGGGCATGAACAACCAGATTGTCTGGGGTTTGCCGCATGTATTCGCGGTGTTTCTGATTGTTGCTGCTTCCGGTGTGCTGAACGTTGCATCGATTGGTTCTGTGTTTGGCAAGAAACTCTACAAAGCGCGTGCGCCGCTTTCCGGCATGCTTGCATTGTCGATGCTGGCGGGTGGCCTTGCTGTTCTAGTTCTCGATCTGGGTCGCCCTGATCGTCTTGTCGTTGCAATGACGTACTACAACTTCAAGTCGATCTTTGCCTGGAACATGATTTTCTACAATGGCTTTTTCGCCATTGTTGGCTTGTATCTGATCACTCTGATGAACCGTAATCTGAAGGCTTATTCTGGAACCGTAGGCTTGATTGCATTCTTGTGGCGGATCGCGCTCACTACAGCAACCGGTTCCATCTTTGGATTTCTGGTGGCGCGAGTGGGTTACAACTCGGCATTGATGGCGCCAATGTTCATCATCATGTCTTTTGCTTATGGCCTGGCTAGTTTTCTCCTGGTCCAGTCCGCAATGTACAAGTGGAATGGACTGTTACTTGATGAGCGTATCCTTTCTCGGATGAAAAATCTGCTTGGCGTTTTCATCGCTGCCTCCTTGTATTTCACCGTCGTCTTCCATTTGACCAACCTCTATTTCGCCAAACAGTGGGCTTTCGAGCGTTTCATCCTGCTTGATGGCGGTGTGTATACCAACGTGTTCTGGATAGGTCAGATACTTATCGGTGGCGTGTTCCCCCTGTTGCTGCTGTTCAGTCCAGGCACGAGAAAATCCATCGGCATGATATTGCTGGCTTCGCTGCTGGTCATTATTGGTGGCCTCGCACAAATGTTTGTCACTATTGTGGGTGGCCAGGCTTTTCCGTTAGTCATGTTCCCTGGTTTCGTTGAAAGCAGTAGTTTCTATGATGGTGTCGTGCATGCTTACAGCCCGACAATCTGGGAATTTTTGCTGGGAATGGGGGGCGTTGGCATTGCATTTTTCCTGACCGTGGCAGCTGTACGTGCTTTCAAATTCCTGCCCCAGGATGATTTCCATTCATTGGAATCCAAAGACGCTTGAACCTAAACTGAGCTAGCAAAACAAAAAGCCGACTAATTTTGTCGGCTTTTTGTTTTAGTGCAGATAAAATCACCCCATGTCATTTCTCTTCATTTCTGCGGCCCACAAATCTTCCGGAAAAACCACGGTTAGCCTGGGTTTATGCCGGGCGTTGCATGACCGGGGTATGAAGGTTCAGGCTTTCAAGAAGGGACCGGATTACATAGATCCCATCTGGCACGCTCAAGCTTGCCATCAGCCAAGTTACAACCTTGATTTCCACATGATGCAACAGGACGAGATTCTGTCTTTGTTCGTTCGCCATGCGGCTGTCGCCGATATCAGCGTGATTGAAGGCAACAAGGGGTTGTATGACGGGATGGACGTCGAAGGAAGTAACAGCAATGCCGCACTGGCCAAGTTGCTGGGTGCACCTGTCGTTCTTGTGCTTGATAGTGTCGGCGTTACTCGCGGCGTGGCCCCTCTTGTTCTGGGTTACCAGGCATTTGATCCAGCAATCAATATCGTCGGGGTGATTCTTAACAAAGTGGGTGGCCCGCGGCATGAGGAAAAACTGCGTGCGGTCATTGAGCGGTATACCGATGTGAAAGTACTCGGCGCGGTTCGCCTGGATGCGGATATCAGTATTGTTGAGCGACACCTCGGTCTAGTGCCGGGGAATGAGTCAGATCAGGCGGAAACCCGGATTCAAGCGATTGCAGAACGCGTCAAGACACAGGTGGATCTGGACGCGGTGATTGAAGCCGCAAAGAAGGCCAAGTTGCCGCCCAATCTTGAGTCGGCTACTAGAGAAACAGAATGGCCAAGGAGCCTCAATACATCCGGGCTGAAACTGGCTTATGCTAATGACAAATCCTTCGGTTTTTATTATCAGGAAGATCTCGATACGCTACGCAACGCTGGCGTGGCGATGCAACCGCTGAATACCCTTGGCGATTCCAGACTACCTGATATTGATGGTCTGATCATCGGTGGTGGTTTCCCGGAAATGTTTATTGATGAGTTGGCGGCAAACCAGACGTTACGGACAGACATCCGTCGTGCTGTGGCTGATGGTTTGCCCGTATATGCCGAATGTGGTGGCTTGATGTATTTATCGCGGAGTTTGCGATGGAACGACAAGTCTGGCGAAATGGTTGGCGTCATCCCGGGGGATGCGGTAATGGGCTTGCGCCCGGTAGGTCGCGGTTATGCCTCCCTCGTTGAAACAGAGTCTGCACCCTGGCCGACGCAGGGAAACACGATTCCAGCGCATGAGTTTCATTATTCGCACCTGGAAAATCTGCAAACCGACCTTACCTATGCGTACCGAGTGCTGCGCGGGCAAGGTATTGATGGCAAATCCGATGGTTATGTTGAACGCAACTTGCTTGCCTCCTATTGCCATCGGCGCGGCAGCGGGGTGCAGGGTTGGATTGCCCCCTTCCTGAGCAAGGTCAGCGCATATCGGGCGCAGCGGCTTGCCGCGGCAACGTATGTTTGACCAATTTGAATACTTGATGACCGGGGCCCGGCTCCATTTTTAAAGAGGAAATGAAATGATCAGTCTGACCAAACAAGCCGCGGAGCAAATCCGCACAGCCGCCAGCGAATCTGGTGCCGACAACCTGGGTTTGCGTATTGCTGCGCGCGTCAATGATGCCGGCATGCTTGAATTCGGCATGGGATTTGATGAAGAGCGCAGCAATGATGCAGCGGTTGATTCCTGGGGTGTCACGTTGTTGATCAACGCTCAATCCAAGCCTTACCTGGATGATGTGACGATTGATTTCACCGAAGTCAATCCAGGCGAAAGCCGCTTTGTCTTCAGCAAGGCCAGTGCTGGCGGTGGCTGTGGCACTGGCGGCGGCAGTGGCGGTGGCGGTGGTTGTGGCAGCGGTGGTTGTGGTTCGGGTGGTGGCTGCGGTAGCAGCAACTGATCGTTACAGCGCCATCCCTGAATCGGAGATGGCGCTGAGCAAGACGTTTTATTGCAATTTTGTGCAATTATTGATTGAGCACTATGGACTATTTACCGATTTTCCTGGACCTTCGCGGTCGCAATGGCCTAGTTGTTGGTGGCGGTGATGCTGCTGCCCGCAAGGCCAGCCTGATGCTGAGTGCTGGCGCCTGGGTGACGGCCGTTTCGCCGCAGCCCCTGAGCGAAGCTTTCAACGAACTAGCCAAGACAGACCGCTTGATTCATCGTCAGGCTGATTTCGCACCTGAGCATCTGGAAGGTGTCGATGTCGTTTTTGCCGCCAGCGAAGACGAGCAGCTTGACCTCCGGGTTCACGATGCCGCACGGGCTCTGCATATTCCGGTCAATGTGGTGGATCGTCCGAAACAATGCGCTTTCATCATGCCTTCGATTATTGATCGTTCCCCGGTCATGGTTGCCGTATCGAGTGGCGGTGAAGCACCGGTGTTGTCACGCCTTTTGCGTGCCAGGCTGGAAACGCTGATTCCCGCCGCTTATGGTCGACTTGCCGCCTTGGCTGGCCGATTCAAAAATCAGGTGCGGGAAAAATTGACTACCACCGAGGCGCGCCGGAAGTTTTGGGAAAAAGCGCTGCTGTCGCCCATTTCTGAAATGGTGTTTTCCGGGCGTGAGCAAGAGGCGGAAGCCAGTCTGACGGCCATGCTGGCGGATATGGGAAAGTCGCCCGCCACGGGTGAGGTCTACCTGGTTGGCGCCGGACCGGGCAACCCGGATCTGTTGACCTTCCGGGCATTGCGACTAATGCAACAGGCCGATGTGGTGGTGTACGACCGCTTGGTCGCGCCCCCCATTCTCGACATGTGCCGGCGCGATGCCGACCGTCTTTATGTCGGTAAAGAACGCGACAACCACGCCGTGCCGCAAGATGAGATCAACATGGTGCTGGTCCGCCTGGCGAAGGAAGGCAAACGGGTTTTGCGGCTGAAAGGCGGCGATCCTTTCATCTTTGGTCGCGGTGGTGAAGAAATCGAAACGCTGCGCGAACATGGCGTGCCATTCCAGGTCGTGCCAGCAGTTACCGCCGCCGCCGGCGTCGCCGCGTATGCGGGTATTCCGCTGACGCATCGAGATCATGCGCAGGCGTTGATCCTGGTGACTGGTCACCTCAAGGACGGCACGATGGACCTGGATTGGGACATGCTTTGTCGTCCTGGTCAGACCATCGTGATCTACATGGGACTCAAAGGCCTGGTCCAACTGTGCGACGAAATGAAGAAGCACGGCATGCCGGGTTCAACCCCGGCGGCGATTGTGCAGCAGGGCACAACACTGAATCAAAAAGTGGTCACCGGAACGTTGGATACCTTGCCTGCACAGGCGGCCCAAGCCGAACTGAAGCCACCGACACTGATCATCGTGGGCAGTGTGGTCAGTCTGCACGCCAAGCTGAACTGGTTCCACCCGGAACCGGCCGCCGACGACCATTGGCATACGCCGCTCGACAAACCCGCCAGTCTGGGCTGACCACTCGTCGGACTACCGGGCAAGTTCAGTTCAGCAGTTCGCTGAGCAACTGCGCCTGTTGTTCGGCCAGACGTTCGATCAACAGGCGTTGGGCACGGGTGATCGCCAACAGGTCGGCAAGGGCGTTGTCAAATTGATCGTTGACCACCAGATAATCGAATTCGAGCGAGTGAGAGATATCCTCCTGCGCCGCAGCCATGCGGTTGGCGATGATTTCGGCGCTGTCCGTGCCGCGACCATCCAGGCGACATTTAAGTTCAGCCAATGACGGCGGCAGGATGAAAATCGATTTGGCTACCGGGATCAGCTTGCGGACTTGCGCCGCGCCTTGCCAATTGATCTCCAGCAGAATATCGCGGCCGGCGGCCATTTCATCTTCAATCCAGCGCTGTGACGTGCCGTAGAAATTGCCGTAGACCTCGGCGCTTTCGAGAAACTCGCTTTGCCCGAGCCGCTCCTGAAAGTTTTTACGGCTGATGAAATGGTAATGCACGCCGTCGATTTCACCTGGCCTGGGCGCTCGGGTGGTGCAGGAAACCGATAACCGAATGTTGGCATCCTGGTTCAACAACGCTTTGACCAAGCTCGATTTGCCCGCGCCAGAAGGTGCCGAGACGATGAAAAGATTGCCACTCATGCGTATTTCTCCTTACTCGATGTTCTGAATCTGCTCGCGCATCTGCTCGATCAATACTTTCAATTCAACCGAGGTCTGGGTGAAGTCAAGGGATGCTGATTTTGAGCCCAGGGTATTGGCTTCGCGGTTGAGTTCCTGCATCAGGAAATCCAGCCGTTTGCCGGCCGCTCCGCCGGCATCAAGGGTACGGGTGACTTCGTCGAGATGGGTTATCAGGCGATCCAGTTCTTCGTCGATATCAATTTTCTGCGCGAACAAGACCACTTCCTGGTTCAGGCGATCTCGGTCGAGTGGGTTATCCGACGTGGGCAGTAATTCCTCCAGGCGCTTGCTGAGCTTTTCCCGATAGTTGGCAATGATTTCCGGGGTACGTGGGCGGATGCGCTCGACATGGCCACGGATGCCAGCGACGCGCTCCAGAATGGTGGCTTTCAGCTTGTCACCTTCGCGCGCGCGGCTGGCATTGAATTGAATCAGTACTGCCTGGATCAGCGTTATTGCGGCGGCATGCAACGCTTGCGGGTCGGGTGTGGTTTCACCCAACATGCCCGGCCAGCGCAGGATTTCGTGCACGGCGAGTGGCCGCGCATTCGGAAATGCATTCAGTGCGCTGCCTGACAGGGCTTGCAATTGCAGCAGCAATGACGGGTTGAGATTGCCGGGCAGGGTGGCCTCTTCACGTGGGTTAAAATTGATTCGGCACTCCAGCTTGCCGCGCTTGATCTGATCGCTGATCTGCGTCCGCAAAGTCGGTTCCAGTGCGCGAAAATCTTCTCCCATGCGGAAGGTAAGATCGAGGAAACGCGAATTGACCGCGCGCAGTTCGAGCGAGAGTTGACCATGCGGCAGATCGGCAGTTTCAACCGCGTAGCCGGTCATGCTGCGGAGCGCTTCTTTCTTGCCGGGATGTTTTTGTTTGCTGGGCGACGGCATTTCCTGCCGGCTTTCTTTCATGATTGTCACGATCTTGGTTATCCTTCAATGATTGCTGTCGTAAAAACAGTTTAACCCGCCGCTCTCGTCACCCGCACCTAGCCCATACCGATGGCAGCACAAACCACTGAACCCCTGACCCATGGTTACCATCTGGGCGATTACATCATTGACCGTCGCATTGGTGGGGGGGGCTTTTCGCTGGTTTATCTGGGTTTCGATATCAATGGTCAGCCGGTTGCAATCAAAGAGTATTTGCCTGGTGGTGTGGTTAAACGAGGTGATCAAGGCACGGTGCATCCGCTTTCGGTGGATAAGGAAGCTTCATTTCGCTACGGCATGAAGTGCTTTTTTGAAGAAGGCCGTTCGTTGGCCGGAATCCGGCATCCCAACGTGGTCAAGGTGGTCAATTTTTTTCGCGCCAACGACACCGTTTACATGGTGATGAAGTACGAGCAGGGCAAAACGCTGCAACGTCATATCGTTGGACACGCAGAACCCATGCGGGAAACCTTTCTGCGTCGGGTCTTCATCCAGTTGCTGAATGGATTGCGCGAAGTGCATGCGCACAAGATCCTGCATTTGGATATCAAGCCGTCCAACATTTATATCCGTGCCGATGGCTCACCGGTATTGATCGATTTCGGCGCCGCGCGCCATGCCCTGTCGCAGGATTTCATGTCTTCCCCGATGTACACGCCGGGCTTTGCCGCGCCAGAGCAATATAAACAGCGCGACCGGCTGGGGCCATGGACCGATATCTACAGTATCGGCGCCACCATGTTTGCCTGTATGACCAAAAGCCCGCCGCCGCCCGCCGATGAGCGCATGGAAAAAGACAAACTGCCGTTGCTGGTCAAATCGCATACCGGCCTGTATTCCAAAAGCTTGCTTGACCTGGTCGATTCGATGCTGCGTCTAAATTACACCGAGCGTCCGCAAAGTGTTTTTTCGGTGCAGAAGCAGTTGATCAATATGGCTCAGGCGGCGCGCTCGCAAAAGCCGACCTTGTTTGCGTTGATCAAAGAAAGAATCACGCGCGAATTATGAAATACGTCGTCTATCAGGCCAGTCGACGTGGTGGCCGTCCCTACAATGAAGACCGGGTCGCCTATGCCTACACCTCGGAATCGCTGCTGATGGTGCTGGCGGACGGCATGGGCGGGCACAGCCATGGCGAGGTCGCCTCGCAATTGACGGTTCAGGTCATTTCCAGCTTGTTTCAGTCGCGCGCAAAACCGGTATTACCGGACATGAGCAGCTTCCTGTTGGATGGCATTTATGCGGCGCACGATGCGATCAACGAATATGCCCTGCGCAAACGCATGGCAGATCCGCCACGCACCACCTGCGTGGTCTGCGTCGTGCAAAAGGGGATGGCCTGCTGGGCGCACGTGGGCGATTCACGTCTTTACCATTTCAGTCGGCGCGACACCTTGTTCCGTACGCATGACCATTCTGCGGTGCAGCAATTATTCGATGATGGCGTGATTTCGGAAGAGGAGATGGGAACCCATCCAGATCGCAACAAACTCTACAACTCGGTCGGCGGCTACATGTTGCCCGATATCGAGATCGACCAGCCGGTGAAACTGCATGAAGGCGATGTCCTGATGATGTGTACCGATGGCGTCTGGCCCGAGTTGACCCCGGCTGAAATGCTCTCCACCCTGCGCGCCTACCCGCTGGAACGCGCGGTGAAGCACTTGATGGATCATGCCGAGTTTCGCGCCGGCCAGTATGGTGACAACCTTTCTGTCGTTACCATGCGGTTTGGCGAGGAGCGATTCGAGGCGGGCGAACTGATGCTCGGCGACGATCTCGGTCTCGACGGTTTCACCACCCAACTCAAGAATCTCGGCGGCAAAAGCCAAACGATTCCGCTGACGACCGAACAGGAACTCGACCAGGCGGTGGCAGACATCCAGGCCGCCCTGGCCAAATATGGCAATCCCTGATTACTTTCAAGCAAGGCATTTCATGACCACTTTGCAACGCCCCTCCGGACGCGCGGCTGATCAGCTACGCAATATTCGCATCACCCGAAACTACACCAAGCATGCGGAAGGCAGCGTGCTGGTGGAATGCGGCGACACCAAAGTACTGTGCACCGCCAGCGTGCTGGAAAAAGTGCCACCGCATGTGCGCGGCACCGGGGCCGGTTGGTTGACTGCCGAATATGGCATGTTGCCGCGTGCCACCCACACGCGTGGCGACCGCGAAGCTGCGCGCGGCAAACAATCTGGCCGAACGCAGGAAATCCAGCGTCTGATCGGGCGCAGCCTGCGCGCGGCGGTTGATCTGGCTAAACTCGGTGAACGCACGATCCACGTCGATTGTGATGTGCTGCAGGCCGATGGCGGCACCCGCACGGCGAGCATTACCGGCGCCTGGGTGGCGGTGCAGGATGCGATCAACTGGTTGGTGGTGCAGGGCAAGCTGCCGGAAAACATCATGCGCGACCATGTCGCGGCAATCTCGGTCGGCGTCTGGCAGGGAACGCCCGTGCTTGATCTGGACTACGCCGAGGATGTTGCGTGCGATACCGACATGAACGTGGTGATGATCGGTGCGATGGGAAAATTCGGTGGCTTGATTGAAGTCCAGGGCACTGCCGAAGGTGCGGCATTTTCTCGTACAGAACTGAATGAGTTGCTTGATCTGGCCGAGAAAGGTATCCAGGAATTGATGACGGCGCAAAACGCCGCGTTGGAGGCTTGACATGAAGAAGGTGGTCATCGCCTCGAACAACGCCGGCAAATTGCGCGAAATCGCCCGCATTCTGGAACCGCTCGATTTTGAAGCCATGCCGCAAAGCGCATTCGGCGTGCCGGAATGCCCTGAGCCGCATGTGACATTCGTTGAAAACTGCATCGCCAAGGCGCGCCATGCCGCCGCGCATACCGGTTTGCCGGCGCTGGCCGACGATTCCGGGATCTGCGTCGATGCCCTGAACGGTGCGCCCGGCGTGTATTCGGCGCGCTATGCCGGCGATCCGAAATCGGACGAACGCAACAATCAAAAGCTGATCGAGGCGCTGCAAGGCGAATCGAACCGGCGCGCGCATTACTACTGCATCATGGTCTACGTGCGTTACGCCGACGATCCGCAGCCGATCATTGCCGAAGGCGCCTGGCATGGCGAAATTATCGACGCGCCGCGCGGCGATGGTGGTTTCGGTTACGACCCGTATTTCCTGCTGACCGAGTTCGGCCAGACTGGTGCCGAATTGAGCATGGAAGTGAAGAACGGCATCAGCCATCGTGGCCAGGCGTTGCGCGCACTGGCCGAGAAATTGCGCGCCTGAGTTGGGCTTGTTGATTGTGCTTATTGATGGTGCCTGTTGACGGTTTGTTCACAGCTTCTACGCGGTTTCTTCGGACGTGATTCCCTGGCTGCGCCAATACGATCCCGATATCGATCCCGATATCGATCCGTTTCCACCTGTGCAGCGGGCCTCACGGGAATACAACGGCTTGCTGGCGGCGGGCGGCGATCTGTCTGTGCCGCGCTTGCTGGCGGCGTACCGGCACGGCATCTTTCCCTGGTTCAATCCCGATGAACCCATTTTGTGGTGGTCACCAGACCCGCGCATGGTGTTGTTTCCACACGAGTTCAAACTGTCGCGTTCACTCAGGAAACGACTGGCGCGGGGCGATTATCAGGTTCGGGTCGATACGGCGTTTACCCGGGTCATGCGGGAATGTGCTGCGCCGCGTGAAGGCGCGGCAGGCACCTGGATCAGCGAGGCGATGATCCAGGCCTATACCGCGTTGCATCTAGCCGGCCATGCGCATTCGATCGAGACCTGGATTCGCGCTGAATCTCCAAAAGGCGGCAACGAGTTAGAAGAAATGCTGGTCGGCGGCTTGTACGGCGTCGGCATCGGGCGTGTGTTCTTCGGCGAATCGATGTTCATGCGGCAGACCGATGCTTCCAAGATCGCCTTTGCGCATTTGGCGGGCTGGTTGCGGCAGCACGATTACGCTGTCATCGATTGCCAGATGAGCACGCCTCACCTGGCTTCGCTGGGTGCGCGTGAAATTCCGCGCAGCGAATTTTCTGAATTGCTGGCGCGTTTCACGCTCGAACCCGGCATTTTCGATTGGACGAAATTGGCATGAGTTTCGCCAAAGACCTGCCCATTTTTCGCTTGCAGTTCTACCTCACTGCGCCTTATCCGTGCAGCTATTTACCGGATCATGTCGCGCGCTCGCAGGTGGCGGCGCCGAGCAGTCTGATCGACACCGGGGTATACAGCGAACTGGTGCGTCTTGGCTTTCGTCGCAGCGGCCAGCATGTCTATCGGCCGCGTTGCGACGCCTGCCGCGCCTGTGTTGCAAGCCGCTTGCCGGTTGCGGAGTTCGAACCCAACCGGACCCAACGCCGCTGTCTCAGCCGCAATGCGGACCTTCGCTTGCGCCTGCTGCCGCTGGCGTTCGATGAAACGCATTACCGACTTTACCGGCGTTATCAGGCTGCACGCCATGCCGGCGGCGGCATGGATCAAGATGACCGTGAGCAATTTCGCGGTTTTCTGCTGCAAAGCCGGGTCGATAGCGTGCTGGCTGAATTCAGCCTGGATGACGAAGTCGTGATGGTGGCGTTGATCGACAAGCTCATCGATGGTCTTTCCGCGGTCTATACCTTCTTCGATCCGGCGTTGGAAAAGCGCAGCCTGGGCACTTTCGGCGTCATGACCCAGATCAATCTGGCGCGCGAAATTGGCTTGCCTTATGTCTATCTCGGATACTGGGTCGAGGCGTGCGGAAAAATGGCTTACAAACGCAACTACCAGCCGCTGGAAGGTTTGCTGGATGGACGCTGGCAACGATTGGAATGATGTGATGGGAAACGAGATTGATGGAAAACGATTGATGGAAAGCAAATATGGCAAAACTACCTGACGCCGTTGAGCAAGTGCTGCAAATGCATGCACCGTTTATTCATGCCGTGGTGAATGCGCTGACCGATCGTTCTCAACTGCCGGATTTGCTGCGCACTCTTGCCGCCGCTGAGCAGCAGGGCTGGGCCGGACTGGTGCGGGCGTTGCGCCTGATCGTGGATGGCAAGCGCGATGATTCGATCAAGCTCGGCCTGGATGAGGAAGACCGCATCGTGGTGGACGCGGTGTTGCGCGGATTGACTAATCCGGAGGGTCTGCCGCCGCTCGACAAAAAACCGGATGCCAGCGCTGCCGCTCCGGGTCTGGCGGCGATGATCGCAGCCAGCGCGCGCGGCGATGCGCAAGCCCTGGCGGTCTTGGCCAATATGGCGGAACAGATGGTACGTGCAGGTGGCGATATGGCCCGGCTGGGCGGCATCATGCGGCGACTGGTCAATGGAGAACGCGATTTCGAGGTGTTGTCGAAAGGCATGGGCGCGCTGGGTCGGACTTTATTGCTCGATATCTTGAGTGAATTGGGAAAGAGCGCGATTCACTGAGCACGCTTGGTTTTTTATTGCATCGGGTTACTAGCCCAATGCGGCAATCAGGAACTTACAATGCGGACCAGCCCGAGTCAGCAGAATTAGAGAGGATGAACACGAATGTCTGAAGACCAGTATCTGGTGCCAGTTCGTAAAGCGGAAATTGAAATTGGCAAGCCTTTGCCTTTTGCTGTATTTGATTCCGACCGCAACTTGCTGCTGAATCGTGGTGTGGTGGTGACGAGTGCGAATCAGATTGATGTTTTGATGCAGAAAGGACTCTATCGCGAACGCATGCGACCCGCTTCGCTAGCCGGTGCGGCTTCCAGAGAGGATGAAAAACCGACTGAAAGCGCCAGGCTGCAAGGTGAAATGCTGAGTTTTGATGCGGTCAAGCTGATGCCGGGCGATGCGCTGCAACTGCAGCCTTTGCTGGACGGGCAGACGGAACGATTTTCCGTCAATGTCATTGGCGTCATGAAACCCAGGAGTCTGTTGGTGACCGCGCCGATGGTCGATGGCAAGCTGATCTTTGTCCGCGATGGCCAGAGTTATCTGGTGCGCGCCTTCTCTGGACTCAATGTCTGTGCGTTCAAGGCAAAGATCCTCAAATCACAATTGCAGCCTTTTCCTTATCTGCACCTTTCCTATCCGGACAGCGTCCAGGCCATGCGTATCCGCAAGACGATGCGGGCGCCAGCCAGCATCATCGTTGCGGTGCACGAAACCGAGGCTGGGCGTCAGACTGGTGCCGGCAAGATCATCGATCTCAGCGTCGGTGGCGCGCGCATGTACTCGCCGATGAAAGTCGGCGTCAAGGATCAGTCCATCTGGTTGTCATTCAAGGTCAAGTTGGGCGACATGGAGGAATACGTAAAAACGCCGGCGATAATTCGTGCGGTCGGCGAAGAAGACGATGAACAGGGCAAACGCATGCATGTGTTCGGTTTGCAGTTTGGTGAACTGGCGCAATCGCAGCGCCTGATCATCATGAATCTGGTCTATCAGCACCTGCTCAAGGAAGGCGTCTGATGCAGCAATATCTCGATCTGCTCCAGCATGTGCTGGACCGTGGCACGCAAAAATCCGACCGCACCGGCACCGGCACGATTTCGGTGTTCGGGCATCAGATGCGGTTTGATCTGAGTCAGGGCTTCCCGCTGCTGACCACCAAGAAAGTGCATCTGAAATCCATCATTCACGAACTGCTCTGGTTTCTCAAAGGCGACACCAATATCGCTTACCTGAAGCAGAACGGCGTTTCGATCTGGGATGAATGGGCCGACGCCAACGGCGACCTCGGCCCGATCTACGGCTACCAATGGCGCAGCTGGCCGGCCGCCGATGGTCGTCATATCGACCAGATCAGCGAAGTGATCGAAGCCCTGAAGCACAACCCGGATTCGCGCCGGATCATCGTTTCGGCGTGGAATGTGGGCGAAATCCAGAACATGAAGCTGCCGCCGTGCCATGCGTTTTTTCAGTTCTACGTCGCCGACGGGAAACTGAGCTGCCAGCTCTACCAACGCAGCGCCGACATCTTCCTCGGCGTTCCGTTCAATATCGCCAGCTACGCCTTGCTGACTTTGATGATGGCGCAGGCTACCGGCCTCAAGCCGGGCGATTTCGTGCATACCCTGGGCGATGCGCACATTTATCTGAATCACCTGGATCAGGTGAAGCTGCAACTCAGCCGCGACACGCGTGCACTACCGGCCATGCGCCTCAACCCGGCAGTGACCCATATCTTTGATTTCAAATTCGAAGATTTCACGCTGGAAAACTACGATCCGCATCCCGGCATCAAAGCGCCGGTGGCGGTTTAGTCAGGAAAGTGCCATGCCGAATATCAATGTCATCGTAGCGATGGCCCGCAATCGCGTCATCGGTATCAACCACACGCTGCCCTGGCGGCTTCCGGCTGACCTTCAGCATTTCAAAGCGCTGACCATGGGGCATCACATCGTCATGGGGCGAAAAACCTATGAATCCATTGGCAAGCCGCTGCCTGGCCGCACCACGGTGATTGTTACGCGCGATGTCCATTACCGCGTTGAAGGCTGTTTCACCGCCCACTCTATTGACGCCGCGATGACAGCGTGCGGCGCGGACTCGGAAATTTTCTTCGTCGGCGGCGCTGACCTTTACGCCCAAGTCTTGCCGCGAGCCGACCGGCTGTATCTCACCGAAATCCAGGCCGAATACGCCGGCGATGCTCACTTTCCGGAATTTGATCGCGGCGTTTGGCGCGAGATCGAACGGCAGGAAAATACCAACCCGGATGGGCTCGGCTATCACTTTGTGACCTATCAGCGTCACCCTCCTGTTTCGGCCTAAAGCTACCCGCGCGGGTGATGCTTGGCATGCAACGCCTTCAACCGTTCCTTGGCGACATGGGTGTAAATCTGCGTCGTGGCGATGTCGGCATGACCTAACAGCATCTGCACCACGCGCAGATCGGCGCCGTGGTTGAGCAGGTGAGTGGCGAAGGCGTGGCGCAGGGTGTGCGGCGAGAGTGACGACTGAATGCCGGCCGTGATTGCGTGCCGTTTGATCAAGTACCAGAACATTTGCCGCGTCATCGCGCTGCCGCGTTCGGTGACAAACAGCGCTTCGCTGCCACGCCCTTTCAGCAGCAGCGGGCGCGCCTCCACGGTATAGCGTTTGATCCAGTCCTGCGCATCCTCGCCCAGCGGCACCAGACGTTCCTTGCTGCCCTTGCCCATGATGCGGACGACACCATCGGTCAAGCTGACCGCGGCGAGCGGCAGGCCGATCAATTCGGAAACCCTGAAGCCGGCGGCATACAACGCTTCCAGCATGGCGCGGTCGCGCAAACCCAGCAGCGTATCAACGTCTGGGGCGTTGATTAGCGCTTCAACATCGTTTTCTGACAGGGTTTTCGGCAGCGGTTTCGGCAGGCGTGGCGCCGCCACGGTCAGCGTCGGGTCGTCGTCGCGGCGGCCTTCACGTAGCAGCCAGCGTTGGTAGCGCTTGATCGCGGTGAGTTGGCGCGCCAAGCTGCGCGCGGCGATACTTTCGTCGAGGCTGCGATGCGCAAGGAATAGCTCGATGTCGCCGCGTTGCGCCTGATCTGGCGAGATGCCTTGCGGTTCCAGCCAGGTGAACAATTGGGTCAGGTCGCGGCGATAGCTTTCGAGTGAACGCGGCGCCAGGCCATCCTCCAGCCAGAGTGCGTCGCTGAAGCGATCCAACTCCGCGTCAAATGACGTGCTCATGCCTGAGTAGCCAACGTTTGATGTCCTGTGAGTAACCGGTGCGGCTGTGCATGAAACCACCCAGGCCACCGTTTGCGGCAATCACGCGATGACAGGGAATGATGATCGGGATCGGGTTATCGCCTACTGCCTGGCCCACAGCGCGCGGCGCGCTGCCGAGTTCGCGCGCGACCTCGCCATAACTGCGGGTCTGACCAGCGGGAATATTCAATAACGTAGACCAGACCTTGCGCCGGAACGGCGTGCCAGCAGGGGCTGGCAGTAGATTGAAGCGGTATTTGTGATTGGCGTAGTAGGCATTCAGCTCAGTACTAATCTGATCGATCAAAGCTAGTCTGGAGGTTTGCAGAGGCGTGCCTGGCGGCAGGAACTCAAGGCCAATGAGCGATTCTTCGCCGATCCTGACACCCAATGCGCCGAAGGGAGCGGCAAGAATGGCGTCGAAATTCAAGGTGAGTTACCGATCCAGTTGCTGATCGGACAGTGAAACCGGGTCTTCCATCGGTTCCAGGTGCGTGGTGACGTTGACATAGGGAACAACGCTGCGAATGTCGGCCTCGAT
>JBBQQT010000023.1:0-32444 GCA_038215555.1 Burkholderiales bacterium | reverse complement strand
AGACCTGGAAGGTGCTCTCCATCTTCGACGAGAAAAACCGCTTCGCGCCCAGCTACGACCCGGCGAACGAAACCATCCACGCCTGCGACACGGTGATCGAAGCCATCGGCCAGTACGCAGACACCGCGCTGCTCGGCGAGGTGCTGACCGAAGCGCTGGAATGGAACCGTGGTCGCATCAAGATCGACGCCGACGGCCGCACCTCCGAGGCGTGGTTGTGGTCAGCGGGCGATTGCGTCGCCGGTCCCGATGTCGTCCACGCCGTCGCCGACGGCCATCGCGTTGCCGCCAGCATGCATGCGATGTTGATTGCACAGGAGAAAACAACATGACCGAAGGCAACCACGGCATCGACCGCCTGCGCGGCAAGACCACGTTGCGCGAAATTCTTGAAGTCGCTACCAGCTTTGAAGCCAGCGCCCGCGATTTCTACCAAAGCTTGATTCCCAAAGTCAGCAAACGCATCCGCTACCTGGTCGAAGAACTGGCCGCAGAAGAACAGGTGCATTACGACCTGTTCGGCGCGCTGGCCGTGCGTGCCGACATTGCCGAACAGGTCCAACAGGAAATTCAGCGCACCGCCAGCGACAGCAAATTCTCCGACTGCCTGCACCTGCCCGACCTCGGCGAAAACCCCGACGACCAGGCCGTGCTGCAATACGCCATGGGCCGCGAACACGCCGCCATGTCGCACTATGGCGAACTCGCCGAAACCACCCCACCAGGGCCGATCCGCGAACTATTCCAGTACCTCGCCAGTGAAGAAACCAAGCACAAGCTGGAACTGGAAAAGATTTACTACGCAACCGTGCATAGCGGCGGGGTGTAGGCCAACCGTCACTTTTGATTCGGCCTGAACATGTTTTGACTCGCCGCCGCGGCCGACATCCATTTCGCGCCCACAAGGAGATTCCATTTTGAAAATACTGATTCCCGTCGACGGCTCGGGATGCTCGCTCCGCGCCGCCCAGTTCGTTGCCAACCTGGCCGACAAAGCGACATCGCTGCATGTACATCTGCTCAACGTACAACCGCTGGGCGATGATTGGATGATTCGCCGCATGCTCAAGGCCGAAGAACTGGCCGTTCTGGAACAAGGTTGGGGCGCCTCCGCAGTGGCGTCCGCCCGCGCTTTGCTCGCAGAAGCCGGCGTGCAAACCGAAACCCACATCGTGCAAGGCGACGTAGCGCACACCATCGTGCGTCTCGCCAAAGACCTCGGCTGCAATCAGATCGTCATGGGTAGCCATGGCCGTACCGGACTGACCGGTCTGCTCATGGGTTCGGTGGCCAGCAAGGTGATGCACCTCAGTGAAGTCCCCCTCACCTTCATCAAGTAAACCTGAACATCATGTCTTCACGATATTTGTCGGCCGCGTGCGGCCTCCTCATCACACTTGTCGCCCTTCCCGCCGCTGCTGCAGAAGGGCCGGCTGTATTCGGCATTCCGGTCGATTTCATTCTGTTCGCGCTGACACTGCTGGGCGTGGCGCTGTTTCACCACCACACGCTCACCGTCGGGTTGACCGGCCTCGGGGTCATCGTGCTCTACAAATTCGGCTTTACCGGCTTTCACGGCATCGCAGGGTTGCCGGGCCTGGTGACGCACATTGGCCATGAGTGGGTGACGCTGACCAATCTGCTCGGCCTGCTGTTGGGTTTTGCGCTTCTTGCTCGCCACTTCGAGGACAGCGGCGTACCGAATGTCCTGCCGCGCTGGCTGCCGGATGACTGGAAGGGGGGCTTCGTGCTGCTGGTCATGGTGTTCGTGATCTCAAGCTTCCTCGACAACATCGCGGCGGCGCTGATCGGTGGCACCGTAGCGGCCGGCGTCTTCCAGCGCCGCGTGCACATCGGCTACCTGGCCGCCATCGTCGCGGCCTCCAACGCAGGCGGCTCGGGTTCGGTGGTGGGCGACACCACCACCACCATGATGTGGATCGACGGCATCGCACCGCTGGATGTCGTGCATGCTTACGCCGCCGCCGTGCCCGCCCTGCTGATCTTCGGTTACTTCGCCGCCAAGCAGCAGCATGCCTTTCATCCGATCCAGAAGGATGCGTCCGCAGGCGTGCAGATCGACTGGGCGCGGCTGAGCATCGTCATCTGGATATTGCTCGCGGCCATGGGCACCAATATTTTCATCAACACCCAGATGCCGGCATCCTCGGACAGCTTCCCTTTCATCGGCGTGGCGGTGATGCTGGCGATACTGCTGGCAACGCCTCTGCGTAAACCGGAGTGGAGTCTGCTGCCGGACGCCTTCAAGGGCAGCGTCTTCCTGCTCTCCCTGGTGATGTGCGCTTCGATGATGCCGGTGGAGAAACTGCCGGTCGCATCTTGGGAAACCGCCTTCGGACTCGGTTTCATTTCTGCCGTATTCGACAACATTCCCCTCACCGCACTGGCCTTGACTCAAGGCGGCTACGACTGGGGCGTGCTGGCCTACGCCGTCGGTTTCGGCGGCTCGATGATCTGGTTCGGCTCCAGCTCCGGCGTCGCTCTATCCAACCTGTTCCCTGAGGCCAGGTCGGTCGGCGCCTGGGTGAAGAATGGCTGGCACGTGGCCCTGAGCTACGTCATCGGATTTTTCATCATGCTTGCGCTGGTCGGTTGGCATCCGCACGCGCAACACAAGATACCCGCCAGCAACGCCGCATCCGTGGAGCATGTCAGTCATCCTTAGGGGCTGTCCGTGAATAACCTGGATAGTTATGGGTGTACTGGTGGGATGCGATGCAAGGCGCCGGCCGCGCAGCAGGGTCATTCCCTGCAAGCGGCCGGCAACGTGGCAGCGCGCCCATCACGCTCGGTGCTGCGCGCCGGTAGCCGCCTTCAGCGCGTTGGCGCCGGTGACATGGTCGGCGCATGGACATGGGTATCCAGCAGAGATTGCCGATATTCGATATGTTGCGGATGGTTGCGGCGCTTCAGCGCAATTCGCCCACCCGTTGCCGTGCCGCGGCTCCGGACTGCCGGCATGCAGGTGGAATACGGGGTTCACCGCCGCGACAGATAGATTGATACTTGCGGCACTTCACGAGCAGGAGGCGGCCCGCCGAGCAGCAGGCTACCCGATTGATGGAACGTCTTGAAATTCATAGTGAATACCAACGGGAGCTGCTGCTGTCCGGGCTGAAGCATTTTTTCGGCGATTTCGACGACAAACTGCTGCGGCGCGTATTGCCGCGTCTGGAATGGCTGGAGGTGGCCAGTGGCGAGGTCATTTTCAGACAGGGCTCGCCTGGCCGCGATCTGTACTTTGTCGTCAGCGGCCGGTTGCGCGCCACGGTCGACGATGGCCAGGGCGGCGAGCGCGTGCTGGGCGAGATTCTGCGCGGCGAGTCGGTCGGCGAAATGTCAGTGGTGACCGGGGCGCCGCGCATGGCCACCATCACGGCGGTGCGTTCCAGCGTGCTGGTGCGCTTCAGCCGGCGTCAGTTCCAGCTGTTGCTGAACGAATTTCCGCGCATTTCCTTGCGCCTGATGCACCTGCTGATCGAGCGACTGAGCCGGTCCGGGAGCATCCAGTCGACGCGCCGCCGACCCGAGAACATCGTGCTGCTGCCGATTTCCGCCACGCTCGATGCCGAGGTGCTGGCGACGCAACTGGCCGATCGGCTGGCGCGCTTCGGCCGCGTCAGAATACTGACGCCTAGCCTGGCGGCGGCGTTGTGCGGCGACACCGCGATGCACGCGGCGCGGGAACAGACGGCGGATTACTTGGCCATGACGCAGAAACTCGACGAACTCGAAGGCCAGCACGATTTTGTACTGTTCGTCGCGAACCATGAAGATTGCGGCTGGACGCGTCGCTGCCTGAATCATGCCGACGAGGTGCTGTTGCTGGCATCCGCCGATGACCCGCCGGCACCCCGCCCGATTGAGGCGGTGATGGCCACCCAGGGGGGCGGCATGTCCCGAGCCGGTCGCCGTCTGGTGTTGTTTCACCCGGCGGCGTGTCTGTCGCCGTCGGCGACCTCCGGGTGGCTGGAGGTTCGAGATCTGATCGGCCACGTGCATCTGCGCCACGACCACGCGCCGGACCTGGATCGCCTGGCCCGCATCGTCAGCGGCAACGCCGTCGGCCTGGTGATGAGCGGTGGCGGCGCGCGCGGTTTCGCTCACCTGGGCGTGTATCGCGCCCTGGTGGAGGCCGGCATTCCGATCGACTATGTCGGCGGAACTTCGATGGGCGCGGTGATCGCCAGCCTGGTGGCGCTGGACATTCCGCCCAAGGCGGCGATCGACAGCTTTCGCGAAATGTTTCGTGTGCGGCCGCTGAGTGATTTCAATGCGATTCCCCTGGTTTCCCTGATTTCCGGCAAACGCCTGGAGAAGCTGCTCGACACCGCCTACTCCAAGCTGATCGGCGAAAGCCGCGATGTCGAGGATTGCTGGAAGAACTTCTACTGCATCGCCTCCAGTTATTCCTATGCCCGCGAAGTGGTGATACATCGCGGCCCGCTGCTCAAGATGCTGCGCGCCAGCTTGTCGATACCCGGCTTCTTTCCACCAGTATTTCACGCTGGCGAGGCGCTGGTGGACGGCGCCATATTCAACAATTTCCCGACCGACGAAATGGCCCGCATTGGCGTCGGACACATGATCGGCGTCGACCTGGGCGACGATAACTTCGGCCCGGTGGTCGGCGACGAGTTTCCCGGACCTTGGGCACTGTTGTGGCACTGGTTATCGGGTTTGCTGCCGGGCCGCCGCGACGGTTTGCGGGTACCCTTGCTGGGCGGCATGCTGTTCCGGGCGCCGATGCTGTACAGCAAATCGCGCCAGAAACGCTCCACCGAGGTGGTGGATGTGCTGATCAAGCCGGATCTACGAGCCATCCGCATGCTCGACTGGAGCGCGCTCGACCAAGTCGTCGAGATCGGCTACTGCCATAGCCGTGACCAGTTGCAAGCGGATCCAGCCGCTAAAACGTATTACCGGACGCATCACCGGATTGCCGCTTTACCAGATTTGGCATAACGATTCGCCATATTTGACAAAACCACATCGAGATTCTGGCAGATCGATGTCGTCACCTGGCCCGCGAATCCCGCCCTGTACTGCAGCAGATTCGACGTTTCCGGCAATTTTCTGCAGCGTTCAGTCAGTCAGGAATGCGGATGGCGCAGTTATTGCTTAAGAATGCGGATACTCCTATCCACGCAAGAGGCTCCGACATGAAAATCGCCGTCACCAGTGAAAACCGCAATGCCGTTACCGACCATGCCGGACGTTGCACCGGGTTCTGGATTTACCAGACCGAATATGCCGATGTAGTGAAAAAACAATGGATCAAGCTGCCCGATGGAGCGTCTTTCCATAACACCAACCTGCCGCAACTTCTGTGCGACATCAACGTGCTGATCAGCGGCGGCATGGCCAGCGATTTGCGCTATCGTCTGAAGCAACAAGCCATTCAGGCCGTCACCACGCTGGAAACCGATCCCGACCGCGCCGTCAATGCATGGCTCAATGGCACCCTGGAAGAAATGCCCCCGCACAGCCGCCTCGGTCATTGTGGTGATACACAAGGCTGGCGACTTGCGTGAAACCTTGAACCGAATCAAACCCAAAGAAACCCTACCGACACACCATGCACGCTGCTCCCCATATCGTCATCCTTGGCGCCGGTTTTGCCGCCCTCACCGCTGTGCGCGAACTGCGCAAACGGTCGCCGCAAGCCCGCATCAGCCTGGTCGCGCCGAAAGCCGAGTTCGTCTATCTGCCCAGTCTGATCTGGATTCCCAGCGGCTTGCGCAAAGGCAGCGACCTGATTCTGCCGCTGGACCGCTTCCTGAAAGATCACAACGTCGAATTCATCGCCGGCCGCGTCACCGGTCTGAAAGATGCTGGCCGCACTGTGTTGACAGATCGCGGCGAAATTCAGAATGACGCTCTGATCATCGCTACCGGCGGCCGCTTCATCAAAAAGCTGCCCGGCATCGAACATGCTTTGACGCTGTGTGAAGGCGTGGCCTCGGCCGAAGCCATCCGCGACCGCGTCAATGCGATGTCCAGCGGACGCATCGCGCTCGGCTTCGGCGGCAACCCGAACGAACCCTCGGCGATGCGCGGCGGCCCGATGTTCGAACTGCTGTTCGGCCTCGATACCTTGCTGCGCCAGCAAGGCAAACGCGACCAGATCGAACTCACCTTTTTCAACGCCGCCGCGGAACCGGGCAAACGCCTGGGCGAGAAGGCGGTCAGCGGCCTGTTGACAGAAATGGCCAAGCGGCGCATCGACACCCATCTCGGCCACAAGCCGCTCGGCTTCTCGGAAAAAGGCGTCGATACCGAAGGCGGCCACATCAACGCCGACTTGATCCTGTTCATGCCCGGCCTCACCGGCCCGGCCTGGGCGCCGGAAGCCGGTCTGACGCTATCACCCGGCGGCTTCTTCAAGGCGGATGAATTCTGTCGTGTCGAAGGCGCTGATAACGTCTTTGTCGCTGGCGACGCGGGCAGCTTCCCCGGTCCGGACTGGATGCCTAAGCAAGCTCACATGGCCGATCTGCAAGCCAAGGCGGCGGCAGAAAACATGTTGCTGGCGCTGGCCGGCAAACCGGTGAGTGCGCACTTCAAGATCGAACTGATCTGCATCGTCGACACTATCGACAAAGGCATCCTGGTCTATCGCGACCTGAAACGCTCTTTCCTGCTGCCCTCTTCGCGCCTGTTCCACTGGGCCAAGCGCTATTTCGAAGGGCATTACCTGAAAATCTTCCGTAAATAACCGCTACGAAACATCGCATGCTGCCTCAGACCCATTACCAACGCATCGGCGGCGAAGCCAAGGTGCAAGAACTGGTGCAACGTTTCTACGACCACATGGACGAACTGCCGGAAACCTACGGCATCCGCAAGTTGCATGCGGAAGACCTGTCCGGGTCACGCCAGAAACTGTTCGACTTTCTCTCCGGCTGGATGGGCGGCCCGCCGCTTTACACCGACAAGCACGGCCACCCGATGCTGCGCCGCCGCCATCTCCACTTTGCCATCGGCGAATCGGAACGCGATCAATGGATGCACTGCATGCAACTGGCGCTGGACGAAGTGGTCGGCGACGAAAAACTGCGCACCGAGTTGTATCAGGCCTTCATGAAAGTGGCTGACCACATGCGCAACCAGGCCACGCAGCAACAGCAACAACAGCAACAGCAATAACCAGGCTTCAACCCGGAGTTCGCCGTGCCGGGGCGGCTGGCTCGCTGAAATAGCTGATCCGATTGCGCGGGCTGAGGTAATCGAACACATGTTTCTGTAAATCGGCCGGCCGGATCGTGCTGGCGATGGATAAATCGGGCGCATCGGCCATATCCAGCAGCAACGCCTCTTCCTTCGGCACCCTCGGGTCATACAGCAGCAACGTCGGATGCAGCAGTTTGCCCGGATTCACATTCACCACCAGACCAATCACTTCATTATTCAGCCGCACGATACTGCCAGGTGGGTAAACGCCCAGGCAACGCACGAAATGCTGCATCAATTCCGTGTCGTACTTGGCGCTGTCGCGCTTGAACATGATCGACAATGCCAGCGATGGCGTCATTGAATCGGCTGGATTAACGCGATTGCAGGCATTGTCAAAAGCATTCGCAATCGCTGCGATGCGCGCCAACTTGCCAATACGGGCGCCACTGAAGCCCCCCGGAAAACCGCTGCCGTCGAGCATTTCATGATGCAACGTAATGACTTCCATCGCCCCCGGCGACAAATCCGGCAACTTTTCCGCCATCTCAACGCCGTAAACCACATGCTGCTTATAGAAGTTGGCTTCGGCCTTCGTCCAGGCGGTTTTCTTCAACAGAATCTGGCTGGGCAACCGCTCCTTGCCCATATCGTGCAACAACGTGCCCATGCCGAGCGCGACCATCTCGCTGCTGCTCAAACAGGCTTCCCGACCCAGCATCAAAGCCAGCATGGTGACGTTGAGTGCGTGGTAATACGCGCCCTCATCGCCGTTTTTGGCATTCATCAGATGCAACAGCACATCCTTTTCCGCCAACAACGAATCGACCATCTCGACCACCAACATTTGCGCCTGTTCGATCGCCTCATGCGGCTGCGAAAACAGATTTCGCAACAGGTGCTTCACCGTCGAAATACTACCGACAAACTTCTTCTCGCAGCGACCATAGGCCTCACGGTGGCGGCTAATCTTCTCCTGCCGCGCCCGCTTCTCCTGCCATAAAGCCTGCATCATCGCCGCCACTTCGGGATCGACTTCCGGCGCGGCCGACTGCACCGGCGCATCTGGCTTGGGCGGCGGCAATGGCGCCAGATCGCTCTTCTCCGGCGAATACCAGACCTCGCTCAAGCCAAGGCTGCGCAAAACCTTGAGCTGTTTCTCGTTGCGTATCTTGAAACTGCTGAACAGGAAGGGATGATCCATCCAGGTATCCAGACGGATAAACACACCGACTCTGACCTGATCAATCGCAATTCGCTTTTCAACCGGATTCATGCGCTGAAGTGACCATCTAAAGAAAGAATTGAAATAACGGCAGATATCTTCATAACCTGAAGGCATCTGCGTTATATGAGCCAGAAACTGGGGGTAAATTTATCTTCAAAGCTGGAATCCCCAAACCTCGAATCCTCAAAGCCGTTCATTTTCAAGGAGCACAACATGAATCGACACACTGCGACCCTCGCCGGCGGCTGTTTCTGGTGCCTGGAAACGGCCTACAACCGCCTTCAAGGCGTTGAATCCGCCATCTCCGGCTATATGGGCGGCGCAATTGAAAATCCCACCTACAAGCAAATCTGCACCGGCCAAACCGGCCACGCCGAAGTCGTGCAAATCCATTTCGACGCCGACAAAATCAGCTACCGCGAACTGCTCGAAATCTTCTTCATCCTGCACGACCCGACGACCCTGAACCGTCAGGGAAACGATGCCGGCACGCAATATCGCTCCGCCATTTTCTGGCACAGCCCGGACCAGAGAGTCGAAGCGGAAGCGCTTATCGCCGAACTCACTGCCGCAAAAACATTCGACCGCCCCATCGTCACTGAAATCACCGAAGCCACCGTCTTCTGGCCCGCCGAGGACTACCACCAACGCTACTACCAGCAAAACCCGCAGCAGCCTTACTGCATGTTCGTCGTTGCACCGAAACTAGCGAAGTTTAGAGAGAAGTTTGCAGGACGGTTGAAAGCGGAGGATTAGGAATCAGCAACGGATCGCGGTGCTGAACAGGAGAAAGGCGAGCGATCAGTGTTAACGCGACAAAGCCGGCTTTTGCATGACATCCGACTTCCAGTTCACCTTGCAGTCCTGTTCGTAAACGGGCACCCCGCTGTCGCCCTCTTTGTCTGCCGGACGCTGACGCACTTCGCAATCGAGGATGATCGGGAGTGGAACCGGGCAATCGCAGCGATAGCGGTCGACCGACGTCATTTCCTTGATCGAGATACCTTTTTCCCGTTCCAGCCGCAACAAACGTTCCAACAGGCTGCCCTTCTTCGCTTGCGGCGTTCCCTGATTGATGCGTTCAAAGTACAACGCGCGCGGATCAAAGCCGTTCCTGACCCGTACCGGGTTCTCGTAAATCTCCACCGTGCGCGCCTCGCCGATCAGGTTTCCGCCGCTGGCCGGGTCACCGTATCGGGTATGGCCGAATTCATGCGAAAGGATGGCAAACGGGTCGACCAATTCATTGCTGGTGGGGAATTGGCAACTCAAACCGCGATCACCCAGGCCGATCGCACCTGGATGCGCCATCGCGCCAGGACCGGCATAACCAGAAAACTTGAAGACTCGGGCATCGCCGGCAAACAGCGCGGTTTCTGTCAGCCGACCAGTCAACAATTTCGACAATGGCAGCAGACGTCCTTGTTTGACCGATCGATTCCAGAGTGCCGCGTCATATTCCAGATAGCCCTTGTTGAGCAGACGCAAAGTGTCATCGGTGACTTCGCGCAGCCAGACCGCACCCGCGTCGCTCATTGCAAAACGTTCCAGCAAGGCCAACTGCGGCGCGGCCATCGGCAATCCAAGCGGATGCGCCTCACCCTTGCGCGCCATGTTGACGCGTTTGGCGAGCGAAAATTGCTCTGCCCGCCACGCCTGTTCTTCCGACGCATTGCGCGGTGGCGCGGATAAACGACCGGCTCTTGGCGAGCCATCCGGGGCACAGGTCAGAACGATTTCACCGCCCGCCTGCCAAGGCTGATCCAGATCATGGATCAGATCAACCTGCAACCTGATCAATGGCGGCAGCGCGAAACCGGCGGGTTCGGCGGGACAGGCGGCGAAGGCGGGCTGAGCAAAATGAAGTAACCCGCAGGCCAGCAGCGCACACCCGAATTTCCTTTGTTTAGCGAATTTGCTTTGCTCAGCGATCACCCTGCCCTCCTTTCCGAGATTACCCCGCCTTGCCGTCGACCCTCCTGCGCCAGGTCATCGGCGCGTATTTCAAGGACCACCCGGCGAATACGACCAACCATAGCAAGCCAGTCATTGAAATCCAGTGCCCTGACCAGGCATCGGCCAACAAATCCGGCAACATGCGCAGCAACGCAACAGCCTGGATCGCCCAGAACAACCACCAGGTTGCTGTATCTGCCTGCAAGGCGCGGCCAGAGTGACCGAGACTGACGCGGGTCACCATACCAATCAACATAGCGCCGAAGAAGCCAATTCCCAAAGCATGCAACGGCGCCAGCCCGGCTGACCAGTCGAGGCCAAGAAAACGGGCCAGACTGCTCAGGCCATAGAGGGTAAATGCGGCTCCGGCCCACACAAAGGCGATATGCAGTACGGCCAGCAAACGCACCTGGAACCCTCGCCGCAAGCCCCAGCGTGCGGAAAACCAGAACACCAGCGCCGCCAGTGGAAGATCGACCAGCCAGGTCAGCGCCTCCTGCGCCGCCGCCAGCAAAACAAAATGCAGCAGGCTGGCGGCCCACATGACCCAAAGTGGCGGATACGGCCGAATCAACACGTAATTACTGACTACCCGACTGGTGAACCAGGGAATCATGCGATGGCAGACGGTCAGGAACAACGGCACCAGACAGCCCCACAGCCCCAACTCGATGCCGAGTTGCAGCCATTCCCAATGATCGAACAGCAAGCCGCCCAGCATCAGCAACTCGCCCGCCGCGCCCAGCATCAGCGCCACCCAGGTTGCCCAGGCATGGCGTGGATCAGGATCCTTCCCGCTGCGCAGCGTCTTCAGCAGTGCCTGCAAAGCAACGCTCCAGCCGAGCAGATGCAATACCAACCCGGCCGCGCTCTGGCCGACATAAAGCAACGCCGCGCCAAGGCTCAGCCCGAACATGGTCAGGAGATAAGCCGAGCGGGAAATGCCTGGCCCGCTCAGCCAGTTCGGCGCGGCGGTAAACAGAAAACCGAAGATGAAGAACGGGAAAAACCCATACACCATCAACCAGCCATGCAGCAGCGGCGCGGGCAAACCCTGATCAACCAGACCGGCGTTCCCGGTTAGTCGCAATTCCAGATCGAATACCCACCAGAGCATAGCCAGCAAGCCCTGGATGAAACCGGGCAAAAATAGAACCCGATGTGGCGCAGCGGTGTGGACAGACCAGAAATTAGACATGAAGAAGCGGCAGCAAGACTCGGGACAGCCATGCTAACAATCCAGCATCAGACGGCATTGATCTTCATCAACGGTGCCCCCTGCGCAAGGAGAATCCGGTTTAACCCCGGTTCAATGCTCAGCCTGAGCCAAGCGACCCGCCAACAAACAGTTGTTCGCAAAATACACAATGCACATTGCACCATGCATCAGCCGAGTGATATTTGCGTTACCGGGATATGCTTGATTTCTTTACACAGCCGTATTCGTCGTAGTCCAAAATAGCAGTCAAGATTTTCACCCTGTCTTGTCAATCAATTCTGGTGTTTTCCGCCCTCGACACGGCAATTTAAACAGGAAGGAAAGATGGCAATCTTGCCCAACTGGCTTTACGAACCGCTGCCCTACGTTTACGGCATTGCGGGCGTAGTCGCCTTCTATAACCTCGACTCGAGCATGGGTCGTATCAGCGGCTTCCTGCTGATTACCGCGGGCATCGTGGTGGGTTATCAACGCTATGAATACCGCCGTTTCAGAAAGCAGCGCCAGGAAAGACTGGATTGGCTGAATAGACAGACGAAAACAAGAAGAAAGGAACGACAGGAATGGCTGAGAAAACAAGCAGACAAGTTGCGCGAGGATATTGAGCGCAAGAAGAACGATTTCTGATTTTTCTGCCTGTATCCCCCTGTATCCCCCCCGCATGCGTATTGAAAACCTCCGTCAACATTTGCGCGGCCTGGGCGCAAAACCTTGCCACGAACAACGTGTGCTGCGCGCCTGGACGCAAGTTCGTTCGCTCGATACACGCCACCGCCGCGCCGAGGATTTCTTGCCGCTGGCGTTACGTAACGCGCTGCCGGGCTTGATCGCCGATCTGAACGGGCTGGCGCGACTGGCATCGGAACATCCGGCGGAAGATGGTTCGGCGCGTTTGCTGGTTGCGCTGGCGGATGGGCAAACGGTGGAAAGCGTGCTGCTGCCACGCGAAGGCGTTTGCGTGTCGACCCAGGTCGGTTGCGCGGTCGGCTGTCTGTTCTGCATGACCGGTCAAAGCGGCTTGATTCGCCAACTCAGCAGCGGCGAGATCGTCGCCCAGGTTGCATTGGCACGCACCCGGCGCAAGGTCAGGCGCGTGGTGTTCATGGGCATGGGCGAACCGGCGCACAACCTCGACAACGTCCTTGAAGCCATCGACCTGCTCGGCACCTCAGGTGCGATCGGGCACAAGAACCTGGTGTTTTCGACGGTTGGCGACCGACGAGTTTTTGAACGCTTGCCGTCGGGCGTGGTGAAACCGGCGCTGGCGCTGTCGCTGCACACCACGCGCGCCGATTTGCGCGCACATCTGCTGCCCAAGGCGCAGCGCATCGACCCGGAAGAACTGATCGAACTCGGTGAAGGCTACGCGCGTGCCACCGGCTATCCGATCCAGTATCAGTGGACGCTGCTGCGAGGCGTCAATGACAGCGATGCAGAACTGGACGGCATCATCCGACTGCTCCAAGGCAAGTACGCGATGATGAATTTCATCCCCTACAACAGCAACGAAGGTCTCGGTTTCGCGCGGCCCTCTTGGCAACGCGCGGCGGAGATGGCCGGCCGGTTGCATCAATGCGGCATTCTGACCCGGCTGCGCGATTCGGCCGGGCAGGATATAGACGGCGGTTGCGGCCAGTTGCGGGCGCGCGCGGCGTTGCTGAAACCTGAAAAGATCCCGGCGGATCAGTCGGTCTGAAAGCGGCAGCCCTGACGCAACAGGTTTTCCAGTTTTTCCCGCTGCAAGGGCTTGCTGAACAGATAACCCTGAATTTCGTCGCAGCCATGGATTTCAAGGAATCGGAGTTGTTCATCCGTTTCCACGCCTTCCGCGACCAGATTCAGCTCCAGGCCATGCGCAATCGAGATGATCGCCTTGATAATGGCGTGCTGTCGGTACTCGCGATCGATTTCCCAGACGAACGATTTGTCAATCTTGAGGGTATGGATGGGGAATTTTTGTAGATAGCTGAGGGATGAATACTGGGTACCAAAGTCGTCGATCGCAATCATTACGCCATGCGCAGCCAGGGTCTGCAACTTGCGCGCCACCATGCTCGGATCGCGAATGAACAGGTTTTCCGTCAGTTCGACCTCAATCAAGTTAGGGTCGATACCGTATTCGGTCAGCAAGGCGATGAATTTTGCGACGAAATCGTTCTCTTCCAGATGACGCGGCGAGATATTGATGGCCACTCGTGGTGGCGCAATGCCTTCTCGCTGCCATTCCCGCAACGTCTTGCAGACATCGCGCGTCACCCATTCATCCAGGCTGCTGATCAGATCAGCATCTTCCACCAGTTGCAGGAAATCACCCGGTTGCAACAGACCACGCTGCGGATGATTCCAGCGTATCAGCGCTTCGACGCCGCGGATGCAACGATCCTGCAAGCCCACCTGCGGTTGGTAGAAGAGGACAAACTGATTCTGGTCGATGGCTTGATGCAACTCGCTTTGCAATTGCAGGCGCTGATCCGTGCTTTCACCCATCTCGGGCATGAAGAACGAGTGGCCTTTGTTACCTGACAAGCGACCGTGATAGAGGGCGATATTGGCGTGGCGAATCAGCGCATCGGCGGTTTCGCCATGCGTCGGGAACAACGCGATACCAGCGCTTACCGAAAGATGGGCTGACTTGTCGCCATCCTGGAATGGGGCGGCGAACTCATGATTGATACGTTCAACGATCTGCAGGACATCCCGCTGCGACCAAATAAACGAGTTCAGCAAAAGGAATTCGTCGCCGACAAACCGGGCCAGCGTGTCGCCGCCGCGCAGGCAACGCTGGATACGCTCCCCCACCTCGCGCAACAACTCATCCGCCTTGGCATGGCCAAACAAATCGTTGATGTGCTTGAAACGATCCAGATTCAGGTGCAACACCGCGATCTGTTCACTATTTCTGCGCGCTCGGATCAACGCCAACGCAAGATGATCGCGGAACAGATGCCGGTTCGGCAAACCGGTCAGCGCATCGTGATTAGACTGGTAATTGGCCAGCGCCTCGACTTCTCTGCGCGCCGTGGTATCGCGTGCAACGCCATAAAAATGATCCTGGTCTGCGGCAGCATTGTCGGATTCGTCTTCGGGTAACCCAATCAGCGCCAGATTGACTTCGAAGTAGCGAAAACCGGTGACGTCGGCATGGCTTTTGAGGCGCAGTTCAAAGCTGTGCATCGTGGTTTCCGATAACTCCTGCGCACTGAAGGCATAGCGCGCCCGCTCGCGATCATGCGCATGCACCAGACGCGAAAAATGACGCCCAAGCACGGCCTTGTCCTCCAGACCCAGCAGCGCCTTCATTCGATCATTGATGAAGGAGACGCGTCCATTCTGGTCGAGGATGAAAATAATGTCGGGTGAAGCGTCGATCAGAAAACGATGCAATCGCTCGGAGCGGTTGATCTGATGCTGCGCCAACTGGTGCTCACGTTGCAGCGTGCTTTGCGCCAGCGCCCGGTTGACGGCGTAGATCAAAAACTCCGGTTCGATCGGCTTGCGCACATAATCCAGGGCGCCAAGCCGCAGCGCCAGAATCGCGGCATCGATTTCGCTTTCACCACTGACCACGATCATTGGCGTCGAAATTCCCCGTTCACGGGCGCTGCATATCACGTCGTGACCGGAGATATCAGGCAAGCTGAGATCGATCAAGACCAGATCGAAATGTTCACCAGCCAGCATTTCCAGGCCTCTTTCACCAGTCGCCGCAATCTCGGGCTGAAAGCCGTTGAAACTCAGGAGATAGCGCAAGCTCTCGGAAAACCCGGGATCATCCTCGATGATCAAGAGTCGCTTCGAAGGCGCATGCGATTCGGCCAACTGGCCGGCTGTGTCAGCAAGTCTGCTTGCTTTCCAAGCTGTCATATCAAGCCGCCTCCGGATGCAATGGCAACAGAATTTTGAACTGCGTTCCGGATTCACTGCTACTGCATTGCAGCATGCCGTCCAGTTCCTCTACCAATGCGGCAACGATGGAAAGACCCAGCCCAGCGTGCTGTCCACCCTTGCGGGTCTGCACCGGCTGGTACAAGTTCGCCAACACGTCCGGTGGTAGTCCGGGGCCGTTATCGCTCACCGACAGTTCAACATATTGCTGCTTTTTAGCCGCCGCCCACAGCGCCGAAGCCAGCGTGATACGCCCCTTTCCGCCCAGTGCTTCAGCGGCATTGAACAATAGATTAGTCAAAATTTGTTTCAGGATATCGCCTGACTTGGCCAGCCTGGGCAAATTGGGTGCCAGGTTCAGACTGATCTCGATATCTCGCAACTCGGCCTTGCCGAGGCGACAGAACTGAATCACGTCACGCGCCAAAGTATTGATATCAACCGAGGCAGGCGCGGCTTTCGGGTTCGGCGTGGTATCGAAGGCAGGGATATTGAATTGCTGCAAGATGCCGGCGACGCGGCGCAACTCGTTTTCGATCAAGCCGAATTCTTCCTTCACTTGCCCCGTCGATGCGTCCTTCGATGCGTCCTTTGACTCGTCCTTTGATTGCCCCATCTGCTCGGCCTGCATTCGCAGTACGGAGATGTAGTTGCGCACGATGCCAAGCGGATTCCCCGCTTCGTGGATCAACTTGCGGGCATGCTGAACCTGGCGTTGGCTGGCATCCTGCAACGCGGCGCTGATTCTTTCATCCTGCCGCATCGCCGCCGCCAGACATTTGCCTGCTTCGCGCGCGAAGGTGGTCAGCAAAGCCTGCCGGGGTCCGAAGTGCTCCACTGTGGCCACATCCAACGCGACAGCCAGCACACCCAGCGGTTTGCCGGCGAACATCAACGGCAGGCAAAGCAAGCGTTCACCGGCCAGCAAGCGAAGCAACTGCGCATCGGCCAGATTGTCCGGTCGCGACGGCACTCCAGCGAGACAGATGCGACCGCGATAGGCCGCCGCGATGCGGGAGTCGGCACTGGCACAGGCGATCCGGACTGCACTCCCTTGCGCCGGCTCATCCGCCAGCGGCTGCCAGTGCAAAACATCGTCCTTGGGCATGAACAGGGCGCAGCCTGGGGCGCCGAATATCTGGCTGGCGCCACCCAAAACGTCTCGCTTGGCGGCTTCAAAGCCTTCTTTTTCACCCCACTCCGGCTGCGCCAGCATGCCCTGCATGCGTTGCGAAACCGCCTCAGCCAAGTCACTCACTGCAGGGTCGGCTTCGGCTTCCAGACGCGTCATCGGTTCAACCTTCGCCGGCAGTTCCAGCCCAAGTTCGCTGCCGATACGGCGCGCCTCGGTCTCGGCGGCAAGCTGCATTTCAGCCACCGAGGCAGGCTCCAATCGCCAGCACGCAAGCGCAGCAGCATGTGTCGCCAATTCAGCTTCCGACAGGGTACCGAGCAGGTTTGCCAGCGCCACGATCTGGACCAGTGGATGCGCATCGCGAACGCGATCGAGCGACTCATGGTGATAACGAATACTGTCCGCAAACAGGGAATGCAGATTCCAGCGCTGCGCCATCCAGGCACCGACTTCAGCATGGTTGACCTCGAACAACGCCTGCTCCTGCCGCATCAATGCCATATCACCATCGAAATCTCGCAACAGCGGCAGATATCGATCGGCGTCCATGGTCAGTAAAGCCAGTTGTCCAACATCGTGCAACAGACCGGCCAGGTAGGCTTCATCGCTATTCGCGTAGCCTTGATGCGCGGCCAGGCGGCGCGCCATGACCGCGACAAACAGACTGTGGTACCAGAAATAACGCAGATCGAAGTCGTTGCCTTTCTGGAAACGGCCGAACAATTCGGCAACGGACTGATTCAACGCCAAGCGCCGAACGATGCTGGTGCCCATCACCGCAAGACACTGATCAATATCTTGCAGACCTCGCTTGGGGCTGTAAAAGGGCGAATTGGCGGTGGCGACGAGTCGCGCCGCGACACTGGCATCTTTTGCCACCACGGCGGCAATCTCGGCCATACCGACATCGTCCCGGTCGCACAACGCCAGTAATTCCAGCAAAACCTGGGGCAATGACGGAAGCCGCGCCGAGATCAGACGATCATAGATTGCGGGGTTTTCAGTCCTCATAAATGCACAGACCTGGTTTCGTCAAAAGCACTTGGACTCATTCAATATCAATATCGAGCTTTGCATTACGGCATTAACCCGATGATCTTTAATCGATTCGGAAAAATTTTTGACTTTTGTTGAGTTGTGTCAAAAATTGCCGGAATGCAAGGCATGCATGCACTACAACTTGATCTTTGTAATGGTGCAATCTCAGCAAAGAATCCAGTGTTGCTCAGGTTCGCCAATATTCTGCGCAGTTCATTGCGCGACAACGACCGCTCCTTCCGTTATGGCGGTGAAGAATTCATCGTCGTGCTGCAAGATGTAGTGCCGAACAGGCCGAAGTCGAGAGGGAAAGATTGCGCGGCAATGTGGCGAAGCACGGCTTCCCGCAAATCGGTCAGGTCACCCTCAGCATCGGATACACCATGCTCGACCGCCAGGACTTGCCAACCCAGGTCATCGAAGAAGCCGACAAGGCGCTGTATTACGCCAAGGAACACGGGGAAAAAGCCCACCGCCTCAAAACACCAGCTGGAAACGAGTGCATCCGGCGTTGGAAATGACCTGCACGCTGCCGCCATGCGCCACCACGATCGACTTCACGATAGCCAGACCCAGACCGGCGCCCTCGCTCGCCTTATCCAGTTGCTTCGTCCTATCCCGCTGCTGCGTCCTATCCCGCTGGCGTGACGGATCGACCCGATAAAACCGGTCGAACAGGCGAGGCAGATGTTCCGCTGCGATATCTGGCCCAGGGTTCTCGACACTGATGCTCAGATTCCCCTGTGCTGATGCGAGCCGGACCCAGACCGTATTGCCTTGCGCGGTATGGCGTATTGCATTCACCAGCAGATTGCTCAATGCCCGCCGCAACATCAGGCGGTCGCCGGTCAACGGCGGTGCATGCGGCTCGCGCAGATCTTCCAGCGCCAGCGTGATGCCACGTTCTTCCGCCCAGGCATCGAAATAATCGAACAGCGCCCGCGTCTCGCTGCTCAGGTCAACCTCGCCCTGACCGGTTTGCAGCAAGCCATTGTCGGCCTGGGCGATAAACAACATGTCGGCAATCATCTGCGCCATGCGTTCGTACTCTTCCAGGCTCGAATAAAGGATTTCACGGTACTTCTCGCCAGCAACCTCGCCTTCATACGCCGCGTTCAGCGCCACCTGAGTCTGGGTCATCAGATTGCTGATCGGCGTGCGCAGCTCATGCGCGATGTCGGACGAAAACTCGTTCAAGCGCCGGAAACTGTCCTCCAGCCGCGCCAGCATCGCATTGAATGCCGCCACCAGCGTCTCGATCTCGGCCGGCACCTGGCTTCCCGGCAGGCGTTCGCCGAGACGACTGGCCTCGATCTGCGTCGCCATCGCCGCCACCCGACGCAGCGGACGCAGGCCGGCGCGGGTGGCGGCCCAGCCCAGCCCAGCGGTCAGCAATGCGGCCAGCGTGGTCAGCATGGCCAGCGTGCGTCGGAAGTCGCGCATGAAAACTTCGTGATGGCTGATGTCTTGCGCAATGGCGATGCTGAAAAGGGGCGCATGCGCCGTTTTCAACCCGGCCAGAACGCCCCGATAGGCCTGCCGAGCGTCGCTCCAGGCCAGCCATTGCAGCGTATCGCCGGCCCGCTGTTGCGGGAACTGCACCCTGCCGGAAGTAAACCAGACGGTGCCATCCGCAGCGAAAACCGTGACCTGCAAATGCTGATGCCCGACCAGCGCATTCTCCAGTTGCGCCGGTACCGCAGCCAGCGCGGCGGCGTTGGGCGCGCTGGCGAGCAGGTTGCGCACCAGACTCAACTTGCCCTCGATCTCGTGCCGGTCCATTTCGATGAAGTGGTTCTGCACCGCGCGTTCCACCACCCAGCCCAGGCCAAGCAGCACGATGACCGCGCTGGCGGCGAACAGCAGCGACAGGCGCGCGGTTAGGGAAAGTGAGTTCAAGTTCATGGGGGTTGCGCTGCCGATACAGGTGCAGGTTCGGGCGCTTCCAGCCGATAACCCATGCCGCGCACGGTCTGGATCAGCTTCGGCTCGAACCCGTCATCGACCTTGGCGCGCAGGCGGCGCACCGCGACCTCGACCACATTGGTATCGCTGTCGAAGTTCATGTCCCACACCTGGGATGCAATCAATGTACGCGGCAACACTTCACCCTGGCGGCGCAGCAGCAACTCCAGCAAGGTAAATTCCTTGGCGGTCAGGTCGATGCGTTTACCGGCACGCAAGGCGCGGCGGCTGAGCAGATCGAGTTCCAAATCGGCCACCTTCAACACAGTCGGCTCGATGCTGCTTTTGCCGCGCCGGAGCAGGCTGCGCACCCGCGCCAGCAGTTCAATGAATGCGAACGGTTTGACCAGGTAATCGTCGGCGCCGAGTTCAAGCCCCTTGACCCGGTCGGCAACCTGATCGCGTGCGGTGAGAAACAGCACCGGCATGCTCATGCCGGCGCGCCGCACGCCTTCCAGCACTTGCCAGCCATCCAGGCCAGGCAACATGACATCGAGGATCAACAAGTCATAAGCCTGCTTGCCCGCCTCGATATTGCAGGCCAGGTGCAGCCCATCCCAACCGTCGCGCGCCAGGTCAACGACCATGCCGGCTTCGGTCAAGCCTTGTTTCAGGTAATCGCCCGTTTTGGGCTCGTCTTCGATGATCAGTATCTTCATTACAGATTTGTAATCTTGCGGTCAGGCTTGCGTTGGCATGCAGGCCGCAGGATGGCAGGCATGAAACCCGGATACAAGACGCTATTCCTGCTTGCCACGCTTGCGACCTGTCTCGCGCGCCTTCCGGCCCAGGCGAGTTCCCTGGCGGATGCACTGGAACACGCCTGGACGCGGCATCCGCAAGCCACCGCGCTGGATGCCCGGATCAGCGAAGCGAAGGCGCATGCCGAAATGGCCGCCGCCTTGACGCCCGGGCCAGCCGTGCTATCGCTGGGCCATCTGAATGACACGCTGGGCAGCAATCGAGGCAAGCGCGAATGGGAAGTTGAACTGGCAGTGCCGCTCTGGCTGCCCGGGCAGAAAAACCTGCAAGCCGTGCACGCCGCCAGCATTCAGCACGAAATCGATACTCACCGCGCCGCCTTGCGCCTGGAACTGGCCGGTGAATTGCGCAGCGCCTGGTGGTCACTGGCCGCCGCACGCCAATCGAACGATCTGGCGCAACGTCGCCAGAACAGCGCCCGAACGCTGGAAGCCGATGTCATGCGGCGCTATCAGGCCGGCGATCTGGCCCGCGTCGATGCCAACCACGCCCGTAGCGAACGCTTGGCGGCCCAGAGCGAGTCAATGGCAGCGGCCAACGCCTTGCGCCATGCCGAGGCGGCTTGGCGCGGTTTGACCGGCCTGGCCGCCCCCATCCAGCTTGATGCCGAAACGCCGGCCAAGCCGTCGGAATCCGGCGCCGAACACCCGGCGCTGGCGGCATTGACCAGCACGGTGCAAGTTGCCAACGCCCGCCTCAGACAGGTTCAGTCAAGCACGCGCGAAGCGCCGGAAATCGCCGTTCGCCTGCAACGGGAACGGGGCGATAGCGGTGAAGCCTATGGCAACAGCATTGGCGTCCAGTTGACCATTCCCTTTACCTCCGGCCCGCGCCAGCGGCGCGACAATGCGGCCGCACTCGCCGTCGCCCATCAGGCCGAAGCCATGCAGTTGCGGGCAAGTCAACGGCTGCTGCAGGCGATCGAGCAAGCCCGTCTGGAACTGGACATGGCGCAGCAGCAATGGTCGTTGGCGCAGGCACGCCAGGAATTCGCCGCCGACACGCTTGCGCTCGCCGAAAAATCATTCAGCCTGGGCGAAGCGGATTTACCCCTCCTGCTGCGCGCCCGCACCGCTGCATTCGAAGCCGAAGCAGTGCTCAACCGGCAGGCAACGGCGCGCGGCCAGGCAAACGCACAACTCAAACAAGCGCTGGGGCAGATGCCATGACAACACGCAATTTTTTCCTTTCCTGGCTGGCTGTGTCGTTCGCACTGTCGCTGGCACTGTTGCTGACCGCGCCAGTCTGGGCACATGGCGGCGAAGAGCATAGCCACAACGACGCGCCAGCCGCCCTGGCCAGCTTCGAATCGCCGATTCCGCGCAGCACTGCACAAAGTGAGGAATTCGAACTGGTGGCCGTACTGGCAAACCAGCAACTGACGCTATATCTCGACCATTTCGCCAGCAATGCGCCGGTCGCCGATGCTCAGATCGAACTGGAAAGCGGCACGCTGAAGGACGTCGCCAAACAAACCGAACCCGGCGTCTATGTGCTGCCCGGCGAGGCCTTCGCCCAGCCCGGCAAATACCCGCTGGTATTCTCGATCCAGACCGCCGACAGCGCTGATTTGCTGACCGCGACGCTGGAAGTCGCGCAACCGGCAGCCGTGAAAGCCAAACCCACGGCCAAACTCATGGCCAAACCCGTCGCCGAAGCGCTGGACCAGCGCATCGTCTGGGGTGCTGCGGCAGCACTACTGCTGGCCGGAGTCGGTGTTTTTCTGCTGCGGAGACGAAAATGAACCACGTAGGGTGCGCCGTGCGCACCGATCCACGTCGCAGGGTGCGCATGGCGCACCCTACGGCTGCAGGCTGGCGCTGCGCTTTATCGCCTTGCTTGCTGCTGCTTGCGTTGTTTTCTGGCCAAGTCGCGGCGCACGGCGACGAGGATCACAGCCATGACCCGCAACCGGCGGCAACGCTGGCAACACTTGTTAGCGATGCAACCCGTCCGCAGCGGCTGGCTGACGGCAGCCTGTTCATCCCCAAGCCAACCCAGCGCCAACTCGGCTTGCGGACCCGGATCGCCAGCCTGCAAGCGCTGGCGGTGACGCTGAGCTTCAACGGCAAAGTCGTCGCCGACCCCAACGCCAGCGGCCGGGTGCAAGCCATTCAGTCCGGCCGCATCGCGCCCGGGCCGAAAGGACTGCCTAGCCTGGGTCAGCAGGTTCGCAAAGGCGAGGTGCTGGCCTGGCTGAAGCCGGTGGCGAGCAGTCTGGAACGCGGCAATCAGCAGGCTTTGCTGGCAGAACTGGCGGCGCAACTCGCGATTGCCGAACGCCGGGTGCGGCGGCTCGACCAGCTCGAAGGCGCCGTGCCGCAAAAGGACATCGAGGCCGCCCGCATTGAACTGGACGCGCTGAAGCAGCGCCGCGCCGCGATCGGCGCCAGCCTCGCCGCGGCAGAGCCGCTGCACGCGCCGGTATCCGGTGTGATCAGCGCAAGCCATGTCGTGGCCGGGCAGGTGGTGGAGGCGCGCGAGATGTTGTTCGAGGTGATTGATCCCGCGCACCTGGCGGTCGAGGCGCTGTCCTACGACACCGCACAGCTTGGCCAGTTGAGCGATGCCGTTGCGCAATTCCCCGGCGGAGATGTGCCGTTGCGTTTCGTCGGCGCCGGCAGGCAATTGCGCGAGCAGGCCCTGCCCTTGCTGTTTCGTGTGGCCAGCACGCATGCGCCATTGGCGCTTGGCCAGCCGGTCAAGGTGATCGCTAAAACCGCAACCCGGATCGACGGCGTTGCCGTACCGCACGCCGCAATCGGCAAGAACGCCGCGGGTGAAGACGTGGTCTGGCTGCATACCGATGCCGAACGCTACACACCGCGGAAAGTGAAGTGGTCGCCGCTGGATGCCGACACCGTGGCGGTCAGCAGCGGCCTGCGTGATGGCGAGCGCGTCGTCATCCAGGGCGCCAGCCTGTTGGCGCAGATGCGCTGAAGCGGAAGCACTCGGCATGTTCGACCTCATCATCCACGCCAGCCTGCGCCAACGCCTGATCGTCCTCGGTCTGGCGCTGGGTCTGGTGGTGTATGGCCTGATCAGCATGCGGCAAATGCCGGTCGACGTTTTCCCCGACCTCAACAAGCCGACCGTCACCTTGATGACCGAAGCCGGCGGCATGGCGCCGGAGGAAGTCGAGCAGTTGGTCAGTTTCCCGATCGAAACCAGCATGAACGGCATGCCCGGTGTCACTCGGGTGCGTTCGGTTTCCGGCGTCGGGCTGTCCATCGTCTATGTCGAATTCGACTGGGGCAGCGATATCTGGCGCAACCGGCAACAGATCACCGAACGCCTGAATCTGGTGCGCGAGCAGATGCCACCCGGCATCACACCGCAACTGGGGCCGATCTCGTCGATCATGGGCGAGATTCTGCTGCTGGCGCTGCCGCTCAGCGCTGGCGCCAACCCGATGGCGGTGCGCGAATACGCCGACTGGGTAATGCGTCCGCGCTTGCTGACCATTCCAGGCATCAGCCAGGTGATTCCGATCGGCGGTGAAGTCCGGCAATACCGGGTGGAACTCAATCTGGCCCAACTGCAAAGCCTGGGCATCGAGCGCGAAGCGCTGGAAGCGGCGCTGCGCGATTTCGGCGCCAATACCAGCGGCGGCTTCCTGCAAGCTGACGGGCGGGAATACCTGATCCGCCAGATTGGCCGCACAGCGCGTATTGAAGATTTGCAGAACCTGGTCGTCGCGGTCAAAGCCGGTCAACCCATTCCATTGCAGCAGGTTGCCACGGTCAGTCTGGCGGCCGCAGTCAAACGCGGCGATGCCGGCTATGCCGGCCGACCGGCGGTGATCCTTTCGGTGCAGAAACAACCCGGCAGCGACAGCGTGGCGCTGACCCGCGCCGTCGAACGCGCGTTGACCGAACTCAACCGGAGCCGGCCGGCCGGCATCGATCCGCCCGAGTTCCTGTTCAAGCAGTCGGATTTCATCGAGGCCTCGGTGATCAATGTCGAACATGCACTGCGCGATGGCGCAATTCTGGTCGCCGTGGTGCTGTTCCTGTTCCTGCTCAATGTGCGCACTACGCTGATCACGCTGCTGGCGATTCCGCTTTCGCTGCTGGTCACCGTGCTGGTGTTCCGCTATTTCAATCTGTCGATCAACACCATGACCCTGGGCGGCCTGGCGATTGCCATTGGCGAGCTGGTGGATGACGCCGTCGTCGGAGTGGAAAACGTGCTGCGCCGGCTGAAGGCGAATCAAGCACCGAGTCCTGTCGACGCAGACCGACATTCCGCCGAACCCGATCAAAAGCTCGGTCATACCGGCGAAGGCCGGTATCCAGTTGCGATGAACATGGAGCACATGACGGAAGCCTCGGCGAGTACGAACTGGACCCCGGCCTCCGCCGGGATGACGGGTTCAGGGGCCGTTCACTCATCCCGCCCGATCACAGAAGTCATCGCCGCCGCGACGCTGGAAGTGCGTTCCGCCATCGTCTACGCCACCTTGATCATCGTGCTGGTGTTCGTGCCGCTGTTCGCCTTGCCCGGCATCGAGGGCCGGCTGTTCACGCCGCTCGGCATCGCCTACATCGTCTCCATCCTGGCCAGCATGATCGTTTCGGTGACCGTCACGCCCGTACTGGCGTACTACCTGCTGCAAGGCAAACACATGCGTCGGTTCGACCATGGCGATACTCCGCTGGTGCGCTGGCTGAAAGCCTGGGACACGCGTCTGCTGGCAGCATCCTTCAGGCACGCCCGAGCGCTGCTGATTGGAGCCGCCATCCTGGTGCTGACGGCCGCCGTCAGCATCCCGTTCTTTCCGCGCACCTTTTTGCCGCCTTTCAACGAGGGCACTTTGACCATCAATGTGCTGCTCAATCCGGGCACTTCACTGGCCGAGTCGAACCGCGTCGGCCAATTGGCGGAACAACTGGCGGCAGCGGTACCAGAGGTGACGCAAGTCGGCCGCCGCACTGGCCGCGCCGAACTGGACGAACATGCCGAAGGCGTGCATTACAGCGAAATGGATGTCGATCTGAAGGCTTCCGAGCGCAGTCGCGACGCCATCATCACCGACATCCGTTCCCGCCTCGCCGCCCTGCCCGCCTCGATCAGCATCGGGCAACCCATTTCGCACCGGCTAGACCATCTGCTTTCCGGCGTGCGCGCCCAGATTGCATTGAAGATTTACGGCGACGACCTGGACACCCTGCGCGGCCTGGCAGAAAACCTGCGCAGCGAGTTGGCGCAGATTCCCGGTGTCACCGATCTGGCGATCGAAAAACAGGTGCGCATTCCGCAGATCAAGATCCGCGTCGATTACGCCGCGGCAGCGCGCTATGGCGTCGCCCCCGGCACGTTGTTGCGCAACCTGCAACAGATGATCGAAGGCGAGCACATCGGGCAGATTGTCGAAGGCGGCGAGACGGGCGGCGGTGGCTCCAGGCGTTTCGATCTGATCGTGCGTCTGCCTGAAGCAGAGCGCGGCCTGACCCAACTGCCCAATTTGCTGATCGACACGCCGCTTGGCGCGGTGCCGCTGTCGCGTCTGGCCAGCATCGAAGACAGCGACGGGCCGAACCAGATCAGTCGCGAAAACTCGCGCCGCCGCATCGTCATTTCCGCCAATACGGAAGGCCGCGACATGAGCGCAGTGATTGCCGATATTCGCGCCACGCTGGCCGCCAAGCCGCTGCCGGAAGGTTACTTCACCGCACTCGAAGGCCAGTTCCAGGCGCAGGAGGCTGCCGCACGCCTGATTTCGCTGCTGGCGCTGGTATCGCTGACGCTGATCTTTCTGGTGCTGTATTCACGCTATCGCTCGACCACGCTGGCGCTGATCATCATGCTCAATATTCCGCTCGCCCTGGTCGGCAGCGTCGCAGCACTCTGGCTGTCCGGACAACCGCTATCGGTAGCCGCGCTGGTCGGCTTCATCACGCTGACCGGCATCGCCACCCGCAACGGCATCTTGAAGATCAGCCATTACATCAACCTGTGCGCGTTTGAAAACGAAACCTTCGGCAAACCGATGATCGTGCGTGGTTCGCTCGAACGCCTGACGCCGGTGCTGATGACCGCCCTGGTCTCCGCCTTCGCCCTGCTGCCGCTACTGTTGACGGCGGATGCCCCGGGCAAGGAAATCCTGCACCCGGTCGCCGTCGTCATCTTCGGCGGCCTGATCAGTTCAACCCTGCTCGACACCGTGCTGACGCCGGTGATGTTCTGGCTGTTCGGCGAAAAACCGCTGCACCGCTTGTTGCAAACCCGATCCACCGAGAACTACTGACCTACAGGAGCCACACCATGAAAAAGCTAGCCATTCCCCTCGCCCTCAGTCTGATGCTCAGCGCCGGCCAGGTGTGGGCGCATGCCGACCACCTGAAACCGCAATTCGGCGGCATCACCGCCGATGCAGATGTATTTCAGGTCGAACTGGTGACCAAGGGAACTCAAATTATTTTGTACCTGAGCGAACACGGTGCGCCGGTCGAATCCGCCGGCGCCAGCGGGAAATTGATTTTGCTGACGGGAAAAAACAAGGAAGAAGCCGCACTCACCCCGAGTGGTTTTCAAACACTCAGCGCGAAATTGAAGGCCAAGCCCGCGCGGGGCAGCAAGGCAGTAGCCAGCATCAACGTGCCTGGCCGGGAAGCCGGCACGGTTCGATTCACGCTGAAATAGGGAACTCATCCACCAGGAGTGTGTTGCAACATGACGACTCGGCTGATGATCAGCCCTCTTCGGCACAGTCGCCAAACTAAAGACTTTTCCATTGCATCCGATAAGCTGTCGTAATTAACGATACAAATTAACGACACAAAGGGATGGGACATGTCACTCCCCCTGGAACGAGAAGAAATCCAGCTCCTGACCGAGGAGCTGGAAGTCACCATTGCGGCGCACCTGGCCTGGTTCAAGCAGATCAACCGCACGCTGGTCTGCGCGAATGAGGTCAACAAAGCCGATCTGGCAGAAGACGCCCATCTGCGTACGCATTTCGGCCAGTGGTATTACAGCCAGGAACCGAATCCGTTGCGCGAAAACCCAGACTTTCTGGCACTCGGCACCACCCAGAAAGCGATGCACGATGTCACCCGCCTGGCTTTGCTCGAGGTTCTCGACAAACGCCGGCCGGAACCTGAACTCTATGACCAGTGCATCGACCTCGCGCTGCGCCTGAATACCATGCTGCGGCGGGTACAACTCGACATCATCGGAGAATTGCTCAGCACCGACAGCCTCACCGGCTGCGCCAGCCGACGCGGCATGTTGACTCGCCTGCGCGAAGAACAAGAGCGCTCGCTGCGCATACAACGTCCCTGCTCGCTCTGCCTGCTGGATTTCGATCACTTCAAACGGGTCAACGATGAACGCGGCCATCCAGCCGGCGATGCGGTGCTGCGCCAGAGCATGCGCTTCATTACTGGCATGCTGCGCAAATACGACTCGATCTACCGCTACGGCGGCGAGGAATTCCTCATGTGCCTGCCCGGCAGCCCGATGAAAGATGCCTTGCAGGTGATTGAGCGTATCCGCACCGGCCTGGAAAGATTGCCGATACGCCTGCCCACCGGCGAAACGATGTACGTCACCGCCTCATTCGGACTGGCTGAAATGCACCCGCGACGGCCGGTCGAAGAAGCCATCGCCGATGCCGACATGGCGTTGATCCAGGCGAAGGAAAACGGCCGCAATCGCATCGAACTCTGGACCCAGCTGTAAAGCTTGTTGGTCAACTTCGATATAAGCGGATATTCGGTTGGAATGTGCGGTTGCAATTGCTCGGTTGCATCAACTCGGTTGCATCAACTCGGTTGCGACAACTCATGTCGCAGAGAACGATCGCAGCGGCCAAGTCATCAGATTTTCTCGAATGATCACGCAACAATATTCGAATTATTTTGTTCATGAATTGGTCGTATTCTGGCCGCCGTTAACATTTTCGCCGTGAGTGGAAGCTTGAACTCATCAAGGTTGAACCCATCTCAACGGCAGTTGATTATTTAAGGGAATTAACATGAAACGTATCTTTTTGTTCCTCGCCACCAACATGGCCATTGTGCTGGTACTGTCGATCACCATGCGCCTGCTCGGGGTGGAACCGTATCTGAATGAAAACGGCCTCAATCTCGGCTCATTGCTGATCTTCGCCGCCGTCATGGGCTTCGGCGGTTCGCTGATTTCGCTGGCACTGTCGAAATGGATGGCGAAAAAATCGGTCGGCGCCCAGGTCATCACCGACCCGCGCACACCGGAAGAACTCTGGCTGGTGCAGACCGTCGCGCGTCAGGCGCAGGCTGCCGGCATCAAGATGCCGGAAGTTGCGATCTGGGATTCGCCCGATGTCAATGCCTTCGCTACCGGCATGAACAAGAATGCCGCCTTGGTTGCGGTCTCCACCGGCCTGCTGCGCGGTATGACCAAGCAGGAAGCCGAAGCGGTGATGGCGCATGAAATCTCCCACGTTGCCAACGGCGACATGGTGACGCTGGCGCTGATTCAAGGCGTGGTGAATACCTTCGTGATGTTCTTCTCACGCGTCATCGGCCACCTGGTCGACAAGATCGTGTTCAAAACCGAGCGCGGCCAGGGTCCGGCGTTTTACGTCACCATGATCGTCGCCGAACTGGTGCTCGGCGTGCTCGCCTCGATCATCGTCATGTGGTTCTCGCGTCAACGCGAATTCCGCGCTGATGCCGGCGGCGCCACATTGGCCGGACGGCAGAACATGATCGCTGCGCTGCAGCGCCTGATGCAGGCGCACACGCCGCCGCTGCCTGAGAAGATGGCTGCTTTCGGCATCAGCGGTGGCGGTGGCGGCGGTCTCAAGCGTTTGTTCATGACCCACCCGCCGCTGGAAGAACGCATCGCCGCGCTGAAACAGGCAAACGGCTAAAACAGGAATTCCGCGCAACGCGGACGATCTGTTTTACCGCTTCAACGCCGGCCGCGATCCCGAACGGCTGGCGTTGAAATACCGCGCCATGGCGAACACAACCCGTTCACCTTCTTGCGCGCTTCCTGTCACCTGTTCTATCAGGATTTCGCCACCGCCGACGTCCATCATCCATCTACCGCAACTTGGATCTGCGGCGTTTTTCAGTCCGCTTATGGCGAGGCGCTGCAGACTGGCAAGGCCGGTTGGATCGAGGAGGATTCCGCCAAGGGCTTGTTGCGCGACTGATATCGCCAACCAGCAGGCCTTCAGGCTGGCGTGCCTTGCCTCCCACGCAGCAGCCGCCAGCCCAGCTTTCGCGCCTCATCAAGAAACAGCACGCTGGCCGCCACAAGTGCGGCTTTGAGCCAATCCGCCAAGAGCAAATCCGTGGTGCCGAAGATGTTTTGCGCCGGCCCCCAATGCACCACCAGAACCTGCATCAGCAGCACGCCAGCCAGGGCCAGCCAAAGTTTTCCGTTTTGCAGGAAGTGCGCATTGAAGGCGCTGCCATGCTCGTTGCGTGCATTGAATACGTTGAAGAACTGGAACAGCACGAAGGTGGTGAATGCCAGCGTCAGCGCATAAGCCCGGCCCTGCTCGGCGAGACCTTGCTGGAACAGCAGCAGCGTGCCGAGCATCATCGTGATGCCATACAGGGTCAGGCGGCCGAGACGTTTCAGGGTCAGGATTTCAGCCGTTTGCTGGCGCGGCGTATCGCGCATGATGCCGTCGCGAGCCGGCTCGACGCCCAACGTCATCGCCGGCGGACCGTCCATGATGATGTTGATCCAGAGCAGTTGAATCGCGGTGAATGGCGCCGGCATGCCGACCAGCGTCGCGCCGAGCACGGTAAGGATGGCGCCGATATTGGTGGAGAGCTGGAAGCGGACGAACTTGACGATGTTGTCGTACACCACGCGGCCCTCTTCGACGGCGCGCACGATGGTGGCGAAATTGTCGTCGGTCAACACCATGCTGGCGGCCTCGCGGGTGACGGCGGTGCCGGTGATGCCCATGGCGATGCCGATATCGGCCGCTTTCAACGCCGGTGCGTCGTTGACGCCGTCGCCGGTCATCGCGACGACATGGCCATCGGCTTTCAGGGCTTTGACAATGCGCACCTTGTGGGACGGTGAAACCCGCGCAAAAACGTTGATCGTATTGATCCGGGCGGCCAGGCTGGCATCGTCCAGCGCATCGAGTTCAGCGCCGCTGACTACCTCGCCGGCACGGCCATTGACCAGACCCAGCTCACGGCCGATCGCAGCCGCAGTGGTCTTGTGGTCGCCGGTAATCATCTTGACCGCGATGCCAGCCTGCTGACAAAGCGCAATCGCGGTCGCCGCTTCCGGGCGCGGTGGATCAAGCAGGCCAGCCAGTCCGAGGAAGGTCCAGTCGCCGACCCAGACATTCAGGTCGCCGGCCGGATCGAAATCGCCCGCCGGAATGCACCGCCGCGCCACCGCGATGACGCGCAGGCTTTGCTCGGCCATGCGTTCGACTTCGCTTTCGATACGCTGCCGCATCGGCTCATCGATTGGTGCATTGATCAATGCCTCATCCTGCTCGGCCAGCCATTGCGTGGCATGCGCCAGCAGCACGGCGGGAGCGCCCTTGATGCACATTTCAATCTGCTCGCCGCGGTGATGGAACGTGGCCATGAACTTGTGCACCGAGTCGAACGGAATCTCGGCGATGCGCGGCGCGTGCGCCTGCTCCGCCTCGGGTGACAGGCCGCCTTTTTGCGCCAGCACCCAAAGCGCGCCTTCGGTCGGATCGCCGACCAGCTCCGCTTGCCGCACCTGGGAATCGGTGCACAGCGCCATCGGCAGCAAATAGGGACGCACTTCCAGCGTCGCCGGCAAACCGATTTCACCTGCCGCGGCATAGCCTTCGCCGCTGATCTGGAAGGACGCACCGGCAAACCAGCCGGCGCGCGCGGTCATCTGGTTAAGGGTCAAGGTGCCAGTTTTGTCGCTGCAGATCACCGTCGTCGAACCCAGGGTTTCCACTGCCGCGAGTTTTTTCAGAATCGCCCGGTTCTGCGCCATGCGCCACATGCCAATCGCCAGCGTCACGGTGACCACCGCCGGCAAGCCTTCCGGAATTGCTGCGACCGCCAGCGCCACCGCAGTCATCGCCGACTCCGCCCAAGGCAGGCCACGCGCCAGATCAAGGCCGAAAATCGCCACCACCACGACGCCGGCAATGCCGGCGAGTTTCTTGCCCAACGTATCGAGCTGCTTCTGCAACGGCGTCGGTGCCGTTTCAGCGCTGGCGATCATGCCGGCCAGCTGGCCCATCTCGGTCTGCATGCCGGTGGCGGTAACCAGTAATTCGGCGCGACCGCGCGTCACCACGGTGTTCATGAACAGCAGATTGATGCGATCTCCGAGCGGCAAATCGTCTTGCTCCAAAGCCGCCGTGATCTTGCCGACGGCATGCGATTCGCCGGTCAGCGCCGACTCGATCACTTCCAGGTTATGCGCCGCCAGCAGGCGGCCATCGGCCGGAATCTGGTCGCCTGCTTCGAGCATGACGATGTCGCCGGGCGTCAGTTGGCTGGCCGGCAACATGACGCTGCGGCCATCGCGGCGCACCCGCGCGGTTGCTGCCAGCATGTCCTTCAGCGCCGCCAGCGTGCGTTCGGCGCGGTATTCCTGATAGAAACCCAAGCTGGCGTTGAGCACCACGACGCAGAGAATGACCACCGCGTCTTTGACGTCGCCGATTACCCAGGCCAGTGCCGCAGCGAACAACAACACGATGACCAGCAGATTGCGGAACTGATCGAGAAACTTCATCCAGGCCGGGCGCTTGCGCGCTTCCGCCAGTCGATTCTCGCCATTGGTGAGGAGACGTTTATCCGCTTCCTGGCTGCTCAAGCCCTGCGCAATGTCGGTTTCCAGCGCCGCTGCCGCTGCTGCGAGACTGAGACGGTGCCACAAGCGCGCTTGCGTTTGGGCTGTCACAGGGAGTGCAACGCATGGAACGCAACGCAGGGGTCACAACACATCACTCTTTGACCTTGTCCGTCTCGATTGCCGCTTTGTGGCTTTCCGGTTCCGGACCGTGGGATCCGGAGAGGCGATCCATCAACGCGAACATCACGCCGGAAAACACCAGGGTCAGATGGATGATCACCACCCACATCAGATCG
>JBBQQT010000022.1:0-32911 GCA_038215555.1 Burkholderiales bacterium | reverse complement strand
TTTATTCAACGGTAACCGATTTGGCCAGGTTGCGCGGCTGATCGACATCCGTGCCCTTCAGAATGGCAACGTGATAAGCCAGCAATTGCAGTGGGATGCTGTAAACAATCGGCGCGGTTCCCGGGTAAATGTCAGCCAGGGTCAGGTTCTGGAAATGGTCGAGTTCGATCTTGACCTTGTGGTCGGAGAACAGGAACAACTCGCCGCCGCGCGCGCGCACTTCCTGCAGATTCGACAGCACCTTGTCGAGCAAGGGGTCGTCCGGCAGCGCGCAGATCACTGGCATGTCGGCATCCACCAGCGCCAGCGGGCCATGCTTCAACTCGCCGGCGGGATAGGCTTCAGCGTGAATGTAGGAGATTTCCTTCAGCTTGAGCGCGCCTTCCAGCGCGATCGGGTAGAACGGACCTCGGCCGAGGAAGAGGGCGTGGTGCTTGTCGGCAAAGGCGCCCGCCATGTCCTTGATGGCGTCGGACAACGACAACACGACTTCAACCTGGCGCGGCAGCGCATGCAATTCATTCACCAGCCGCGTTTCGTCTTCAGCCGACAAGCCGCGTCGCTTCGCCAGTGCGACGGTGAGCAAACGCAGCGCCGTAAGTTGAGTGGTGAACGCCTTGGTGGAGGCGACGCCGATTTCCGGGCCAGCGCGAGTCATCAGCGCGACATCGGACTCGCGTGTCAGCGACGATTCCGGCACATTGCAGATGGTCAGCGAGCCGACGTAGCCGGCCTGTTTGGCGAAGCGCAATGCGGCCAGCGTGTCGGCGGTCTCACCGGACTGGGAAATCGACAGGAACAGCGTATCCGGCGGCACCACGACCTTGCGGTAACGATATTCGCTGGCAACTTCGACGTTGCAAGGAATCCCGACTTCTTCCAGCCAGTAACGCGCGACCAGGCCGGCGTGGTAACTGGTGCCGCAGGCGATGATGTGGACGCCGCGCGTCTTGTCCAGCAAGGTCTTGGCTTCATGGCCGAAGCTTTCTTCAAGCAAGCGGCCCTTGTGGATACGGCCTTCCAGAGTTTCTGCAATGACCGAGGGCTGCTCGAAGATTTCCTTCAGCATGTAATGCTTGTACGGCCCCTTGTCGGTCGTCGAAGCGGAAAGCTGCGACAGGCGCTCCGGCCGTTCGACCGGATTGCCGGCGACATCGAACACGCGCACGCCATCGCGGCGAATCTCGGCGACATCGCCTTCTTCCAGAAAGATGAAACGCTGTGTCACCGGCAGCAGCGCGAACACATCGGAAGCGATGAAGTTTTCACCGACGCCAAGTCCGATCACCAACGGGCTGCCGGCGCGGGCGACGATCAGCCGGTCGGCATCGTTCGGGGTGCAAACCGCGAGGCCATAGGCGCCAACCAATTGGGTGATGGCTTTCTGCACCGCGCGCAGCAAGTCAGGCTCGTCTTCCAGCAAATGCGCGAGCAGGTGGGCGATGACTTCGGTGTCGGTTTCAGAGGTGAAGAAATAATCTTTGGCCTGTAGTTCGGCACGTAATTCGGCATGGTTTTCGATGATGCCGTTATGCACCACCGCGACTTTTTCGCCGCTCATGTGCGGGTGTGCGTTGCGTTCCGCAGGCATACCGTGCGTCGCCCAACGGGTATGGGCGATACCCAGTTTTCCTTCGACAGGATTCGTTTCCAGCAACTGTCGCAGCATGGCGACCTTGCCCACCGCACGGATGCGCCCGAGGCTGCCATCTTCTTGTCGAACCGCGATGCCTGCCGAGTCGTAGCCGCGATACTCCAGGCGTTGCAAACCTTCAATCAGGATGGGCACAACATTACGTTGAGCGATGGCGCCGACGATGCCGCACATAGTTCTTCTCCGGTTATGACTTAGGTTTTCTTTTTGATTGGCCGTTGCCAGCCAGGCAGGGTGATTTGTTTGGCGCGTGACAAGGTGAGTTGTCCGGCTGGAGCATCTTTGGTCAGCGTCGTACCCGCACCCAAGGTTGCGCCACGGCCGACAGTAACCGGGGCGACCAGTTGCGTGTCCGAGCCAATGAAGGCTTCGTCTTCAATCACCGTGCGATGCTTGTTGGCGCCGTCGTAATTGCAGGTGATGGTGCCGGCGCCGATGTTGACCTTGCGGCCAACGGTTGCATCGCCGACGTAGGACAGGTGGTTGATTTTTGAATTGAATCCGACTTGCGCGTTCTTTAATTCAACAAAATTGCCAATATGCGTTTCTTCCGCCAATGTTGTGCCAGGACGCAAGCGTGCGTAAGGCCCGATCACTGCATTGGCGCCCACCTTGGCGCCCTCCAGGTGACAGAATGGCTTGAGCTGGACGCCCGCCGCCAATTCAACATTCTTCAACACGCAATTGGCGCCAATCTGCACGCCATCGCCGAGCACCACATCGCCTTCAAAAACGGCATTGATGTCGATCAGCACATCGCGGCCACAGGTCAGCGTGCCGCGCACATCGATCCGGCTCGGATCAATCAGTGTCACGCCATCGGTCATCAGCCGATTGGCCTGGTTGCGTTGATGCAGGCGTTCCAGCTCGGCCAGTTGAGCCCGACTGTTGATACCAAGCACTTCCCATTCAGCCGCTGGATGGCAAGGAATGACACGTTCACCTTCGGCGGTGGCCATACCAATGACATCGGTCAGGTAGTACTCGCCTTGCGCATTCTTGTTGTCCAGTCGCGCCAGCCAGCCTGCCAGCTTGTCGGCGGGCAGGCAGAGTATGCCGGTATTGACTTCATTGATTGCCAACTCGTCCGGGTTGGCATCTTTCTGTTCGACGATGCGTTCGACCTGGCCGCGCGCATTGCGCACGATGCGGCCATAACCGGATGGATTGGCCAGATGCACGGTGAGCAGCGCGATTGCTCCGTCGCGCGCAATCAGCGTCATTTCCTGCAAGGTTTCCGGGCGGGTCAGCGGCACATCGCCGTAAAGAATCAGGCACAACGCAGCGGGATCGAGATGCGGCACGGCTTGTTGAACCGCGTGCCCCGTACCCAGTTGCGGCTCCTGCTTCGCCCAGGCCAGATCAGGACGGGCGACGGCGTTTGGCAACACTTCGCCACCATGACCATAGATCACACAGATGATTTCTGGGCCGAGTTGATCCGCAGCGGCCAGCACATGCGCAATCAATGGCTTTCCGGCTAATGGATGCAAGACTTTGGGCAAGTCGGATTTCATCCGGGTGCCCTTGCCGGCGGCAAGAATGACAATATTCAGTGGCGGGTTCATAGGGCAGTACAACATAGAGGGAGCCGGAAACGCGCATAAGTATAAACAGCGCTTCCGTGCTTTGTCTGGCGGGCCGGGAAAGAAAAACGGCAGCGCCAGGCTGCCGTTTTGATACTGTTGATACTGCTTTTAGCGAAAAGCTTAGCGTCTGGTCTTGCGCAGCTTCTGAATCGCCGACAACTGCGCAACGGCTTCCGCCAATTCCGCCTGAGCCCGCGCGTAATCCATGGACGAAGAACGATTTTTCATCGCTTCTTCCGCCTGTTGCTTGGCTTCCAGCGAACGCGCCTCATCCAGGTCGGCGCCGCGCGCAGCGGTATCGGAAAGGATCGTGATAACGCCGGGCTGCACTTCCAGAATGCCCCCGGAAACATAGATCAGATCTTCTTCCGTCCGATCCGGAGACTTGATCCGCACCGACCCTGGCTTCAGCCTGCTCAGCAGCGGCGTGTGGCGTGGGTAGATACCGACCTCGCCCATCTCGGCGGGAGCGATCACATACTCGGCAAGCCCCGAGTAAATCGCGGCTTCCGCGCTGACGATGTCGACATGAAGGGTCATGGGCATGACATTACATCCTTATTGAATGGTCTTTGCCTTCTCGACCGCCTCATCCACCGTACCGACCATGTAGAAGGCCTGTTCCGGCAAATGATCGTATTCACCGTTGACGATCGCCTTGAAGTTGGCAATGGTTTCTTTCAGCGTGACGTACTTGCCGGCAGCGCCGGTAAAGACTTCAGCCACGAAGAACGGTTGCGACAGGAAACGCTGAATCTTGCGAGCGCGGGCAACGGACAGCTTGTCTTCCGGAGACAGTTCGTCCATGCCCAGAATTGCGATGATGTCGCGCAATTCCTTGTAGCGCTGCAAGGTGGCCTGCACCTGGCGGGCGACGCTGTAGTGCTCCTCGCCGACGACCAGCGGGTCGAGCTGGCGCGAAGTGGAGTCGAGCGGATCGACGGCCGGGTAGATGCCCAGCTCGGCGACCTGGCGACTCAACACCAATGTGGCGTCCAAGTGCGCGAAGGTGGTTGCCGGCGACGGGTCGGTCAAGTCATCGGCGGGCACGTATACGGCCTGGAACGAAGTGATCGAGCCGGTGCGGGTGGAGGTGATCCGCTCTTGCAGGGCGCCCATTTCGGAAGCCAATGTCGGCTGATAACCGACGGCAGAAGGCATCCGGCCGAGTAGCGCGGAGACTTCGGTACCGGCCAGCGTGTAGCGGTAGATGTTGTCGACGAAGAACAGCACGTCACGGCCTTCGTCGCGAAAGAATTCAGCCATGGTCAGACCGGTCAGCGCAACGCGCAGACGGTTGCCTGGCGGCTCGCTCATCTGGCCGTAGACCAGCGCCACTTTATCCAGCACACCGCCTTCTTTCATCTCGTGATAGAAGTCGTTACCTTCGCGGGTCCGTTCGCCGACGCCGGCAAACACCGAGTAACCACTGTGTTCAACGGCGATGTTGCGGATCAGTTCCATCAGCGTCACCGTCTTGCCGACGCCGGCGCCACCGAACAGACCTACTTTGCCACCCTTGGCAATCGGCATGATCAGGTCGATGACCTTGATGCCGGTTTCCAGAATTTCCACCGAAGCCGCTTGGTCAGCATAGGCAGGCGCCTTGCGATGGATCGGCATGCGAGATTCTTCGCCGATTGGACCGGCTTCATCCACCGGTTCTCCAAGTACGTCCATGATGCGACCCAGCGTGGCTTTCCCAACCGGAACGGAAATCGCCTTGCCGGTGTTCTTGACGGCAGCGCCGCGCTTCAGTCCGTCGGTGGACCCCATGGCGATGGTGCGAACGATACCGTCGCCCAATTGCTGCTGTACTTCAAACGTCAGCGGCGGAGTTTCCATCTTGATCGCGTCATAGACCTTGGGCAGAGAACCACGAGGGAACTCCATGTCTACCACCGCGCCGATGATCTGTACGATTTTTCCTTCGGTCATGGCATTCATTCCTAGCTAGTTCGAATCTGTTAAACGACGGTGTTTTATACCGCTGAAGCACCGGCGACGATTTCGGAGATTTCCTGCGTAATCGCGGCTTGGCGGGTCTTGTTGTAAACCAACTTGAGCTCACCAACAACGTCTTTGGCGTTGTCCGAGGCGGCTTTCATGGCCACCATCCGAGCTGACTGCTCGCAGGCCAGGTTTTCCGCAACGGCCTGATAAATCAGCGCTTCGATGTAACGCACCATCAAGCTGTCGACGACGCTCTTGGCTTCCGGCTCGTAGATGTAATCCCAGTGGTGTTCGGACTTTTCGATCGCTTCCGTCGCATTCAACGGCAGCAACTGAGTCAGAGATGGCTCTTGCTTCATGGTCGACACGAACTTACTGTAGATCAGATACAGCGCATCGATACGACCATCCTTGTAAGCATCAAGCATGACCTGCACTGGGCCGATCAGACGCTCCATATGCGGTGTATCGCCCAAACCCGTGACCTGCGAGGAGACATTGGCGCCCAGGCGTTGCATGAATCCCAAGCCTTTGTTGCCAACCACGCTGACATCAACTTCAATTTTCTGATCTTGCCAAGTCTTCAGGTTGTTCAATGCCATGCGCAAAGCATTGGTATTAAGCCCCCCGCACAGACCCTTGTCGGTAGTCACCAGAATCAGGCCAACGCGCTTGATGGTTTCACGTGAAACCACAAACGGATGGCGGTATTCCGGATGTGCCTGGCTGAAGTGGGCGGCGACACGGCCAATTTTTTCCGCATAGGGACGCGCTTGGCGCATACGTTCCTGTGCCTTTCGCATCTTGGCGGCGGCGACCATCTCCATGGCGCGAGTGATCTTGCGCGTGTTTTCAACGCTCTTGATCTTGCTGCGAATTTCCTTGCCGGCGGCCATGCTTTTTCTCGTCCGTCAGTAGTTGATCAGTAAGCCGCGCTGGCCTTGAAATCATCAATGGCAGCCGAGAGTTGCTTCTCGGTTTCGCCATCGAGATCACCCGTACTTTGCACTTTATCCATGATTACCGGATATTTGCTCTTCATAAATGATTGCAAAGCGGATTCAAAAGACAAGGCACGTTTGACTTCGACGTCATCCATATAACCGCGATTGACCGCAAACAGCGTAACCGCCATTTCCGCGACGTTGAGCGGAGAATACTGGAACTGCTTCATCAACTCGGTGACCAGTTTGCCGCGCTCCAGCTGCTTGCGTGTTGCCTCGTCCAGATCGGAGGCAAACTGAGCAAAAGCGGCGAGTTCACGATACTGTGCCAGCGCCAGACGGATACCACCGCCCAGTTTCTTGATCACTTTGGTCTGCGCTGCGCCACCCACCCGGGACACCGACAAGCCGGCGTTGATGGCAGGCCGAATGCCGGCGTTGAAGAGATCGGATTCCAGGAAAATCTGTCCGTCGGTAATCGAAATCACGTTGGTTGGCACGAAAGCGGAGACGTCACCAGCCTGGGTTTCAATGATCGGCAGTGCAGTCAGTGAACCCGTCTGTCCCTTTACCGCGCCATTGGTCTTTTTCTCGACGAAATCGGCATTGACACGAGCGGAACGCTCCAGCAGCCGGGAGTGCAGATAGAACACATCACCCGGATACGCCTCGCGACCCGGCGGACGGCGCAACAACAGAGATATTTGGCGATACGCCCAGGCCTGCTTGGTCAAATCGTCATAGACGATCAGCGCATCACGGCCGCTGTCGCGGAAGTATTCACCCATGGTGCAACCGGCATACGGCGCGATGAACTGCATCGCGGCGGGGTCGGAGGCGGTGGCCGCGACGATAATGGTGTGGGCCATTGCGCCATGCTCTTCCAGCTTGCGCACGACGTTGGCAATGCTTGAAGCCTTCTGACCAACTGCGACGTAGATACACAGTACGCCAGCACCTTTCTGGTTGATGATCGCGTCGATCGCAACTGCGGTCTTTCCGGTCTGGCGGTCGCCGATGATCAGCTCGCGTTGTCCGCGGCCTACCGGCACCATTGCATCGATCGCCTTGAGACCTGTCTGCATCGGCTGCGAAACAGATTGCCGTGCGATCACGCCAGGCGCTATCTGTTCAATTGGGGATGTTTTCGGGCAATCGACCGGGCCTTTACCGTCAATCGGCTGACCAAGCGCATTAACCACACGACCAAGCAGCGCTTCACCAACCGGGACTTCCAGAATTCGGCCGGTGCATTTGACCGTATCGCCTTCCGAAATATGCTCATATTCACCCAGAACCACGGCGCCAACCGAGTCGCGCTCCAGGTTCAGTGCCATGCCGAAAACGTTGCCGGGGAACTCCAGCATTTCGCCTTGCATGACTTCGGCCAGGCCGTGCACACGCACGATGCCGTCGGTGACGGAGACTACGGTCCCCTGGGTACGCAGTTCAGAACCGGATTCCATGTTCTGGATGCGGCTCTTGATCAGTTCACTGATTTCAGACGAATTGAGTTGCATGAGAACTCCAAATTTCCTAATTAAGCTTTCAGGGTGACGGCAAGGGCTTCAAGCCCGCCGCGCACCGACGCATCCATGACTTCATCACCAACCTGGATCACCACACCGCCAATCAGCGCGTCATCCAACGATTGGGTCACCGTGACCTTGCGACCAAATCTAGCCTCCAACTTGGCAACCAGTCCGGACATCTGCTTGGCATCCAACGCAAACGCGCTGGTGATGTGGGCGGCCAGTTCACCTTCCTGCTCCGCCTTCAATGCTTCAAACGCAGTAACAATTTCAGGCAACAGAGTCAGCCGCTTGTTGTCGACCAGCAGGCGGGCCAGATTTTCACCCTCGGCCCCGAGCTTGTCGCCGCAAACCGCCAACATGATTTCCGCGACGCGAGACGAAGGAATCGAAGGATTGCCTGCGATATCCTGAACCTGGCTATTGCTCGCAACCATGGCGAGCAAAGTCAGACGCTCCGACCATTGGTTCCAGGATGATGCTTCCGCGGCAAGCTTTGAGATCGCTTCTGCGTAGGGGCGGGCTAAGGTTGCACGTTCCATGTCAGAGCTCGTTCTTGATGGCTTCCAGGAGATCGGCGTGGGCTTGCGCGTTGACTTCACGCCGCAGCACCTTGCCTGCTCCAGCCACCACCAGGGCGGCCACATCACCGCGCAACACTTCACGTGCACGGTGCGACTCCTGCTCGATTTCAGCCTTTGCGGACACGATCATGCGATCGCCTTCAGCCTTTGCGACATCCTTGGCTTCTTCAACAATCTGCATGGCACGCTTTTCAGCTTGCGCAATGATGTCGGAAGCCTTCAGCTTGGCTTCATGCAACGTTTCGCTGGCACGTTTTGCAGCCAGCTCAAGTTCATGCCTGCCACGATCCGCAGCCGCCAATCCGTCGGCAATCTGTTTCTTGCGCGCTTCCAATGCACTGACAATGGGCGGCCATACAAACTTCATGCAGAACCATACGAATATGGCGAAGGTGATGGACTGCCCAATCAGGGTCATATTGATATTCATGACCGCTCCTCTTACTGGTTATTGCGGAGGTTGTTCAAGCCGCAACAGCGAAGAGGACGTACATGGCCAGACCGACAGCGATCATCGGCACAGCATCAACCAAGCCCATGACGATGAAGAACTGGGTGCGCAGCATCGGGATCAGTTCCGGCTGACGCGCGGCGCCTTCCAGGAAACGGCCACCGAGGATACCGATGCCGATAGATGCACCGAGTGCGCCCAGGCCCATCATGATGGCGCCGGCGATGAACAGCAGAGCTTGAACTTCAGTCATTTGGTTACTCCTGTATCAACAATTTAAAAAATTTTAATGGTGTTCCTGATGCGCCATGTCGAGATAGACGATGGTTAGCGTCATGAAGATGAAGGCTTGCAAGGTAATGATCAAAATATGGAATACTGCCCATGCCCATTGCAGCACGCCACCGGTCAGGGCCAGAACAGCGCCGCCGGAGAACATGATCGCGATCAGGATGAAGATCATTTCACCGGCATACATGTTGCCGAAGAGTCGCAGGGCCAGAGACACTGGCTTGGCAATCAGGTTCACGCCTTCCAGCAGCAGATTGGCCGGCATACCCCATTTACCGAACGGTTGCAGGGTCAGTTCACCGACAAAACCGCCGACACCCTTCATTTTGATGCTGTAGTAGATCACCAGCGCAAACACGGTCAACGACATACCGAAGGTCGCGTTCGGGTCGGTGGTTGCGACCACTTTCATGAAGGGCAGACCCAGCATGCTAGCCACACCAGGCAACCAGTCGATCGGCACCAGATCCATCAGGTTCATCAGGAAAATCCAGATGAAGATGGTCAACGCCAGCGGCGCGACCATCGGATTACGCGCAGAGAATGAGCCTTTGACGCTGGAATCGACAAATTCGACTATCCATTCGACAAAGTTCTGCAAGCCCGAGGGGACGCCGGTTGCAGCCGATTTGGCAACTTTGCGAAAGAAGAACAAAAACAGAACGCCGAGCAGAATCGAAAAACCCATGGTGTCCAGGTTGATCGCCATGAAACCCATGTCCTTAGCCTCTTGCGCCGTATGCGCCAAGCCCCAGGTGCCATCGGTATGCTGGCCATAGGTCAGGTTCTGCAGGTGATGCTTGATGTATTCCGTTGAGGTGTGCGCTTCCGCGGACATGGCTCTAACTCTTTGTTTTGCCTTGAGTTTTCACACAAAGCTTGAATCCATATTCAGAACAGCCGCCGGGTCAGCACCATTGACACCACCCAGGCCAGTTGTCCCACGATAAATCCCGACAACATCACAAACTGGGGCAGATTCAGCACACCGAATCCCACCGCCAGCAACACGCCGACAACAAAAAACCGCTCCATCATGGAACGGTTGAACGACTTTAAATGACGCTGACCATCGCAATGATGGTCCCGCAATCCACGCTGCCAACGTATCACCAGCAAGGCCGAATTAACCAGCGCGACCAAGCCACCATAAAGCAGCGCCAAAGAGAAGCGGCCGTCTTGCGTGAACCATCCCATTGCCCCAACAAGCATAACAACAACACATTGGAGCATCAGGGCTAAAAACATTAGCGGACGATAATATATTAATTAGCGAGGCTGATGCAATCATCAATGGCTTTGATATATCGACTCGCCGCATCGGGTTGCATTATTGCGCAAAGTCAATTGATGCGACGCAACAAATCGTCCAATTGTTCCAGACTTTCAAAACTTATCGTGATTCGGCCTGCGCCGGATTTGTTGGCGCCGATTTTGACGATGGCGCCTAAACGCTCGGTCAATTCCTCTTCCAGCCGCGCCACATCACGGTCTTTCCTCGGGGCCGATTTTTCCATTGGCTTTGCCATCCGCGCCGCCAATCGCTCCGCTTCGCGGACCGACATTCCCTTGCGCGCCACCTCATGCGCCGCGTCAACCTGGCGGGCATGGGTCAATGCAAGCAATGCGCGCGCATGCCCCATGTCCAACTCGCCGCCCATCAACATGGCTTGAACTGGTTTGGCCAGATTCAACAAGCGAAGCAAATTCGACACCGCGACGCGTGACCGACCGACTGATTCAGCGGCCGTCTGGTGTGTCATGGAAAACTCTTGAATCAGGCGATGGATACCGAGTGCTTCCTCCAGCGGATTCAGGTTTTCGCGCTGAATGTTTTCAATCAACGCCATTTTCAGCGCTGCTTCATCTTCCACCACCCGAACCAGAACCGGCACTTCCTTCAAGCCCGCCAACCGGCTGGCACGCCAGCGCCGTTCGCCAGCAATGATCTCGAATTGACCGCCTGGAATCGCCCGCGCCAGGATCGGCTGCATCAACCCTTGGGAGCGAATCGAAGCCGCTAGATCATCCAGCGCAGCTTGATCCATGCGAGTTCGCGGCTGATATTTTCCGGGCACCAGGCTTTCCACCGGCAATGTCAGCAAACGCTCGCCATCGTTGGTATCACCTTCGCCCAACAGTGCATCGAGTCCACGCCCCAAACCCTTCAATCTAGCCACGTCCTGTCCCTCCGATAACGACGGCCTGTCTTTTCAGCAGCTCGCGTGCCATCTGTAGATATGCCTGCGCGCCCTTGGAAGCGCGGTCATACTGCAAAACCGCCAGACCATGACTGGGCGCTTCTGCAAGGCGAACATTTCTCGGCACGACAGTGTCGAATACCTTGGCGCCGAAATGCGCCTTGAGTTGGTCGGAAACATGCTGCGCCAGGGTATTGCGGTTATCGAACATCACCCGCACCACGCCATCGATCACCAGGTCAGGATTCAGCCGCGCCTTGATCTTCTTGATCGTGTTGACCAGATCGGCAAGCCCCTCGATGGCGAAATACTCGCATTGCATCGGGATCAACACCGCATGTGCACAAGTCAGCGCATTCACAGTCAGCAGATTTAATGCCGGTGGGCAATCGATCAGGATGAAATCGTATTCCGCAGTCGCCTTGTCGAGCGCCGTCTTGAGGCGGAATTCGCGTTGCTTGCCGTCCACCAGTTCGATCTCCGCCCCGGCCAGCTCGCGATTCGCCGGCAACAGGTCGAAGCCGCCGGCTTCGGAACGCAATCTCACGGCGGCATAGCTGTCTGCGCCCAGTAACAGCTGATAAACCGTCTTGCTCAAACTCTGCTTCTCGGCACCGCTGGCGGTGGTCGCATTGCCTTGCGGGTCAAGATCGACCAACAGCACTTTCATGCCCAGACTGGCCAGACTGGCGGCAAGATTGACGGCGGTCGTGGTTTTGCCGACGCCGCCCTTTTGATTGGTGATTGCAAGTATGCGAGCCATCAAGCTGGTTCCATAATGATCAAACTCCGTTCGGCGTCCAAGCCAGGAACCTGCAGCGGCAGGGCTCGTAGCACATGTACCGCCTTGAGTTGCGCAATTTCCGCCTGCGGCAATACGCCCTTCATTGCCAGCCAATGCCCGCCGGGCGCCAACAAATGCGCGCTAAGCCGGACAAAATCGGACAGTTCAGAGAATGCACGCGAGATGATCTGGTTAAATTTTTCCGGCGCCTGATAGGCCTCGACGCGGGCATGCACCACTTTGACGTTCACCAACTTCAATTCGATCATCGCCTGCTGCATGAAGCCGCATTTTTTCTGGCTGGCATCCATCACAGTGACCCGCAAATCCGGTCGCACAATCGCCAAAGGGATGCCAGGAAATCCGGCGCCACTGCCGACATCAAGCAAGCGGCCAGACTCAACATGCGGCGTCAGCACCAGGCTGTCGAAAATGTGATGCGTCAACATCCGCTCCGGTTCGTGGATTGCCGTCAGGTTGTAGGTCTTGTTCCATTTGATCAGCAAGGACAGATAGGCAAGTAATGCCACTTTTGCCTGAACCGGCAACTCAAGCGCCATTTCCATCAAACCAGCATCAAGCGAGGCAGCCAAGGTCATGCCGACTCCTTGGCGCATGATTGCTTGGCGCATTCGGAACGATCACCCAATTCACCGCGCTTCAAATAAACCATTAATACCGAGATCGCCGCCGGCGTCACACCGGCCACACGCGAAGCCTGGCCCAATGTCGCCGGTTTCGCCTGGTTCAGCTTTTGGCGCACTTCGATCGAGAGGCTGCCCAAACTCATGTAGTCGAAGTCGAGAGGCAAAGCCTGATGTTCCTGACCGCGCTGCCGCTCGATTTCATCGAGTTGACGTGTCACATAGCCGGCATATTTAGCCTCGATTTCGACCTGCTCCGCAGCTTCCTGGTCGGCAATACCGGGGCCGGCATTGGGCAGGCTGACCAGATCGGTATAAGCCACCTGCGGCCGGCGGAGCAGATCGAACAGACTGTATTCACGCTCAATCGACTGGCCGAGCAAGCGCTGCGCATGCTCATCCGGCAGATTATTCGGATTCACCCAGGTCGCCTTCAGGCGTTCGCTTTCAAGCGCCATCGCCTCCCGCTTTGCCTCGAAGCGCTGCCAGCGAAGATCATTCACCAAGCCGAGGCCGCGACCGATTTCGGTCAACCGCTGATCGGCGTTATCTTCCCGCAATGACAAGCGATATTCGGCGCGACTGGTGAACATCCGATACGGCTCAAGTACACCGCGAGTAGTCAGGTCATCGACCATGACGCCAAGATAAGCCTGATCGCGACGCGGCCACCAGGCCGCCTGCTGCTTGACCAGCAAGCCGGCATTCAAGCCGGCCAACAAACCTTGCGCCGCAGCTTCTTCATAGCCGGTCGTACCATTGATCTGTCCAGCAAAGAAAAGACCGGCAATGGCTTTGGTTTCAAGGCTCGGCTTGAGTCCGCGCGGATCGTAGTAATCATATTCGATGGCATAGCCCGGACGCAGAAGATGTGCTCGTTCCAGGCCTCGAATCGAACGCACCAGATTCAGTTGCACATCGAATGGCAGACTGGTGGAAATGCCGTTGGGGTAAAACTCATGCGTGGTCAGGCCTTCCGGCTCAAGAAACACGTTGTGGCCGGTTTTATCGGCAAAGCGTGAAATCTTGTCTTCGATAGAAGGGCAGTAACGTGGCCCGACACCCTTGATGACGCCGGTATACAGCGGTGAACGGTCCAGCCCCTGGCGAATGATTTCATGCGTCGCTTCATTGGTCGATGTGATCCAGCAAGGCAATTGGGCTGGATGCATCTCACGCCGGCCCATGAACGAGAAAATGGGTACCGGATCGTCGCCTGGCTGCACTTGCATCAACGAAAAATCGATGCTGCGGCCATCGATCCGAGGCGGCGTTCCCGTCTTCAGGCGGCCGACCGGCAGGTTCAATTCACGCAACCGCGCGGCAAGCGACACGGCAGGCGGATCACCCATGCGTCCAGCCTGAAAATTAGCCAGGCCTACGTGTACCAGACCGGCAAGAAAAGTCCCGGTGGTCAGCACCACCGTCCGCGCCTTGAACACGATGCCAAGCTGGGTACGGACACCGGCAACGCGGTCCGATTCCAGAATAAGGTCATCCACCGCCTGCTGAAACAGGGTCAGATTGGCCTGATTTTCAAGCCGGCTTCGAATCGCCTGTTTGTAGAGCAGACGGTCGGCTTGCGCTCGCGTCGCCCTCACCGCCGGACCTTTGGATGAATTAAGCGTGCGGAACTGAATCCCGGCTTCATCGGTGGCAATCGCCATGACGCCGCCGAGGGCGTCGACTTCCTTCACCAGATGGCCCTTGCCGATGCCGCCAATGGAAGGATTGCAGGACATCGCGCCGAGTGTTTCGATGTTGTGACTGAGCAGCAGGGTCTTTACGCCCATGCGTGCCGAGGCGAACGCTGCCTCGCAGCCAGCATGGCCGCCACCCACCACAATGACATCAAAAACTTCGGGGAAAATCATGGCCTTGCTGACGCTTCATACACTTTGACAGGCGGCGGATTCTACGCCATGCGGACACCGGTTTCTGTTGTGTTTCACGTGAAACATCGTCAAGCGTGCGCATACAGCTGGTGATACAGACCGCCGCTCTGCATCAGGCTTGCATGCACGCCTTCCTCGACGATGCGGCCATTTTCGAACACCAGAATACGGTCCGCCTGGCGCACCGCTGAAAGCCGATGCGCAATGATCAAGGTCGTCCGATGGCGCAGAAAATCGGCCAGTGCCACATGCAGATCATGCTCGGTCTTGCTATCCAGCGCCGAAGTGGCCTCGTCCAGGATCACCACCCTGGGTTGTCCCAAAACCACCCGGGCAACTGCCAATCGTTGGCGTTGACCGCCGGACAATCGGACACCGCTCTTGCCGATCAGGCTATCCAATCCAGCCTCCAGATTGGCGATAAATTCTTTCAGTTGAGCGATCCCCAGAGCGTGCCACAAGTCGCTGTCGCTGAATTCCCGCCCCAGCGTCAAATTCTCGCGCACGCTGGCATTGAACAACACCGGGTGCTGCAACACGACGCCCACATTTTCCCGTACCCGGTCCCAGCCAATATCGGCAACATCAACGCCGGCATAACGAATCACCCCGGCACGCAACGGATATAGCCCGAGCAGCGCTTGCACCAAGGTCGATTTACCTCCCCCAGATGCGCCAACCAGCGCCACCTTTTCGCCTGGCGCAATCGAGAGATTGACCTCATCCAGAACGGTTTCGCCATCGCCATAGGAAAAACTGACGTTGACCAGATCAAGTCCGATCGACTCCGATGTCTGGAAAGGGTTGCGAATGGCCTCACCCTGTTCCGCCGGACGCAGTGCCAGCATGCTATTGATGCGCCCAATTGCCGCATTGGCGGCATACCAGGAATATTGAATATTGATGATCTCCTGGACTGGCGACATCATGAACCAGAGATAGCCGAATACCGCCAGCATCTGCCCGATACTCAGATCGGAGAAAACCACCATCAACATCGCGATGGCACGAAAAATATCAAAACCGGCAAGAAAGATGAAAAAGGAAATCCGGTTCATCGCATCGGATTTCCAGGCGAACGCCGCCGCGTGCACGCGAATATTCGCGGCTTTGGCCAGAACCCGGCTGAGGTAATGTTCCTCCCGGTTCATCGCGCGGATCTGATTCAGCGCATCCAGGGTTTCGCTGAGTGCTTCCTGAAATGCCTCAAAAGCACTGTTCTCGCTTTTCTTGAGTTCTTTCACCTTCTTGCCAAGGCGGGTCGAAAAAGCGATCACCAACGGGTTTAGAAGAAGAATGAACAAAGCCAGTTGCCAGTTCATCCAGAGCAAAACTCCGGCAACGCCGACCAGCGATAAAACAGCAACCAGAAAGCCGGAAATTGACGCCCCCAGGAAACCATCAACCGCATTCAGGTCGGTGACAAAATGCGAAGTCACTCGGCCTGAACCCAGCGTTTCATATTCCGACAGCGCGATCTTTGAGAGTCGGTCGAGCATGCGCGCACGCATGCGATAGACCACGTCTTTTGAAATCAGTGAGAAAGTGCGTGATTGCCAGACATTGAGCAGGATGGACGCCAGGCGCAAGCCAAGCGTCAAAGCAAGCGCAATCGAAATGAACAGAATCGGGCCATGCCAGCCGACCGGAAACCAGGGTGAGAAGAAGGCAATAAACCCGCCCGGCTGGCGTAAAAGCACCTCGTCCACCAGAACCGGCAGGAATAGTGGCACCGGTACAGCGCACGCGACAGCAATGATGGCAATCAGATTGCCACGGATCAGCGCACTTCGGTGCGGTTGTACATCCGCCAACATGGATTGCCATGAAAGAAAGGGAAAAACCGTGTAACGGGTTGTCATGATTTCGTCATGCCTGTCAGGATCAAATCAAATAGGGGTTGAAATGCGTATGCATCGACATAAACAAGTTGATAACAACTTGATAATCAAGGGGAAATATAAAAATATGGCTGGCGCGCTTATTGCTTAAGGATAGTACTAAGCCAATTTTAAGGAGCTTGATCATGCTCACTTGCACATTACTCGCACCCAATATCCAACGTAAGCTTTGCCAAGATGTGGCAGAAGACGGTAGTGCCCTGGAACAACGCTATATGCGCATTGCAAAAACGGTTTCTTCACTTTGGCATACTCCAGCTATCGACCTTTACCTCGATGGGTTGCTACTGGATGATCGTGGCGATCGGATGGGGTTCCCGATCGATGTGCTGGATGACCTGATGTTCCTCGCCAGCATTCGTTGGCACGAAACCCATCAATGCGGAACGCTGATCGAAACAACCTCTGCCGATGCGTTCAGTTCATCGGGCAACCGGTTCGAACGGTGTAGTTCGAATTCAAATACCTGGGTACTGCTGTAACCTGCAAAATACATCCTGGTGGTGATGACCTGCGTCGCCTGCAATACGGTCATTTCCCGATGCAGAACTGACTGAAGATCACCCCCAGCAGATCATCTGAACTGAATTCCCCGGTAATTTCCGAGACTGCATCCTGTGCCAGGCGAAGTTCCTCGGCAAAAAACTCCAGTTGCTTGCCGGCCTCAACCGCAGCCTGAAGCCGGTCGCCTGCTCGTCGTAAAGCATCCAGATGGCGGGCTCGGGCAATGAACATCCCCTCGCTCTGACTGTGCCAGCCCACCACTTCAAGCAACTGCCTTCGAAGTAAATCGATGCCAGCGCCGGACTTGGCGGAGAGCCAGATTTCCTTGCCATCTTCAGAAACTCTCGCGGTAACACCCAAGATGTCGATCTTGTTGTGCAGCGTCAGCCAGGGAATCGGCGGCAATTGCGCCAATATCTTCGCCTCCTGTTCACCGATGCCGTGATTGCTGTCGATCAGCAGCAACGCAATATCCGCTTTCTCAAGCACCGTCCAGGTCCGCGCAATGCCAAGTCGCTCCACCGGGTCTTCTGTTTCGCGCAAACCGGCGGTATCTATCAGATGAATCGGCACCCCTTCTATCTGAATTGCTTCACGCAAGGTGTCACGCGTCGTGCCGGCATATTCGGTCACAATTGCCGCATCGTAGCCGGCAAGTTGGTTCATCAAACTTGATTTGCCGACATTCGGCTGGCCGATCAGGACCACATTCAGGCCTTCGCGCAACAATGCGCCTTGTCGCGCTTGCGCCATCACCTGGCCAAGGCGAGCCTGCAAAGCGGCCAATTTTCCCCAGGCATCGGCCTGTTCGAGAAAATCAATGTCCTCTTCGGGAAAATCCAGGGTCGCCTCAACCAGCATGCGAAGTTGAATCAACCCATCGCGTAATTGATTGATCTTGCGGGAAAACTCACCTTCCAACGTACGCAACGCAGATCGCGCCGCTTCACGGCTACTGGCGTCGATCAGGTCAGCAATCGCCTCGGCTTGAGCCAGGTCAAGTTTGCCGTTGAGAAAGGCACGCCGGCTGAATTCACCGGGTTCGGCCAGACGCGCACCAAGTTGCAAACAGCGTTCCACAACCAGTTGCAATACTTGCGGGCCGCCATGGCCCTGCAATTCAAGAATATGTTCACCAGTGAATGAATTCGGAGCGGGAAAGTAGAGCGCGATACCGTCATCCAGCGATTCGCCCTGCGCGTCCAGAAAACTCACATGACTGGCATGTCTGGCATGCAAAACTTTGCCAGTCAACCCGCCAATATAGGGATCAAGATCACGACCTGAGAGCCTGACAACGCCGATGCCACCGCGACCTGGCGCGGTGGCAATAGCGACGATGGTATCGCTGGCTGTCATGCGTGACACACCAGACCAGGCACCATGGCGAACTCAGTGCTTGGCGTCGTTGGCCGCCTTGCCACCCGCTTCAATGATCGTGTTGATACGCCATTGCTGCAGGATAGAGAGCACGTTGTTGACCAGCCAGTAAAGCACCAGTCCGGCCGGGAAAAACAGGAACATCACCGAGAAGATGACCGGCATCGCCATCATGACTTTTTGCTGGACAGGATCCGGTGAAGCGGGCGACAGCTTGACCTGAATGAATGAAGTAATCGCCATGATCACCGGTAAAACGTAATACGGATCAGGCTTGGAAAGATCCTGTATCCAGAGCGCGAATGGCGCCTGACGGAGTTCGACCGCCCCCATCAACACCCAGTACAAAGCAATGAAAACCGGAATCTGAACCAGAATGGGCAAACAACCTCCCATCGGGTTGATTTTCTCTTCCTGGTAAATCTTCATCATGCCTTCGTGCAACTTCTGGCGATCGTCTCCATAACGTTCTTTCAGATTCTGCAGGCGCGGCGCCAGCTTGCGCATCTTGGCCATTGATTTGTAACCGGCGGCGGACAGCGGATAGAACACCAGCTTGATCAATACTGTCAGCAGGATGATCGACACGCCCCAGTTGATGACCAACTTGTTGATCCAGTTGAGCAACACGAAGATCGGATAAGCCAGTATGGTCAGCCAACCGTAATCGACCACCAGATCAAGGCCAGGCGCCAATGATTTGATTTTTTCCAACTCTTGCGGCCCAGCATATAGCCGCATCGATACGGTTTTTTCTTCACCCGGATTCAACTTGATAGCGGGGAAAATCATGCCAGCGCTGTATTCGTTGTCACCGACTGCACGGGTATAGAACTCACGCTGACTGGCATCTGCCGGGTCTGTTGTTACCCAAGCCGAGACAAAGTGATGTTGCACCAAGCCGACCCAGCCATCCTTGGCTTCTTTGACAAACTCGGTCTTTCCCTTGCTGATGTCCTCGAATGTAATTTTCTGAAACTTGCCGACATCGGTGTAAAGCGCAGGTCCGGTAAACGTATGCATCAGTGCTGACTCGCCCTCTGGCGGCTGACCATGACGCAGTATCTGATAGTACGGAAAACCTTCTACAACAGCGGCACCACGATTGATGATCTGTGTTTCCACATCAATCACATAACTGCCACGTTGGAATTTATACGTGCGCACCACGTCGGCATTGTTGACGCTGGCCTTCAAAACAACTTTGAGTTCATTCTGGCCATCTTTCAGGCGGTACTCGCCCGGAACCAGTTCAAACACCGTTTTGTGAGTCGGCAAAGTGCCACCGACAAAACCCATTTGAGCAAAGTAATTTCTTCCCGCTCGTTCTTCCAGCAAAACAAAAGGCTGTTCAGCTGCGTCATTCTGGCGATAGCGGCTGAGTACCACTTTGCGAAGATCACCGCCGTTAGCATCAATTTCCGCGTCAATGACATCGGTAACGATGCGCGCGCGCGCGCCTTGAGCAATCTGACCACTATCAGCCAGTTCGGTGGAATTCGGCTTGAGTAACTGTCCAGGCTGCGGAAGTTCAGCCTTGGCCGGCTCTACTTGCTGATTTCCTTTGTTGGCCTGAACTTCAATCGCTGGCTTCGGATTGTCATAGCTCTGCCAGGACTCCCACAGCAGCAAGATTGAGAAAGAGAAAATGATGAACGCGATGATGCGTTGGGTATCCATGATGTCGGCTGATTTGGTTAATGGCAGTAAGAACGCAGCTAAAGCCTAGCGGCTTTGGCAACTTGAATAGTCCGGGGTGCAAGACATGATTTGCATTGTTTCAGACCCAATTGCAAAGCATCAATCAGCTTTGCATCTTGTTTTTTTGATTTGATCCGGGCGACTACATCAAGGCCCGCCAATTCGGACTGATTCAAGCGAAATGCTTCACGAATCAAACGTTTGACACGGTTTCGTGCTACCGCTGTAGCAAGAATTTTCTTGGGCACAATCATGCCCAACCGAGCGTAATCGAGACCATTTGGCGCAGCCAGAAAATCAATCCCTGCAATGGCCCGCACACAGCGGAAACGAAAAACGGATGAGAACTCATCCGTTTTTCGCATTTTTTTGTTTCGCCCGAAAGTTTTTACCAAATCTGGGGCTATGGGCAGCAAGCCCGGATCTGAAATCAAATCACGGACTCAAACAGCCAGACGTTTGCGGCCTTTGGCGCGACGAGCATTGATGACGGCACGGCCGCCAACAGTCTTCATGCGCGCACGAAAGCCATGCGTACGCTTACGGCGAACTACGGAAGGTTGATAGGTGCGTTTCATTTCAGGTGCCCCAAAAGATAGGATTTGACTTAAAAAAGCAGCTAATTAGACTGCTAGCCCTCTGTTTTGTCAATCATTTCCGGCTCCATCCGGGGCGGTGATAGAATCTCCAACCTTCCCCCATCTGTCCGCTGCCACGCTGCTCATGCACGAATTCTGGAGCCATTGCATCGCCCACTTCGAGCGGACGTTAAACGCCCAGCAGCTTAATACCTGGATCAAGCCGCTTGCCGTCGAGGTGAGTGAAGATCAGATACGGGTCAGCGCACCGAACCGATTTGTCGCGCAATGGGTACGCGAAAAATTTCTGCACGATATCGAACAGCTATCGAAGGAATTCTTTACTTCTCCGCCGCCGATCCATTTGCTGATTTCAGAAACACGTACTCAAGCAGCAACACAACAAGCTGCACCGCAAACCGAACAAGCTGGACTGGCCAGCCCAGCTGCTCTCCTGAAAAGAAACCAAACAGTTCCTCTTCCTGAACTGGAAACCCTCAAACCCAGGGAAATCAGGAACAACACCCCGAAGAATGAAAAACCCTCTCCGCTGGATGAAAGCCGTCTGAATCCATTGTTCAACTTTGATTCTTTCGTCCCCGGCAAGGCAAATGATCTGGCGCGTGCGGCAGCACTCCAGGTCGCGGACAATCCTGGTGCCGGCTATAACCCGCTGTTTGTCTATGGCGGCGTCGGCCTTGGTAAAACGCATCTGGTGCAAGCTATTGGCAACCACATGCTGCAGCTAGATCCGAAAGCGCGCATCCGTTACATCCATGCCGACCGTTACGTGTCTGATGTGGTCCGCGCAGTGCGCACAAATTCGTATGATGATTTCAAACGCCGTTACGACACCCTGGATCTGTTGTTGATTGACGACATCCAGTTTTTCTCTGGCAAAGAAGGTACTCAGCAGCAGTTTTTCTATACCTTCAATACCCTGATCGAAGAACACAAACAGGTCATCATCACCAGCGATACCTTCCCGAAAAATATGGAAGGCATTGAGGAACGCCTGAAGTCACGCTTCAGTTGGGGCCTGACGGTAATGCTGGAACCGCCAGAACTGGAAATGCGGGTCGCCATCCTGCTCGATAAAGCGCGCATCGATAAAGCCGATCTGGATGAAGGAACCGCTTTTTTCATTGCCAAGCAGATTCGCTCCAACGTGCGTGAACTTGAAGGCGCACTGAAACGGGTGATTGCGTATGCCCGCTTCAGCAAGCTGCCAATTTCGGTGGAACTGGCAAAGGAAGCACTGAAAGACTTGCTGGCGGTGCAGAACCGGCAGATATCTATCGAGAACATCCAGAAAACCGTGGCCGACTATTTCAAGATAAAAGTGGCCGACATGTATTCCAAGAAACGCACCCGGATCGTTGCCAGACCACGTCAAATGGCCATGTATCTCGCGCGCGAGTTGACCAATCTGTCCTACCCGGAAATTGGGCTTTCATTTGGTGGGCGCGATCACACTACGGTGTTGCATGCCTGCGCCAAGATAGAAGAACTGAAAGCCAGCGATCAGACCTTGAGAAAAGATTACAACCTATTGATTCAAGTACTTACAGGATGAAATTGAAATTCTGCAAAATCTCTTGGCTTGGAGATAACCCTGTGGACAGGGACTGACTCGTTTGTGGATAACCCCACTCAAGTGCTTTCAGAAAAAACTTATCCACAATTCGAAGCCATACCATACACAACTTGTCCAGCCTCTTTTTCCACAGCTTAAATCAATGATTTTGATAGAATTTATCGGCTTATCCCAAGAAATCGCTGTTACCTATTACTACTACCAGGAATTTATCTAAATGCTTGTACTTAAATCTTCCAAGGACGCCTTGCTCAAACCCCTGCAAGCAGTGGCCGGGGTGGTGGAACGCAAGCACACGCTTCCTATCCTCTCCAATGTATTGCTGGAAGTTGTAGGAGGACGGGTTGCCTTTACTGCTACCGATCTTGAATTGCAAATCACCACCTGGATGGAAGACCAAGGCGCAGCGGACGCTTCTTTCACCGTATCGGCTCGCAAGTTGCTCGATATCAGCCGTTCATTGCAAGACGTAGAAAACATCTCGCTTGACCTGAACAATGACCAACTGAAAGTGCAATCTGGGCGCAGCCGCTTCAATCTGCAAACGCTGCCGGCGCGAGATTTTCCAAAACTTCAGATTCCTGAAGGCCAGGGATTCAACTTCAGTCTGCCGCAAGGGTTGATCAAGCAACTGTTGTCGCGCGTGCAATACGCGATGGCAGTGCAGGACATTCGTTATTACCTGAACGGCATGCTGTTCTCAGTGCAAGGTAAACGCTTGACTGTGGCGGCCACCGATGGTCACCGGTTGGCAGTTGACGGAACTGATATGGCGGAAGAAGTCGAGCAGGGAGTCGATGTCATCCTGCCGCGCAAGACAGTGCTTGAGTTGGGCAAACTGTTGAACGATAGCAATGATCCGGTGCATATCCAGGTGAATCAGAATCAGGTTGTATTCAGACGTCCGGACTTTGAACTGCGCAGCAAAGTCGTCGATGGAAAATTCCCCGATTGGCAACGCGTGGTTCCTGTTGGGCACGACAAATGTTTTGCCATCCAGCGCCAGCGTTTGTCGCAATCGCTGAACCGCGCCGCCATTTTGACCAATGATAAATATCGTGGCGTTCGTATTGCCTTGACGCCTGAAAGCCTTCGCATTGCCTGCAGCAATAACGAGCAGGAAGAAGCGCAGGAAGAACTTGATATCGATTACCAGGGTGATCCGCTGGATATTGGTTTCAACATTCAATACTTGCAGGATGTCCTGAATAACATCGAATCGGAATCAGTTTTATGTTCCTTTGGCGACCCCACCAGTTCTCTTCTGATCACCGTGCCGGGAGAAGATAACTTCCGCTATGTGGTGATGCCGATGCGGATTTAGGTTGCTGTCAAGCCTGACGGGATTAGGTTTCAGTCGTAAATCATGACAGTTTTAAAGCAGTAGCAGTTCAGCAAAGAGTTTTCCGCTTAGTGGGTCAATGCAGCGCGGGAAACTCGCTCAATCTACAGAAAAGGTTTCACGTGGAACATCCAAGCGGTAACGGCGGCTACGACGAGGACAGCATTCAGCAACTGGAAGGCCTGGAGGCGGTGCGCAAACGTCCCGGCATGTACATCGGTGATACCTCGGACGGGTCCGGTTTGCACCACATGGTGTTCGAAGTGCTGGACAACGCCATCGACGAAGCGCTGGCAGGTTACTGCGACGACATCAAGGTAATCATCCATCCCGATAACTCCATTTCCGTATCCGACAACGGTCGCGGTATTCCGGTCGGCGTAAAGATGGATGACAAGCACGAACCGAAGCGTTCGGCCGCCGAGATCGTCATGGTCGTGCTGCATGCCGGAGGCAAGTTCAATCAGAACAGCTACAAGGTGTCAGGCGGTTTGCATGGTGTCGGTGTGTCCTGCGTCAATGCCTTGTCGAAATGGCTGCGTCTAACCATTCATCGAGATGGCAAGAAGCATTTTATGGAATTCAATCGTGGTGCGCCGATCAACCGGTTGATCGAAGTCCACAACGGCATCGAAGTCTCGCCATTGAAAGTGGTTGGCGATAGTGTGCGGCGAGGTACTGAAGTCCATTTTTCAGCTGATGAAGAAATCTTCGGCAACGTCATCGATTTCCACTACGACGTGTTGTCGAAACGCATTCGTGAACTGTCCTTCCTGAACAACGGCGTCAAGATTGAACTGATCGACGAGCGCGACGGACGCACCGAGAACTTTGCCTTCTCCGGCGGCGTAAAAGGCTTCGTCGAGTACATCAATCGCGCTAAAACAGTGCTGCATCCCAACGTGTTTTACGCCACCGGCGAATCCAAAGTGGGCGACAGCGGCGTCATGATCAGTAGCGAAGTCGCCATGCAATGGAATAGCGGCTACCAGGAACAGGTGCTCTGCTTCACCAACAACATCCCGCAATCCGACGGCGGTACCCACCTGACCGGCCTGCGCGCGGCAATGACGCGGGTGATTAACAAGTACATCGAAGAACATGAGATCGCCAAGAAGGCGAAAGTGGAAATCACCGGCGACGACATGCGCGAAGGCCTCGCCTGCGTGCTGTCGGTGAAAATGCCGGACCCGAAGTTCGGCTCGCAGACCAAGATGAAACTGGTCTCCTCCGAAGCGCGTCCGGCGGTGGAAGAAACCGTCTCGCAAAAACTTTCAGAGTATTTGCAGGAACGTCCGGCCGACGCCAAGCTGATCTGCGCCAAGATTGTCGAGGCGGCTCGCGCCCGCGAAGCAGCGCGCAAAGCGCGCGACATGACCCGCCGCAAGGGGGTACTGGATAACGCCGGTCTGCCCGGAAAGCTGGCTGACTGTCAGGAAAAAGATCCCGCCCTGTGCGAGCTTTACCTGGTCGAGGGCGACTCCGCCGGCGGCTCCGCCAAGCAAGGCCGCGACCGCAAGTTCCAGGCCATCCTGCCGCTGAAGGGCAAGATCCTCAACGTCGAGAAAGCCCGTTTCGACAAGATGCTGTCGTCGCAGGAAGTCGTCACGCTGATTACTGCGCTTGGCACCGGCATCGGCACCGGCTTGGGCAAGGACGACTACAACCCGGCCAACCTCAGATACCACCGCATCATCATCATGACCGACGCGGACGTTGATGGCTCGCACATCCGCACGCTGCTGCTGACCTTCTTCTATCGTCAGATGCCGGAGCTGGTCGAACGCGGCCATATCTACATCGCCCAGCCACCGCTGTACAAGGTCAAGCAGGGCAAGCGCGAGACTTATCTGAAGGACGATTACGAATTCAAGCAATACCTGCTGCGCGAGGCGCTCAATGGCGCCGAATTGATCCCAGCCGCCGGCGCCGAAGCGTTGAGCAAGGAAACTTTCGAGCGCATCGCGCGTGAATTCCTGCTTGCCGATGCGATGATCGAACGCCTGGCACGTCGTATAGACTCGGATGTGCTGTACAGCCTGCTGAAGATTTCCACCATCAGCCTGAACAGTGAGACGGATGCCCAATCCGCTGCGCAACAACTGACCACGCAACTAACCAAGCTCGGTCCGGTCAAGATCAACCCGCTGCAATATGAAGGCGACCTTGGCTGGCGTCTGGAAATAATCCGCAGCAAGCATGGCATCGGCCACACCAGTTACCTCGACTACAACTTCGTCGAGGGCGGCGACTACGACCAGCTGCGCCGCACAGCGGAAGTTCTGAGCGGACTGCTGTTGCCTGGCGCCGAAATCCGCCGTGGAGAAGCGCGCGCGCCGGCATACGATTTCAAACAAGCACTCGACTGGCTGCTCAACGAAGTCAAGAAGAACCTCGGTGTACAGCGTTATAAAGGTCTAGGCGAAATGAACCCGGAACAACTCTGGGAAACCACCATGGATCCGCAAGTACGCCGTCTGCTGCGTGTCCAGATCGAAGACGCCATCGCCGCCGACGGCATTTTCACCACGCTGATGGGCGAGGAAGTGGAACCGCGGCGTCAGTTCATTGAAACGAATGCGTTGGGTGTGCGCAATCTGGATGTTTGATCGGAAAACTTTGTATTGCTGCGGCTGAAAAGGCCGCAGCAATGGCTTACTTCTTCCGCAAATGGCTGATTTTCAATGTTAAAACCACGCTGGCCAGGATCAGTGTGATCAGGTTGGCGAGGATCATCGGCCAGCTATGCAGCAGAATTCCGTAAACCAACCACAACGCCACGCCGAGTGTGAACAAGCTGTACATGCTTAATGACACGCCGGAAAGATCGCGGCTGCTCCACGATTTCAGCGCCTGCGGCACGAAAGCCGCGGTGGTGAGAATGGCCGCGCCATAGCCGATGAGATCGGGTGACATAATTCAGGCCTGACCCAGCAAACGGACTTCACGTTGGGGCAAGGGAATCGAAATGCCGCCATCCCGAAAACTGCCCAGAATCGACTGATTGATCTCTCCTGCAACAGTAGAAAATGCTTCAACCGAAACCCAGGGCCGGATTGCGATATTGATCGATGAATCACCCAGCGCCGCGACCTGAATCAGCGGCGCAGGTTGCTGAAGCACTTGCGGGTTGGCGGCAAGCAAGCCGTTGATTCGTGCCAGCGCGGCATTCAAATCGGTGTCATAAGCAACGCCGACAGTCTGTTTGACCTGCCGAATCTGGCCATAGTTATGCAGAATTTCGCCGGCAATCTTGCGATTCGGAATCACCACCCGTGACAGGTCGGGATGGTTCAGTATGGTACTGAACAGACTGATCGCTTCGACCTGGCCTTCTTCCCCGACGATCGAAATGTATTCACCCACTTTGAACGGCCGCGTGAAGATGATGGTCAGCCCGGCGGCCAGATTTGACAGCACGCCCTGCATGGCTAAAGCCAGACCGGCGCCGGCGACGCCAAGACCGGCAATCAAAGGCAGCAATTCGACACCGAGATTTTGGAGTGCAAGCACGCCGAACAGGCCAATAACCAAGAGCCGCACGATGCGCACCAGCAAAATACGCAAGGTCACGTCGAGTTCAATTTTCAGCAGCACGCTATCCGTGATGCGACCCATCCATCTGCCGACGTAATAGCCCGCAAGCAAGATCAGGCAGGCGACCACGAGTTTTGGACCAAAGGTGAAGGCGAGGTCGATGGCGGTTGTCTGAATCTGATCCAGGGTCTTGATGTTTTCGACGATGGGACTATTCATGACATTCTTCCAAATTTGAAGCAGGCTGATTTTAAGCCTTGCCAAGTTAAAATCCGCAGCCTTGCTGATCACCCTCGCCTTTGGCTGCATGCCAAGCGCGCTCCATCATGTTGCGGCTCACTGAAGTCAAACTCCCACTCGACCATCCAGCTGACGCGATTGAAACCGCCATACTGACGAAATTGTCGCTGCCAGCCGGGCAACTGCAACGCTTCGACATTCATCGTCGTGGCATTGATGCACGCAAGCGCGGTGAGATCACGCTGATCTATACGCTGGACATCGAGGTGAAAAATGAAGCCGCCGTGCTGAAGCGGTTGCGCGCTGACAAACATGTCATGCCGACACCGGATATGGCTTATCGCTTTGTCGCGCAGGCGCCGGCAGCCTTGCGTTCACGGCCGCTGGTGATCGGCGCCGGTCCGTGTGGATTGCTCGCCGCCTTGATTCTGGCGCAGACGGGATTCAAGCCGATCGTGCTGGAGCGTGGCAAAGTGGTGCGCGAACGCACCAAAGACACTTGGGCGCTTTGGCGCAAGGGGGTGTTGAATCCGGAATCGAATGTGCAATTCGGCGAAGGCGGCGCCGGCACGTTTTCCGATGGCAAGTTGTACAGCCAGATCAAGGATCCACAGCATCACGCCCGCAAAGTACTGGAAGAGTTCGTCAAGGCCGGCGCGCCGTCGGAAATTCTCTATGTCAGCAAGCCGCATATCGGCACCTTCAAACTGGTGACGATGGTCGAGCACATACGCGAAACAATTACCCAACTCGGCGGCGAGATTCGCTTCCAGAGCCGGGTCGTCGATCTGGACATCCATGATGGCCAGATCCGCGGCGTGACGCTGGCCGATGGCACGCACATCGCCGCCGATCATGTCGTACTGGCGTTGGGCCACAGCGCCCGCGACACCTTCCGCATGCTGCATCAACGCGGTGTCTACATCGAACCGAAGCCATTTTCGGTTGGATTTCGCATCGAGCATCCGCAATCGCTGATCGACCAGTGTCGTTTTGGCGATTACGCCGGCAATGCGCTGCTCGGCGCGGCCGATTACAAGCTGGTTCATCACGCCGGCAATGGCCGATCCGCCTACAGCTTCTGTATGTGCCCGGGCGGCACTGTGGTTGCCGCGACCTCGGAAATCGGACGCGTGGTGACCAACGGCATGAGCCAGTATTCTCGCAACGAACGTAACGCCAATGCAGCGATCGTGGTGGGTATTGAACCGCAGGACTTTGGCGGTGACGTAAAGACAAATCCGCTCGCCGGCATGGATTTTCAGCGCCATTGGGAAGAGCGCGCATTTGCAGCCGGCGGCGGCGGCTATCTCGCGCCGGCGCAGAAGGTGGGAGATTTCCTGGCCGGAAGGCCATCAACCGGACCAGGATTGGTAATTCCGTCCTATACACCCGGCGTGCACTGGACTGATCTTTCCACCTGTTTACCGGATTACGTGATCGCCACCATCCGCGAGGCATTGCCGGCATTCGACAAGCAAATCAAGGGCTTTGCGATGGACGACGCGGTGCTGACCGGCGTAGAAACCCGCACATCAGCGCCCATCCGCATCACCCGCGGCGAAAATTGCCAAAGCCTGAATACGCGCGGCCTGTACCCGGCCGGTGAGGGCGCGGGTTATGCCGGCGGCATCCTGTCCGCCGCAGTCGACGGCATCAAAGTGGCTGAAGCGGTGGCGTTGAGCCTTGTTGACCAGTCAATCCGTTAAACCTTGAATCCTCTGTTGAACGCGTCCGAGTGCGGGCCTGCCAGGTCGGCTGGCAAGGCGCGACGACGCGCGTGGCCGCTTCCCGCAAGGTGGAGCAACGCGGCCAGACGGCCTGGCAGGTCTGCAATCAGACGCGTAGCGGGGTCGCCCAATTGGTGAGCATGATCGAAGGCGCCAACGCTTGTATTCATGGGACATTACGTGGGTTGAGAAGCGGTCAACAGAGGATTCAAGGTTAAAAGGTCATCCTGGATACGGGGAGGAACATAGCCTTTGCGCTTATCTTGGACGAAACTCGCGATGTTGAACCCAATCCAGGCAGGGCAGCCTGCGTGTTTTCGCATCATTGCTGGTCCAACTATTCGAAGCTAGCATTGCTGCAAGATTACGATCTTTCGCTCTGGGCGGTAACACAACAGAAGGTGGAGAACCATGGAACCGACTGCCTACTCAGGAAGCACCCAATGGGACGAGCTTGAAGTCAACCGCATCCCCCTCGGCCAGCCTTTTAAATGGCTTGCCAAGGGCTGGCGCGACATAGGTTCGGCAGGAATCTACAGCCTGCGCTACGGGGCGGCCATCGTGGTGATCAGCGGGCTGATTACCTGGTTGGTGTGGAGTACGGACAGCCTCTTCCTGCTTCCCTTCCTGGTCGCCGGCTTTTTTATCATCGCGCCACCCCTGGGCATCGGTCTTTACCTGATGAGCGCCCATTTGGAGCGGGGTGAACCCCTCTCGGGCTGCAGCGCCTATCAAGCATGGAAGCTCAACCAAAGCCAGGTCGCCATGGTCAGCACCGGTTTCACCATTCTCATGAACATCTGGCTTGCCGCCAACGTCGGACTGTTCGCACTGCTCTATGAGGGCAGTTCGCCGCCGCTTGACAACTTTTTCACCAAAGTATTTCTGTCCGATGCCGGATTTAAATTCGCTCTCGCCAGCATCGTGGTCGGCTTTCTTCTGGCCTGGTGTGCCTTCGCCATCAGCGTCATAACCGTGCCCATGCTCATCGATCGCCAAGTGGATGGCTTTACCGCAATCCGCTTCAGCATCAAATCGGTGCTTGGCAACATGCCCGCCATGATGCTGTGGGCCGGCCTGATCGTACTCATCGTCGGGCTGGGTATAGCCACTTTCTATTTGGGGCTGATCATCGCACTGCCACTCATCGGGCACGCCAGTTGGCATGCCTACCGCGACTTGGTGCCGGCCGACGAGTAAGGCAGTACGGCCTGTTCATCGCGTTGTTAAGGTAGGCAAAAATGCGGCTCGCTTCCAGACTGCTTCCTGCCACAGTCAACCGTCATCCGATTTCCGCCACAGATTCAGCGCGAGCATCGGATCCCAGATACTTTCAAAAATTGTCCGCTTCAATCTCCAGATAGGCTTTGTTGATGTTGTTGCCCATCTGTTCATCGAAGTTATGCAGTTTATGCCACTCGGTCAGATCAAGTTTCTGGCGGATTTCGCTGTCGGTCAGGCCTTCTTTGACGCCCGCGGTGATGCCGTCATACAGGCTGACCATGCGTTGATGCATGGCGGCGGCTTCCTGTTTGCTCATCAGCGGACCATGGCCGGGGACGATGGTTTTGATCGGCAGGTTTTGCACTTCAGCCAGCGTGTGTATCCATTCCTTCAATTTGGCGTCGCGGAAACTGGGGGCAACCTGATTCACCAGCACGTCGCCGGACAGCAGCACCTGGTCATCGGGCAGCCAGATCATCATGTCGCCTATGGTATGGGCGGCTTCCGGCACCCAGAACACCATCTTGATGCCGGCCAGGGTCAGCTCGGTGTGGCTGTTTTTTGGGTAAGTGGTATCGGCCGCGATGATCTTGGTATTGGGGAATTTGCGCTCGTTGATCGATTCGAGGATGGAGATCCAGGTCGGGCCGTCTTCCAGCATCAGTTGGCGGCATAGCTCGGAACTGAGGAATTTGGCGGCGGGAAAGGCGGCGTTGCCCAGGGTGTGGTCGCCATGATGGTGGGTGTTGATGACGTATTTGATCGGCTTGTCGGTGAGCTTGGCGAAATGCCGCGCCAGCATGGCGCCGATTTCGTCGGACAGGCCGGTATCGATGACGATTGCGCCGGTATCGCCGATCAGCAGAATGCTGTTGACCATGTAGCCCTGATTCTGTTTGGTCGGCATTTCCATCGGGCCGAGCAAGGCATGGATGCGGTCGTTGACCTTGACCACCTTGGGGGCCGGAATTTCGGCGGCGCTGGCAAGCGATACGGTGAAAAACAAACCGATCAAAATTGAAAAAACTCGGGTCATCGATAACTCCTTTTTATGGCTGAATAAAGACTACACATTCGATTTCAATGCCACCAGATCATGCTCGGTCAGCCATTTCCATGCCCCCGGCGCGAGGTCGTCTGGTAAGGCATAACCCCCGATCGCACACCGATGCAGTGCTTCGACGCGATTGCCCGCCGCAGCGATCATGCGTTTGACCTGATGATATTTGCCTTCCTGAATGGTCAATGTCAGACGCCGCTCGTTCAGCGCCTCGCAATGCCTGGCGCGCAGCGGTGCAGGTTCGTCGTGAAGCTGGACGCCGGCCAGCAATTGCTCGATCAATGCGGCGGAAAAATCATGCTTGCAGGTGACCAGATAGGTCTTGCCGATCTGCTTTCTCGGCGAAGTATGGTCATGAATGAAGCGGCCATCGTCGGAAAACAGCAGCAAGCCGGTGGTGTCCTGGTCGAGTCGGCCAACGCTCTGCACGCCGCGCCGCAACAGGTATTCAGGCAGCAATGAAAACACGCCGGGATGATCGCGCGGCTGTTGTGAACACTCATAACCAGCAGGCTTGTGCAGCACCAGATAGGCGTGCGGGCGGTATTCGAAGGCGGTGCCGGAGACACTGAACTGCAAACCGTCGGGGACGAAATTCTGCTCCGGGTCGGTCACCAGCAGGTCTTCAACCTTGATCTGTTGGCGGCGAATCAATTCAACGCAGTCGCGCCGGGAGCCGATACCTTGCGACTGCAGGATGCGAAACAACTGCATGGCTTGCTTCAAAGCACCAGCCCGGGTTTGCGGCATTCGCAGCCGATGCCGTCGGCCGGTTTGGCGTTGAAGGCAATCCAGCCGGCCAACCGCGTTGGAAAATCCGGAACAAAGGGAAATAGGATGCGACTGCGCATAGCGACCCTTGAGTCATGTTGTAAAGCCGAAATTGTCACGTTTTGCTCGCAGGTGGAAGGGCATGGATGGACTATTGACCAGTCCGGATGATTTTTATTTGGTCTGACCGCCCAGGCATGATCAAGCCACGCGGATAACGAGGTCTTCAGCCCGCTCGCAACATAAATAGATTGGATAACCAGGCTGGCGTTGCAGCAGGATAATCAGCATTTTTTTGCACTGGGAGCACCAGAATGGCCGAGAACAAACCGATCGACTCCGAATCCCCGCTTGCCGCAAAACCGCCTCGCCGCCGCGCCGCGCCGGTCAAAAAGACGGTAGCGGTTGTGGTGTCCGAGGTCTCTCCCGACACCTCGACGGAACCTCCCCAGGTTGCCGAGACAGCGGTTGATGTTGCGCCAGATTTGCCGCAAACACCCAACCCCAAGGCGGCTGCCGAAATCGAGGCGGTCAGCCATGATCCGGTTGCGATGGCCGTCGCGCACGCGCCGCACGGCAGTAACGAGAACAGCGATTACGCCGCGTTGCCGGCGAGTTATCCGTATCGCACCCGCATCCGCCGCATTGACTACGAAGCGCAGAAAGAAAAGCTGCAGATCGAGTTGTTGAAGGTGCAATGCTGGGTGCGTGACAGCGGTCAGAAGGTTGTGGTGCTGTTCGAAGGTCGCGATGCCGCCGGCAAGGGCGGCACCATCAAGCGCTACATGGAACATCTGAATCCGCGCGGCGCGCGGGTGGTGGCA
>JBBQQT010000021.1:0-33051 GCA_038215555.1 Burkholderiales bacterium | reverse complement strand
CCGAGGGCCGCATCGGCGCCGCCCTGCGCGAACGCTTTGTTCGACAAGTGGAGCAGATCACCTGGCAGTACAAACTGGCGCCGGAAACCATCAACCTGCCGGCGCGTGCCGGCGTGCAGGAAATTGAAATCTTCGACCTCGAGCTGAAAACCGACACCCTCGACGAAGACGTGCTGCGCGCCATCGACCGCGCCATCCCGTTGCCCATCCTCTTCCAGCTCCGCCACGGCCAGCGCAGCCGGATGGTCGCGGCCCACAAGCGCCCCAGTGAAGCCGAAGCGGGCAAGTGGATCGTCGGCGACTACTTCGCCGGTGAATGGCAACATACCGACGCCGAGCGCCAGCCGCTGCCCATCGCCCTGGACCTGCATAGCCTCTACGAACAACGCCTGCGCAGCCTGCTGCCGCAAGCGGCGCGGCCTGGCGAAAGCCTGCCCGAACAACTGGAACGGCTGACCCGGCTGCGCGGCCTGGAAAAAGAACAAGACCGGCTGGAGACCCGTCTGCACAAGGAAATCCAGTTCAATCGCAAGGTGGCGCTTAATGCAGAATTGCGCAGTCTTAAACAAACCATCGATCATCTGTCGCAATGAAGCGCATCTTCATCAGCAGCGTGCAAAAGGAATTTGCCCAGGAGCGCGCCGCGCTGCGCGACTACCTGCACGCCGACCCGCTGCTGCGGCGCTTTTTTGATGTGTTTGTCTTTGAAGACCTGCCCGCCACCGACCGCCGTACCGACCAGGGGTATTTGCATGAAGTGGCCGCCTGCGACATCTACCTGGGTCTGTTCGGCAATGACTACGGCTTTGAGGACGCGCAGGGCATTTCCCCCACCGAGCGCGAGTTTGACCGCGCCAGCGAATTGAACAAACCGCGCCTCGTCTATGTGAAAGGCGATAGCGACGCCAACAAGCACCCGAAGATGCGCGCCCTGATTGCACGCGCCGGCGGCGAGCTGATTCGCCGCCGGTTTGCCGACAGCGCCAGCTTGCACCCGGCGGTATATGCATCTTTGGTGGCCTGGCTGGTGGAGCAGCAACTCATTGTCAGCACCCCGTTCGACGCCACGCCCAACCGCGGCGCCACGCTGGCGGACCTGCAACCCGAGCGCATGGCGCACTTCATCCGCGATGCCCGCTATGCCCGTGGCTTCCCGTTGCCCGAAAGCGCCAAGCCGCTGGAACTGCTGACCCATCTGAATCTGGTCGCTGCGGAGCAGCACCCGACCAACGCCGCCTTGTTGCTATTTGCCGAAAAGCCCCAGCGATTTTTCATCACCTCTGAAATCAAGTGTGCGCACTTCCACGGCACGACCGTGGCCAAACCGATACCGTCCTACCAGGTGTACAAGGGCACCGTATTCGAGCTGATCGACCAGGCCGCGGACTTCGTGCTGGCCAAAATCGCCCTGCGCGTCGGCACCCGCGAGCACAGCACCCAGGTGCCGGTCAGCTACGAGCTGCCGCAGGAGGCGGTGCGCGAAGCCATCACCAACGCCGTGGCCCACCGTGACTACACCAGCAACGCCAGCGTTCAGGTCATGCTGTTTGCGGACCGGCTGGAAATCTGGAACCCCGGCAGCCTGCCCGCCAGCCTGACGCTGGAAAAGCTGCGCCACCCCCACGCCTCGGCCCCGCACAACCCGCTGCTGGCCGAACCGCTCTACCTCACCAAATACATCGAACGCATGGGCACCGGCACCGGCGACATGATCGCCCGCTGTGTTGAGGCCGGCCTGCCCGAACCCCAGTTCCGGCTCGACGGCGGCTGCTTTGTGCTGACCCTGTACCGGCCAGCGACTTCCGGGGTAACCCAGCAAGTAACCCAGCAAGTAACCCAGCAAGTAACCCAGCAAGTAAGCCAACTTCTTGCATTGGTCAGGGGCGAAATGACCCGCGCCGAACTGATGGCCGCCGTCGGGCTAAAAGATCGGGTCAGCTTCTCGCGCAACTACCTCGACCCCGCCTTGGCCGATGCATGGCTTGAGATGACCCAGCCCGATTCACCCAAAAGTCCGACACAAAAATACCGCCTCACACCCAAGGGGCAGCAACTCATTCGGGACAAGAAAAACTAGCCATGCAAAAACTCAAAATGCATTCACCCGATCTGATCGACGCCAACATCGCCAGGCTGGCCGAGCTGTTCCCCAACTGCGTCACCGAGGCCCGCGACGCCAAGGGCGAACTGAAGAAGACCGTCGACTTCGATTTGCTGCGGCAGGAACTTTCGTCGTCCATCGTCGAGGGGCCGCAGGAGCGCTACCAGCTCAACTGGCCCGGCAAGCGCGAGGCGCTGCTGACCGCCAACGCGCCGATTGCCAAGACCTTGCGCCCTTGCCGCGAAGAAAGCGTGGACTTCGATACCACGCAAAACCTGTTCATCGAAGGCGACAACCTGGATGCGCTCAAGCTGCTGCAGGAGACCTACCTGAACAAGGTCAAGCTGATTTACATCGATCCGCCATACAACACGGGCAGGGATTTCATCTACGACGATGATTTCGCTGAGGATACTGAATCGTATTTTGAGCGGTCAAACCAAATGGACGACTCCGGCAACCGAATGATCGCTAACCCGGAGAGCAACGGACGGAGACATTCCGACTGGATGAGCATGATTGCGCCGCGTATCAAGTTGGGAAGAAATCTGCTGCGGGACGACGGCGCCCTTTTGGTTTCTATTGACGATAACGAATCTTCAAATCTTCGCAAGATTTGCGACGAAGTTTTCGGCGAAGAGAATTTTGTGTCGCAGATCGTTTGGCAAAGATCAAAAAAGGGGGATGCCAAGCTAATCGCCAATGTGCATGAGTACATCCTCTGTTACACGAAGAACAAGATGGCGGCAGTCGAGGCTGGCGTCTGGCGCCGCAAGAAGGACGGTGCCGCCGAGGTCCTTGCTCAGTACGCTGCCTTCAAGGAGCGGTTCGCTGGCGACCATGAGCGAATTCGGGCTGCCATGCAAGACTGGTATCGTGGCTTGGCAGAGAACGATCCGCGCAAGGCGCACAAGCATTACTGCTGGTCCGACAATCGTGGGCTCTATTTCGCGGCCGACTTCGCAGGCCCTGACGATGGGCGGCCTACCCGGCCGCGGCACGACATTCTGCATCCCGTGACAGGCAAAGCCTGTAAGAAGCCTTCAACAGGATGGCGCTGGGATGAAGCCAAAACGAAGTGGGCATTGGAGCAACAGCCCTCAAGGATTCACTTTGGACCGAATGAAACGACCATCCCAAATCGGAAGAGCTATCTCGCGGAAATCAGCATTGAACCGTATCCGTCGGTGTTCTATCGAGATGGCCGTTCGGCAACCTTGGAGGTGGAAAGCCTTGTTGGGAAAGGTTGGTTCCCATTCCCCAAGAATACTGATGTACTGACAGAACTAATCGAACTGATGACAGGCCATGACGACATCGTCGTGGATTTCTTTGCTGGCTCCGGGAGCACGGGGCACGCGGTATGGAAAGTGAATGAAGCTCTGGGCAGTAAGCGAAGATTCATTCTCGTGCAGGTGCCAGAGCCGACAGGCAAAGAGGGGTTTGCAACCATAGCCGATATATGCAAGTGCAGAATTCGTGGGGCTGGTCAGTCGCTTTCGCAGGCCACGGATCTGTTGGGTAATATCACCAAGCCTGATTTCGGTTTCCGCGTCCTCAAAATCGACAGCTCCAATATGCAAGAGGTCTACTACACCCCGGATGCCGTCACGCAGGAAGCGCTCCCCGGGCTGGTCGACAACATCCGCACCGACCGCAGTGCCGAAGACCTGCTGTTCCAGGTGCTGCTCGACTGGGGTGTCGATCTGGCTTTGCCGATCAACCAGAAAACCATCGCCGGCAAGACGGTGTTCTTCGTCGATGGCAACGCCTTGGCGGCCTGCTTCGATACCGGCATCACCGAGGACTTCGTCAAGCAGCTCGCCGCCCACAAGCCGCTGCGCGTGGTGTTCCGCGACGCCGGCTTCGTCAGCGACAGCGTGAAAATCAACGTTGAGCAGGTGTTCAAGCTGCTGTCGCCGGCCACGGAAATCAAGACGCTGTGACCAACAAGGAATCGCCGTCATGGAAAATCAATCACTGCAAGTCATGCAGCAGCGACTGGACGAGTCGGCGCAGATTGTGCCCGGCGAGAACATCGAATTCTGGTTCGCCCGCGACTTGCAGGAGCCGCTGGGATATGCTCGCTGGGAGAATTTTCTCACCGCCATCCAGCGCGCGATGACCTCCTGCGAGACCACGGGTTACAAGCCTTCCGATCATTTTCGTGGCGTCACGAAAATGATCGGCTTGGGCAAAGGCGGGCAGCGGGAAATCGATGATTTCATGCTCACCCGTTACGCCTGCTACCTGATCGCCCAGAACGGCGACCCGCGCAAGGCGCCGATTGCTTTTGCCCAGAGCTACTTTGCCCTGCAAACCCGCAAGCAAGAGCTGATTGAAGACCGCATGCGCCTCCAGGCGCGCCTGGAGGCACGGGGCCGCCTGAAGGAATCGGAAAAGGCCCTGTCCCAAAATATCTATGAGCGCGGCGTCGACGACGAAGGCTTTGCCCGCATCCGCTCCCGCGGTGACGCCGCCTTGTTTGGCGGCAAGACCACCCAGGCCATGAAGGATCGCTATGGCATCGTCAAGACTCGTCCGCTGGCGGATTTTCTGCCCACGCTGACCATTGCCGCCAAGAATCTGGCCACCGAAATGACCAACCACAACGTCCAGCAGGCGGATTTGCAGGGCGAACCCGCCATTGTTACCGAGCATGTGCAGAACAATTTGAGTGTGCGCGACATGCTGGGGCAGCGGGGAATCAAGCCCGAGGAACTGCCCGCCGAAGAAGATATCCGCAAGCTGGAGCGCCGCGTGAAGGCGGAAGACAAGAAGATTGCCGAACAAGCGCTCAAGCTGCCAGCGGACGATTCGGGTAAGGAATTATGACGCTGCTCACTGGAATGCGGCGCGGCCGAAAAATCCTCAATGCCGGGTCGGACAAGGCGCCGCATTGGGAAATTTCAAAGCAAAAAAACAAATTCAAAGAAGGCTGCTGGCAGGCGATTGATTTGATATGACTTTCATTCTTTTGTACGTAGGTAACGCAGGGCGCTGTGCCGAATGCTCGGAGGTCACCTCCGAGCATTGGCTTTCCAGCTCCGAGCATTCCGCGCTCGCTACCGACGGCACTGATCGGTGTCTTCCATGAAACTGAAGTTCAAGGTCCAGCCCTACCAGACCCATGCGGTGGATGCCTTGGCCGACTGCTTTGCCGGTCAGCCGAAGTCTGCCGGAATCAGCTACCGGGTCGATCCGGGCGCCGTGTCGCCAGCGCCGACTCTTCCTCAGCAATCGCTGTTGGCCGGCATGGAGCCGGCGGCGGCGGCCGTCGATGCCGGCTTCAGGAATGCCGACCTGGTACTTAGCCAGACCCAGCTTCTGGACAACATCCAGGCGGTACAGCGCCGCCAGAATCTGCCGCTTTCTGCCCTGCTGGTCGGCGACAAGCGGACCGGCTGCGCGGTCAATCTCGACATCGAGATGGAAACCGGTACCGGCAAGACCTACTGCTACATCAAGAGCATGTTCGAGCTGAACAAGCGCTTCGGCTGGAGCAAGTTCATCGTGGTGGTACCGAGCATCGCTATCCGCGAGGGCGTGTACAAGTCGCTGCAAATCACCGCCGAGCACTTCCTGGAAACCTACGGCAAGAAGGCCCGCTTCTTCATCTACAACTCGAAGCAATTGCACAACCTGGAGAGCTTTTCCTCGGACGCCGGCGTCAACGTGATGGTGATCAACGTGCAGGCGTTCAATGCGCGCGGCGCAGATAACCGGCGCATTTACGAGGAGCTGGACGATTTCCAGTCGCGCCGGCCGATCGACGTGATCAAGGCAAACCGGCCCATCCTGATCCTCGATGAACCGCAGAAGATGGAGGGCGCCAAGACCCTGGACTCGTTCAAGGAGTTCACGCCGCTGCTGATTGCGCGCTACTCGGCCACTCACAAGACCGAGTACAACAAGATTCACCGCCTCGATGCGCTGGACGCCTACAACCAGAAGCTGGTGAAGAAAATCGCCGTGCGCGGCATTACGGTCAAGGGTTTGACCGGCACCAATGCCTATCTCTATTTGCAGGACATCGAAGTCTCGGCCAGCAAGCCGCCGGTGGCGCGGGTCGAGCTGGAGATCAAGCAGGGGAGCGGCATCAAGCGCGTCATGCGTAAGTTGGGCCGCAACGACAACCTGTACGACCTGTCGGGCGGACTGGATCAGTACAACGGCTATGTGGTGGCCGAGATCGACGCCCGCATCGACACACTGAGTTTCAGCAACGACGTCGACCTTGTCGTCGGCGAGGCGGTGGGCAACGTGGACGAGGCGGCGATGCGCCGCATCCAGATCCGCGAAGCGGTCAAGGCCCACTTCGACAAGGAACAGGCGTTGTTCAGCCAGGGCATCAAGGTGCTGTCGCTGTTCTTCATCGATGAGGTAGCCAAGTACCGCCAGTACGATGCCAACGGTGAAGTGGCCGGCGAGTACGCCCGGGTCTTCGAGGAGGAATACGACGCCCATCTCAACCAGGTGCTGACCCTGGAGGACACGCCCTACAACCGTTATCTGCAGGGCATTCAGGCGCGCCAAACCCACAACGGTTACTTCTCCATCGACAAGAAGACCAAGCGCCTGGTCGATCCGGTAACTGGCAAGAAGTCCACGGAAACCGACGATGTGGATGCCTACGACCTGATCCTCAAGGACAAGGAGCGTCTGCTGTCGTTTGCCGAGCCGGTGCGCTTCATTTTTTCCCATTCGGCGCTGCGCGAAGGCTGGGACAACCCCAACGTGTTTGTCATCTGTGCCCTCAAGCACAGCGACAACACCGTCTCGCGTCGGCAGGAAGTGGGCCGTGGCTTGCGCCTGGCAGTGAACCAGTTGGGCGACCGTATGGACAACCCGGCCACGGTGCATCAGATCAACGAACTGACGGTGGTGGCCAGCGAGAGCTACAAGGATTTCGTCAGTGCGCTGCAGAAGGACATCAGCGATTCGTTGTCGGCCCGGCCGCGCGTGGCAGACAAGGCTTACTTCACAGGGAAGGTGTTGGCCACCCGCGCCGGCGACATCGAAGTCAGCGACGACATGGCCACCGGCATCGAGTTCTACCTGATCCAGAACGGTTACGTCGACAAGAAAAGGAACATCACCAAGAAGTATCACGAGGCGAAGAAGGAAGGAGTGCTGGCGGAATTGCCCGAGGAACTGGCAACCCATGCCGCGCAGGTCTTCCAGTTGATCGACAGCGTGTTCAGCGAAGCCCAGTTGCCGGAGATCTGCGATGGCCGCAAGGCGAAACTCAACCCGCTGAACGCGAATTTCGAGAAGAAGGAATTCCAGGCGCTGTGGAACAAGATCAACCGCAAAGCCGCCTACACCGTCCACTTTGAAACCGAAGAATTGGTGAGCAAGTGCGTGGCGGCGCTGGACAAGGAACTGCGCGTCAAGCCGATGCAGTACGTCATCGAACGCGGCGCCCAAGTGGACGGCGCCAGTTTCGACGATCTCAAAGCCGGGACCGCATTCAAGGTGGCCGAAAGCCAGACGGAAAACTACAACCACTCCGTTCACTCGGCGGTGAAGTACGACCTGGTCGGCAACCTCGCCGATTCCACCCAGCTGACGCGGCACTCCATCGCCAGCATCCTCAAGGGGATCAATGCCGCGGCCTTCAGCCAGTTCAAGACCAATCCGGAAGACTTCATGGCCCAGGCCTGCAAGCTGATCAACGAACAGAAGGCCACCGTCATCGTCGAGCACATTGCCTATGACCCGGTGGACGAGACCTACGGCTCGGAGATATTCACGGCGGAAAAACCCAAGCAGGACTTCAGCAAGGCATTCGAAGCCAATCACCACATTTACGACTACGTATTCACCGACTCGAACAATGAACGAACCTTTGTCGAGAAGCTGGACGCCAGTACCGAGGTCGTCGTCTACGCCAAGTTGCCGAAGAGTTTCCACATTCCTACGCCGGTCGGTCCCTACAACCCCGACTGGGCCATCGCTTTTCACGATGGCAAGGTGAAACACATCTATTTCATCGCCGAGACAAAAGGCTCCATGTCCTCCATGGATCTACGCGCAATTGAAGTCTCCAAGATTGCCTGTGCCCGAAAATTCTTCGCCAAAATCACCTCGGATCAGGTTAAGTACGACGTGGTAGATAGCTATGGGAAGTTGATGGAGTTGGTGAAGTAGGGATGGCCGAATGGGAAAATTTCCGCGCAGGCGATTCCGGCCACCTTTCACACCTGTTCCAACGCCCTTGACTGCCAGTTCAGCACCGCCACACGGCAGTGCATCCTGTCGGCCTGGACGGGTAATTCTCGGCTGATGAATTCAGCGGTGAATCGGCTATGAACCTGAATCATCACGAGATATGCGGCTGGGCACCTTGCCAGATGCGTGCCCCATCCTGCAGCAGGAAATTCAGGAATCGGCGTGTGGTGTGGGACAGCTTCTTGCCCTTGAGATGCACCGCATACCACTGGCGGATCAGGGGAAAGTGCTCCACGTCCAGGATCGCCAGGCGACTCGATTCCAGTTCCAGCGCCAGATTGTGCCGCGACTGCACGGAGATGCCGAGGCCGGCCATCACCGCTTGTTTGATCGCCTCGCTGCTGCCCAGCTCCATGTAGGTGTTGGCGGTCAGTCCGTGCTGCGCGAACAGCCGTATACGAGCCTGGCGGGTGCCTGAACCGGGCTCGCGGGAAAGAAAACGTTCCTCGGCGATGCGCGCCAGCGGGATGTTTTTCTGTCCCACCAGGGGATGGTCCGGCGGCGCCACCACCACCAGCGGGTTGTCCAGGAAAAACTCGGCTTCCAGGTCCATGTTTTCCGGCACCGTACCCATGATCACCAGATCGTCCAGATTGCCTTCCAGGCGCTCTACCACGCGCGACTGGTTGGTAATGGTCAGGCGTGGCACCACCGCCGGGTAGTCGCGCAGGAAGGCCCCCAGCAGATGCGGCATGAAGTATTTGGCGGTGGTGATGGCCGCCAGGTTCAAGGGGCCGCGTATCCCTTCTTCCAGACCGGTCATGTCCTCCCCCAGCACCCGCATGCGCTCCAGCACGTCCCGGCTGGCCTCGAACAGTTCCCGCCCCGCGTCGGTGAGAAACAGGCGCTTGCCCATGTGCTCCAGCAGGGGCAGACCCACGCTTTCCTCAAGACGCTTGATCTGGATGGAGACGGCGGGCTGGGTCAGGTGCAGTTCCTCCGCCACCCGGGTGAAGGACAGATGATTGCCCAGACTCTGGAACAGGCGCAGTTGGTGAAGGGTGACGTTGCGGAGTCGCATGGGCGGGCCTCATGTATAAACATTTGTATATGGAAAACATAATAACAATTAACTTTTGTTTGTTGTTCATCATCCATAAAGTTCGTGCCGTCTGCTGCATTCCACTCCAGTGCGGCGCGAATGCAGCCCCCGAACCGAACAACCGCAAGAGGAAACATCATGCCCGAACAGACTTTGAGCGATGCCCTGGCAGGCCTGAGCGGCCAGGAACTGGCCCGCGCGAGACGCGCCATGTTGTCCCAGACCGGCAAGAAAGGGCTCGGTCTGGTGACACGGCAAAGTGTCGCGGCAAGCCGGCCCGCGTCGCACGCAACGCCGGCGGATGCCGCACCGGCGAGGGACGCAACCCCGCCAGCAATCGCTTCGACGATAGCCGCCCCCGTGCTGGAAAGCGCGCCGGAGTCGGTCGCCGAGTCGGTCGCCGAGTCGTTCACCGAAGCCGCCCTCGACATCGCCTGCACCCTGGTTGAAAGCGGCCCAGCCGCCGCACAAGCGGTTGCGGGGGAAAGTGAAATGGGCGTGCGTGATTTCTGCCGCGAGCGCCGCAAGGCCATGTCCATCCTGGGGAAAGGTGCATTGCCGGCCAAGTCCTCGTCAAGCGCGTCGTCGAACCTGGCCGGATTGAGTGGCCAGGAATTGGCGCGCAAGCGTCGCGCCGAGTTGAGCAGCAAAGGGCGCGGCAACGCGCCAGCGCCCCGTCCCAGTGGTCGCGTGCGTCCGCCAGTCGAGGTGCCGGCCAAGGTCGAAACCGGCACCACGCTTTCCGGCCAGACCGTCTCCGGCACCCAGGTGGAACGGACCTCACGGGTGACCGGCAACGAGCCGGGCACCTGTCGCGCCATCACCGGTACCGAATATATCGGCAGCGAGCAGTTTGAAGCCTTCTGCCAGAGCAGCCCGGAGCCCGCTCCCGCCAAGGTGGGGATGAGCGCCACCAGCCACGGCCGCTGGGTAACCGGTGCCCCCGGCTCGAAAACACCCGAGCGGCCCGGCGAACGACTTGAGAGCGGCACAGAATTGGGACGCACGCTCCAGGTCACCGGGGGCGAAGTCGGCATGTGCAAGCCGGTGACGGGCACCGAATATCTTGGCAGCGAGAATTTCACCGAGTATTGCGAGGGCAAGGGCCTCATCGTTCGGCCGGAAAAAGTGAGTGTCGGCACTACCGCGCGCAAGGGACTGGCCATCAGCGGCAGCGACGCGGCGCGTCCTCGGGCTGTGACCGGTGAAGAGGCCGGGGCGAAGAGGTCCATTACCGGCTCCCAGTACGCGGATGCCGGGAGTTCCCGGCTGACCATCAACGGACCGAGCAAGGTGGCGCTGACCCATACGGTTGCCGGCCGTCCGGTGTCGGGCGTGGAAGTGGGGCGTTCGATCAAGGTGACCGGCGATGAAGCCGGCGCCTGCAAGAGCATCTCGGGCACCGAGTATCTCTCCAACGAACAATTCGAGACGGTCTGCCATGGCCGTTCGGAACAGGTTAAACCCCAGGCTCGCCCGGAAAAGGTGGGCGAAGCGGCAAGCCAGGCCGGACAGCGCATCACCGGCAATCTGGTGGAGCGCACCCAAAAAGTGACCGGCAACGAGCCGCGCGCCGAAGGCCGCGTCACCGGCTCTCAATACGAGCGCGGCGGAGTTAAAGGCGAGGCCCCGGCCAAGGTGCGCGAGATGCGCACCCTGGTGGGACACATGTTGACCGGCGGCGTGCTGACCGGCGCCCGCTTCCCAAAGCTGAGCGGTGACGAGCAGGGCGGGTGCCAGAGTGTCACCGGGACCGAGTACGCCGGTGCGGAGCGCTTCAGCGCCACCTGCGCGGCGGAACCGGCACGCGAGAACAGCGCGCCCGCCTCCAAGGTGGTGGTCACCCACACCCGTCACGGCATGGCTGTGTCCGGCACCCCGCTGGGTATGGGCGGCCAGTCCTCAAGCCGGGTCACCGGCGACGAGCCGGGCAGCCGTCTGGCGATCAGCGGCACGCCCTATGCGGCCAGTGAGCAGATCCAGGGCGCCTGCGGTTGCCAGCATGGCGACCAAGGTGCGCGCCAGGCTGCGCCCGCCCTGCCGTCGCGCTTCCAGCCACCGGGCCGGCCATCGAGTCAACCACGTGCCATGGCCATGACCCGGCGCGAGAGCGAACCGCGACCGGCCGCGTTCAGTGTGGCGGCACCGGCGCAGGAAGCTGCCGGCCGCATCACCGGCACCGGCTACGGCGGCGCCGGCCGCATCACCGGCCCGGTGAACATGGCCTCGGGCCTGGTCTCCGGCACGCCGGAATTCCGCTACCGCGACGAGCCGCGCCAAGGATTCAACATGGCAGCGCCGGCCCCAGTCCCAGTCCCAGTCCCAGCCCCTGAAGCGATCACCGAGCGCATCACCGGCGAAGGCCGCGATGGCGGCACGCGGATCACCGGTGATGATTGGGCACGCAGCGAACGCGTGACCGGCACCGAGGGACGTTGGGCGCAAGGCCGCAACCCGACCATGCGCGGTGGCGAGGGACGCGGGCTGTCCGCTGGCGCCTGGGCCAACAAGGATCGGGAACGTCCGGAAGCGCCTATCGGCAGGGTCACCGGCAGCAGCGGCAACGCCGGCAAGGGCGCGGCCATCACGTTATCCGGTGGGGCACGGGGTTAAACCGCCATGAACACCCACAACGCCTACGCCCTGCGCGCCCGCGCCCAGCCCGCCCGCCGGCACGGCCATGCCCCCTACGGTCTCGGCACCTCCTTGGCCGCGCTGCCCGCGCGTCCGGCGGATAGCGGTGACCAAGGCAGCGAAAAGCCTGCTCAGAAGAGCACGGCGGCGCGTCGCCATCCTTTGGCAGATCGACACACCAATGCCCGCCTGGCGTACTGCGAGGACTCGGTGAAGGGACGCTTCGAGGCCATCGCACCCGCACTCAAGGCCCTCTCCGCTGTGCAGCATCTGGAGGACTTCCCCAATCAAGCGCAAAGCATTGCCCGCGAGCAACTGGGTTACGACCTGCCCCAGGGCATCCTGGAGGATGCCTGGGTGGCCGGTCTGGACCTGAAGGCCCTCTATGCCCACTGCGCCTTCTCCGCCCTCAAGGCCGCGGCGGCGCAGTTCGCCCTGGACATCAAGAACCAACTGGAGCAGGTACAGGACACCCGCAACTTCTTCCTTGACTGCGGCTTCCACGCGGTGGACATCAGCCCCTGCTCCGATGGCCGGCTGAAAGGCCTGTCGCGTTACATCCTTCGCCTGCCGCTGACCTCCCTGACCCGGCGCAAAGCCTATGCCGGCGCTCTGTTCGATGTGGAAACGGATGTGCGCCACTGGGTGGCCACCGAGTTGCGTCGTTTCCGCGAAGGCGTGCCGACGACGGCAGATGCCGGTACCCGCTATCTAAAGATCGCGGTTTACCACACCAGTTCTTCCAACCCCTGCCACCAAGGCTGCGCCGCCCACGGCAGCAACGAAACCAAGGCCATCGAAGCGGCCCTGGAGCGCCTGACGCAGTTCCGCCAGGCCATCCAGAACGCCTTCTGCTGCGGTGCCAGCACCGACATCCTGCTGATCGGCGTGGATACCGACAACGACACCATCAAGGTGCACATTCCGGACGCCAACGGCGATCTCTCGGCTTACCGCCATGTCGACAACGCCCGGCTGTACGAGGAAACCGCAGGGCTCTCCGGCGATACCGCCCGCGCGGCGGTCTACGACGCCATCCGCGCTGCCAGCCGCAAGGACGGCTGGGGCGCCGGCCAGGGCGAGCCGCACGACGGCATGCGCCGGCTGATCGCCAACCTGCTGGTGAACAACTTCTCTCAGATCGAATACGTCAACGATCTCTACGACGGCCGCTATCCGGACATCGGCCACGCCGAGCGCTACCTCAACGTCGGCGACGGCTTCGAGGAAGTGCAGATGCGCAACGTGGCCTATTACGCCCACCTGCACACCTTGGAAGAAGGCGTGGTGGACATGGACGTGGGCATCAAGATTTTCAAGGGCCTCAACCTCAAGCACGGCCTGCCCATCCCGGTGGCCATCCACTACCGCTACGACGCCAGGGTGCCCGGCGCCCGCGAGCGGGTGACGGAAAAGACCCGTCGCGTGGCGAACGCCATCCGCGCCCGTTATGCCGATCTCGCTGCCCAAGGCCTGCTGGCCTGCCACCTGTCGGTGCAGGACCTGCCCACGGGCAGCCCCATCGAAAGCCTGGAGGACTGAACCGTGAAGATCATGCAGGTGGAAAAGACTTTGGTGTCGACCAACCGCATCGCCGAGATGGGCCACCGGCCGCTGCTGGTGGTGCGCGAAAAGGTCGGCGGCGGGCGCCAGGTGGCGGTGGATGCCATCGGCTGCATACCCGGCGACTGGGTCATCTGCGTCGGCTCCTCGGCGGCCCGTGAAGCCGCCGGCAGCAAGGATTTTCCGTCGGATCTGACCATCGTCGGAATCATCGACCATTGGCAGTCTGACGAGACCAGAGGCGAGGGGAAAGCCTGATGGAAATCATGCAGGTGCGTTCCGAACTGGTGGCCACCCGACGCGTGGCGGGGCTCAAGCAGATGTCCCTGCGCGTGCTGGTGGATGCCAAGGGCGCCCTTGCCGTGGCGTGTGATCCGGTAGGCGTGCCGCCGGGCAAATGGGTATTCACCGTGAGCGGCTCGGCCGCGCGGATAGCGGCCGGCGATGTGAAGGTTCTTACCGATCTGACCATCGCCGGAATTATCGACAACTGGGACCCGGACGCTGGTTGATGGCCGACTCTCGGCCGGGATGATTCACAACTCTGTTTTCAAATGTTTTTTAACCTGAAGGAGAACTGAAATGGCAGCTGTATCTGGAATTGCATTGGGAATGATCGAAACCCGTGGCTTGGTGCCCGCCATCGAGGCGGCGGACGCCATGACCAAGGCGGCGGAAGTGCGCCTGGTAGGGCGTGAGTTCGTCGGCGGCGGCTACGTCACCGTCATGGTGCGTGGCGAGACCGGCGCGGTGAACGCAGCGGTGCGTGCCGGCGCGGACGCCTGCGAGCGGGTCGGCGACGGCCTGGTGTCGGCCCACATCATCGCTCGCGTCCACTCCGAAGTGGAAAGCGTGCTGCCCCAGGCTGTGGCTTGACGGGCGGATGGAAACAACGATTTTTTTGAACTGAAGGAGAACTGAAATGGCAGCAGTAACTGGAATTGCATTGGGAATGATCGAAACCCGTGGCCTAGTGCCCGCCATCGAAGCGGCGGATGCCATGACCAAGGCGGCGGAAGTGCGGCTGATCGGCCGCCAGTTCGTTGGCGGCGGATACGTCACTGTGCTGGTGCGCGGCGAGACCGGCGCGGTGAACGCGGCGGTGCGTGCCGGCGCGGACGCCTGCGAGCGGGTCGGCGACGGCCTGGTGTCGGCCCACATCATCGCCCGCGTCCACTCGGAAGTGGAGGGCATCCTGCCCACGGCGCCGGCGGCCTGATGCCGGTAGAAGGGCGTCGCCGCAAGCAAGCGGCGGCGCCCGGCAAGACCCATTGAACGAAGGAGAACTGAAATGACAGCAGTAACTGGAGTTGCCCTTGGCATGATCGAAACCCGTGGCCTGGTGCCCGCCATCGAAGCGGCGGATGCCATGACCAAGGCGGCGGAAGTGCGCCTGGTGGGACGTGAGTTCGTCGGCGGCGGCTATGTCACCGTCATGGTGCGTGGCGAGACCGGCGCGGTAAACGCGGCGGTGCGCGCCGGGGCCGATGCCTGCGAACGCGTCGGCGACGGCCTGGTGTCGGCGCACATCATCGCCCGCGTCCATTCGGAAGTGGAAGGCGTGCTGCCCAGCACCCCTGGCGGATTCGCCGGTGGTCGGGACGGCGAGGTCACCACTCAACGCAGCTAAGGAGCGGACGAAATGCTGGCGAATCCCCGTCTGGCCGGATACCTGACCCAAGCGCTCGACCATGAGTTGAGCGTGGTGCAGCAGTACCTGACCCAGTCCTGCCTGTGCCGCTTGTGGCAGGAGGACGGCCTGGCGGATTACTTCCGCCGCGAGGCGGACGAGGAGCAAGGCCACGCCGGCAAACTCATCTGCCACTTGCTCACCCTGGGTCTGGCCCCCAACGCCACCCGCCTGCGGGCGGTGCGTCCCGGCCGCGACCTGCGCGAGATGCTGCTGTTGGACCGGGAACTGGAACTCGACGCGGTACTGCTTTACCAGGATGCCCTGGCCTACGCTCGACGGTGTCGCGACGCCGCCGCCGCCGCGCTGTTCGCCGAACTGCTGGCGGATGAGCAGGGGCACTTGGCGGAACTGGACCGCATGTTGACGGAAATGGCGGATAAGGGCTGCGACCCGGTCCGCTTCTTGAAGGAGATTTGTCATGTCTGAATCCCCCCCCGCCGGCTGGCAGGTGCAGGCCAAACCTGCAGCGATGAGCCGTCGCTTCGAGTTTGCGGACTACGCGGCGACCCGAGGCTTCCTGGACAGACTGGAGGTCCTGTCCAAGGAAACCGGCAATTACCCGGATCTGAACTTCGCCAAGACCCATGTAAACGTGAGCGTGGTGGCCAAGGATACCGTTCTGGGAACCGACGACTACACCTTCGCCCGCCAGGTGGAAGCCCTGGCTTCGACCCCTTTGGCGAGCTGAGGCGCAAACCATGTCCGCCTGGATCCTGGCCCTGGCCAATCTCAAAGGCGGCTGCGGCAAGAGCACCTTGGCGGTGAATCTGGCGGCGGGATTGGCAGCAGGGTTGGCAAAAAGCGCCGATCCGCATCGGCGGGTTGGGCTGGTCGGGTTAGTGGATGCCGATCCCCAGGGCGCCCTGGCTCACTGGGCGAACTGGGGCGGAAGCGGTGGCGCAGCGGCCACCGCACTGCCCAAGGTCGAGGCCGGCGGCACCGATCCGGTGGCGGTGATCAACCGGATGGCCCTCAGCCATGCGCATGTGGTGGTGGATTGCCCGCCTTCCCTGGACATGGCGGTCACCCGGCGGATTATGGAACGCGCTCGAGGCGTGCTCATCCCGGTGCTGCCCTCACCCCTGGACTTGTGGGCCTGCGCGGAAACCGTCGCCGCCGTGCGCCAGGCCAGGCAAGTCAACCCAGGACTCGCGGCCTGGCTGCTGGTCAACCAGGCGGAACCCGCCAGCGCTTTGTCCCGCGCCATGTCCCAAGCCCTGGCCGGGTTGGAAGTACCCGTCCTGAGCTGCATGGTGCGACGACGAGCGGCATTTCGAACCGCCATCCTGGAAGGGGTGAGCGTGTACCAGTTGGGCGCTCGCGGCCGCGAGGCGGCGCGCGAGATCGATCAAGTCATTCAAGAGGTGATGGGAACATGAGCAAACTGGAAGACAAGCTGACCGCCAGCATCAATCCCGGCAAGGTGGCGCCTACCCCCGCCCGACGTCCCAAGAAAACGGCGGAGAAACCCGTTGAATCTCGGCAGACCGCGGAGGTACCCAAACCCGTACCCATACCCAAACCCGTACCCGTACCCATACCCAAACCCGTACCCAAACCTGTACCCAAGCCGGCCAGCGCCACGCCGACTCCGAGCGAACCCTCCCGCTTCCCGCACCCCCGCCGCGTCTGGCCGGACTGATGGAAAGGGACAGGGAAATGAAGCCCAATCTGCTGTTGAATTGCCGATCCCGCCTGGCGCGGGCGTCCTGGAGCGATATCCTGTTTGGCGAGGAATTCTGGCCCATGCTGCTTCTGCTCCTGGCCTGCGGCCTGGGCTTCTTTGTTTTGGCCAGGGATGCCTTGCCGGCTATCCTGGCGGTGGTGCTTGTCGGTTTGCTGGCGCACGCCTGGCTCTGGTGCCGCGCTGCCGAAGCCGATGCCGTGGACAAGGCTCCCGCCGGTAACGGGAGCGAGTCATGAAGCTCGCGCCCCGGACATGGTTTCCCTTCCTGGGCTGGTTTCCCCTGAGCGCTGTTCAGGTTCGCGCCGACCTGCTGGCTGGCCTGACCGTAGCCCTGGTTCTGATCCCCCAATCCATGGCCTACGCCCAGCTTGCCGGCATGCCGGCTTACTACGGCCTGTATGCCTCTTTCCTGCCGGTCATTGTCGCTGCCCTGTGGGGTTCCTCACGCCAGCTTTCCACCGGACCGGTCGCCATCGTTGCCTTGTTGACGGCTTCCGCCCTGGCGCCAATGGCGGCAAGCGGCTCCGAGAGCTTTATCGCTCTCGCTATCCTGCTCGCTTTCCTGGTCGGCATCATCCAGCTTGCACTCGGCCTGCTGCGCATGGGGGCCATCGTCAACCTGCTGTCACATCCGGTCATCATCGGCTTCACCAATGCGGCCGCCATCATCATCGCGCTGTCCCAGCTCAACAAGATGCTTGGCGTGCCGATGCAACGCAGCGAAAACTTCCTCGCTGACATCACCGGTGTGCTCATGCAGATCGGCGATACGCACATCCCCACCCTGATCATGGGTGGATGCGCCCTGACGCTGATGATTCTGCTCAAGCGCTTTCTGCCACGTTGGCCAAATGTGTTGATCGCTGTGGTGTTGACCACCCTGGTAAGTTGGCAGATCGGCTTTGAGCGCAACACTCAGTCGGCAGCCGAGGCCATCCAGGATGCGCCCACGCTCAACATGATCCTCGAACAGCGTGAAAAGCGGGCTCGCCTCAATGAACTGGAAAACGAGGTCAACCTGCATCGTGACGCTGCGCGCAAGATTGAAAAGGATGAAACCCGCGAACGCCGCGCCGAACTGGATTACAAACTGGAAGTGGCGGAGTCGAAACGCGATGATGCCGCGCGAGAAATCCAGGCGCATTTCAAGTCTTTGCGTGAAGTCCGCCTGGTTTCGGCGACGGATTCGGCCGGTGCAACCTTGTACTATTCGGCCGCCGCGATACCCGCCGGATTGAAAACCGATAGTACGCACTGGCGTATCCGCAAGATCGATGCCAAAGGGGTGCAGCTCAGCGGAGGCGGTGAAGTCGTCGGCGCCATCCCGCCGGGCCTGCCCAGTCTGACCATGCCGCGCATGAACTGGCAGGACATCACCAATCTGCTTGCCGTCGCACTGGTCATCTCGTTGGTTGCATTCATGGAGGCCATCTCGATTGCCAAGGCGATGGCGGCGAAGACGCGCGCGCGCATCGATCCCAACCAGGAACTCATCGGCCAGGGTTTGGCCAACCTGGTCAGCAGTGCCTCGCAAGGCTTTCCGGTCAGTGGTTCGTTTTCGCGCTCGGCGGTGAACCTTAATTCCGGCGCCCTGACTGGCCTGTCCTCGGTGTTTACCGGGCTGCTGGTGCTACTGACCTTGTTGTTCCTGACCAGCCTGCTCTACCACCTGCCGCAGGCGGTGCTGGCGGCCGTGATCATGCTGGCGGTAGTCGGTCTGGTCAATTTCGGTGCCCTTCGCCACGCCTGGCAGACTCATCGTCATGATGGCATTGCCGCCAGCGTCACCTTCCTCTCGACGCTGGCGTTCGCGCCGCATCTCGATACCGGCATCATGTTCGGCGCGGTCATTGCCATCGTCCTGTTCCTGCGTCGGCGCATGCGTCCGCGCGGCGAAATTCTCAGCCAGCATCCGGATGGCGTCCTCGCCGGCATGGATACGCACGACCTCAAACCGATGAGCGAAAATTTTGTGCCGGTCCGTTTTGACGGCGAGCTGACTTTCGTCAACGTCACCTATTTCGAAGACATGATGCTGGAAGCCCTCGCCCGTTTCCCTAATGCCAAGGCGATCCTGTTGATCGGCAGCAGCATCAACGAGATTGACGTCTCCGGCGAGGAGAAGCTGCGCGACCTCGCACAGCGTCTCGAACAGACCGGCGTCACACTCTATGTCAGCGGCCTCAAGAAGCAGGTCATGGAAGTGCTGGAGCGCGCGCACATTGGAGAAATTCTGCCGGCGGACCGCTTTTTCCGCTCCAAGGATCAGGCCATTCGTGAAATGATGGAGCGCTATGGCTAAGGGGCCGTAAATGAATAACTTGGACGATTATGGGCGTGCTGGCGGGATGTGCTGCAAGGTGCCGGAAGCACAGCATGGCCATTCCCTGCCAGCGACCGGCAACACAGCAGCGCGCCCGCCAACGCGGCCAGAATGTTCTAGTTATTCTTTTGCGGCCCCTAAGCTTTACGGGGGAACACGATAATGAATTTTGAGCCGGTGGTTCTGTTCTTTGTGCTTGGCGTGGTTGCCGGACTGTTGCGCTCGGATTTGAAGATACCGGGCAGCATTTACGAAGCGCTGTCGATCTTCATCCTGCTGGCGATTGGCCTCAAGGGAGGCGTTGAACTCGCCAAACACCCGGTGGGTGATCTCGTTTTCGATGGCCTGATCATTGTTTTGGTGGGCGCCATCATTCCTTTGGTGGCGTTCCCGGTGCTGCGCTTCATCGGACGCATGAGCCGTGCCGACTCAGCATCGATCGCCGCGCACTATGGCTCGGTCAGCGTGGTGACGTTTTCGGTCGGCATCACCTTGCTGGGCCATGAAATGCTGGAGTTCGAAGGCTATCTGATCGTGTTCCTGGTCTTGCTGGAAATTCCGGCCCTGGTGATCGGCGTCATTCTTGCCCGGCATGGCGAAGGCACGGTGCGCTGGGGCAAACTGATGCACGAAGTCTTTTTCGGCAAGAGTATCTATCTGCTGGCCGGCGGTCTGGTGATCGGTTTCGTCGCCGGCGCGGAAGGCATCAAGCCGCTGGACAAGTTGTTCTTTGACCTGTTCAAGGGCGTACTCGCGCTGTTCCTGCTGGAAATGGGCCTGGTCGCTTCCACCCGCATCGCCGCACTGCGTGAATATGGCGTCTTCCTCGCCGGCTTCGCGGTGGTGATGCCCATGTTCTCGGCAACGCTTGGCATCGTTACCGGCTGGATGCTCGGCTTCTCGGTCGGTGGCACCTTCCTGCTCGCCACCCTGTTCGCCAGCGCATCCTATATTGCTGCCCCGGCGGCCATGCGCATTGCCGTGCCGGAAGCCAATCCGGCGCTGTCGATTGGCGCTTCGCTGGGGATGACGTTTCCGTTCAACATCTTCCTGGGCATCCCCATCTATTTATGGATGGCCAAAACCATCCATGCCATCTGAGGCCAAAACCGATGTCGTCGCAATCCTTGCTCCTTCTCACCATTCTGTCCGAAGCCGTGCTGGAAGACATTCTGATCGAAGAAATCATGGCGCTTGGTGCCAAGGGCTACACCATCTCGGAAGCGCGCGGCCGCGGCACGCATGGCGTGCGTACCGGCAAGTGGACAGCGGGCGGCAATATCCGTATCGAGGTGATCGGCGACGCCGAGTTATGTTCGAGCATCGTGCAACGTCTGCAAGCCAAATATGAACGCGACTATGGTCTGTTGATGTTCACTTGCCCGGTGGAACTGCAGAACTGAATCCAGTTTGACCGACTGAACCGAATGCTGGCGCCGGATCAAACACGGAAACCCGCGCGAGTTGATATTCCAAGTTTGGTCTCGCCATGAAATTGCGTTGAAGTTGCGTTTGAATTCCTCAATGATTCGATTTATACGAACTATTCATTAACTTAAATCGAATTTCTCTTATCCATTTGTCGCCGTAGGATGCTTCCGTGTTCAATCTGAAAACGGAAGGAAATAACCATGCAGATGGATATTCAAAGCCAGGGATTCGTCCTCACGGATGGCATCAACGACTACGTCACCCAGCGGCTTGCCTTCGGCCTCAGTCATGGCGATGAGGCGATCAGCCGGGTCAATGTTCGCCTTTCCGATATCAATGGTCCGCGTGGCGGCGGCGCCGGGCGCGCCGGGCGTACTATGGCCAGACGTCTTTCCCGGCAGCGGCAATTCTGGCGCAGCCTTCCTGCTGCTTATCCAACCGTAAAGGAACCCTCAAGATGAACCCCGAACAGCAACGCGCGATCCTCACCCTGACCCTCTTCGCCGCTTTCGCCGATGGCGAGAAACACGCCCGCGAACGCGAGGAAATTCGCCGCATCGCCGAATCTCTCGCCAACCAGGCCGGCACGCCTGATCTGATGAAGCTCTACCAGGATGTGCTGCTCCGGCGCGCCAGCCTGGAGGGTGCCGCCGGCATGCTTGTCGAGGCCGAGTTGCGTCAACTCGCCTACGAGATGGCGGTCTGCGTGTGCGAGGCCGACGGCCAGGTGAGCGAGGCGGAAAGGCGCTTCCTCGACAACCTGAAAGGCCTGCTGGCGCTCGATACGGCCAGCGCCGACCGCATCGAACATGAGGCTGACGCCATCGTCGAACTTTCCGAAGCCGCCGCACCCGCAACAGTGGCGCCAGTGGCCGCGCCCGGCCCGGTAGTGGCGGCGCAGCCCAATCTGTCCGAAGCCGAACTGGACAAATCCATCCTCAACTACAGCCTGCTCAACGGCGCGCTGGAACTGTTGCCGCAGTCATGGGCGTCGATGGCCATCATTCCGTTGCAGATCAAGATGGTTTACGGCATCGGCAAAGCCCACGGCGTGACGCTTGACCAAGGCCACATCAAGGAATTCATCGCCGCCGCCGGGGTCGGGCTGACCTCGCAATACCTCGAACAAATCGGCCGCAAGCTGTTGGGCGGGCTGCTCGGCAAGATGGCGGGCAAGACCATCGGTAAAGTCGGTGGCGCGGCCACCGGGATGGCGTTTTCCTTCGCCAGCACCTATGCCTTGGGGCAGCTCGCCAAGCGCTACTACGCCGGCGGGCGGCGGATGGATACGGCGATGCTGAAAGACAGTTTCCAGAATCTGCTGGGGCCGGCCAAACAAATGCAGAGCCAGTACCTGCCGCAGATCCGGCAGCAGGCGGAAACGCTGGACATGGGCCAGGTGATGGCCATGGTGCGCGGCGGTTGACCGAATCGCCGCGCAGTATCTTTTTATTCAAGGAATCAACATGAATAATTTCACACCCGAAGCTGCGCCTGAATCTACGCCTGATCGTCGGCGCCATTCCCTTCCTGCTGGTGCTGTTCGGCGTGCTGGGCGGCCTGTTGGCTTTCGGCCTGGTCGGACTATTCGCCGGCCCCATCGTCCTGGCCGTGGCCTGGGCGGTATGGCGCGAATGGGCGGCGCATCTGGACGATGAAGGCGTCGAGACGTCCCCATGACGGCGCGCGGCTCAGCCACGAATGCGGCGCGCCGACTCGCTCCGGGCTTCTTGCTGTGGCGCTTCCCGTCGCGCGATGCGCCCGGCGCACGAGGCGAGGAAAGCATGACGACAGCCGCTGACGCGCTCCAGCGGACTCCTGCTGGACGAGGTACACAAATGGCGCAGCGTCCTGTGCTCAAGGCGTCGGGCTGAAAGGTAAAGACATGCTGCTCATCGCGCGACTGGTCACCTGGATATGCCTGCCCCTGCTGTGCGTCGTATCGGCGCACGCGCAGGGTGTGCATGTACTGACCGTGCAGGGCGCCATCAGCCCGGCCAGCGCCGATTATCTGGTGCGCGGCATCGACAAGGCGGCGGATGCGAAAGCCCGCCTGGTGGTGATCGAGATGGATACGCCGGGTGGGCTGGATACGGCGATGCGCGACATCATCAAGGCCATCCTTGCCTCATCCGTGCCGGTGGCGACCTATGTTTCGCCGCAAGGCGCGCGTGCCGCCAGCGCCGGCACTTACATCCTCTACGCCAGCCACATCGCGGCCATGGCGCCGGCCACCAATCTGGGCGCGGCGACGCCGGTGGAGTTGGCGCCCGCGGCTGTGCCCGACAAACCGGCCTCGCCGGAGAAGAAGGGGGAAAAGCCCGCCGACGCCCCGCCGCAGGATGCAAAAGCCAGGAAAGCGGTCAACGATGCAGCCGCCTACATCCGCGGCCTGGCAGAACTGCGCGGGCGCAACGCTGACTGGGCCGAACGGGCGGTGCGCGAGGCGGTCAGTCTGTCCGCCGAGGCTGCGATGCAGGCCAAGGTGGTGGATATCGTGGCGACCGATCTGGCCGACCTGCTGAAGCAACTGCATGGCAGCAAGGTGAAACTGGCGACAGGTGAAATCACCCTGGACACCGCTGGGTTGACCATCACCCGTTCAAAGCCGGACTGGCGCAACCGGCTTCTGTCCGTGATCGGCGATCCCGGCATCGCTTACATCCTGCTGCTGCTGGGCATCTACGGCCTGCTTTACGAGTTTTCCAACCCCGGCATGGTGTTTCCCGGCGTGGTCGGCGGCATCTGTTTGTTGCTCGCGCTATTCGCGCTGCAAATGATGCCGATCAGCTATGTCGGGCTGGCGCTCGTCGCGCTCGGCATCGCCTTCATGCTGGCGGAAGCTTTCCTGCCCAGCTTCGGCGCGCTGGGCTTGGGCGGCGTCATCGCCTTCGTGCTCGGCTCGGTGATGCTGATCGACACCGATCTGCCTGGTTACGGTATTTCCTGGGCGCTGATCGTGCCGATGGCGGCCACTTCCGCCCTGTTCAGCTTCGCCGTCGGCGACATGGCGCTGAGCGCCCGGCGTCGCCCGGTGCTCACCGGTGGCGAAGAATTGCCGGGCATGGAAGGTGAGGCCCTGGAAGACATCGACGGCGAAGGTTGGGCGCGCGTGCATGGGGAACTGTGGCGGGTACGCAGCCGTCAACCCCTGGCACACGGCACACGGCACACTGCGCACGGGTGCGGGTCACGGCGCGGCACGGCCTGATCCTGGACGTGGAAGCGATCAACTCCTTCACCCCCAACCCCTCTCCCGCCCGCGGGAGAGGGGAGTTACAAGCGTCGCTACGCGACGTTCACACGAGGGGGCGTAAACCCTCCCTGAAACACACGGCATGACAGCGATGAACTTTGACCAGGCCATCGATTGGAAAGCGCGCGGGCTCCAGCGGACAGGGCTGATTGCAGCGAGCCTGGTCTGGATACTGCTGTCCGGGCTTGCGCATTACCTGAGCGGCCCGAAATACGAGTTTCATCTCGTCTTTCTGCTCCCCGTGATAGCCGTTTGCTGGTACGTCAACGCAAAAGCGGGGTTCATCACGGCATTGCTCGGTGCGGCGGTCTGGATGGCCGCGGATTGGCTCGCGGCGCCCCCTGGCGCCGATCTCCAGGCGCTGCTGGTCAACGATGCCATCAGGCTGAGCGTATTTGCGCTGGTCATCGTGCTGGTCGATAGGCTGAAAAGAGCACATGAACATCAAGCGACCATGGCCAGGGTCGATTTGCTCACGCAGTTGCCGAATCGGCGCGCTTTCCATGAGCACGGCGACGCCGAGATCATGCGGGCGAGACGTTACCGGCATCCGCTCACCCTGATCTCCCTGGATCTGGACAATTTCAAATCGGTCAACGATCGCGATGGTCATGACGCTGGCGACCGGGTACTGCGCACGGTTGCCGAGACGCTGCAAAACAATATCCGCTCGACGGATGTCGCAGCTCGGCTCGGCGGCGACGAGTTCGCGATTTTGCTGCCGAAGACAGGACGCGAAGCGGCCTGGGCAATCGCCAGCAAGCTGCGACAGCAGTTGACACAAGACATGCAAAAAAACGGCTGGCCGGTAACGGGCAGCTTTGGCGTGATCACGTTCATGACGCCGCCGGAGAGCATCGATGCATTGATGAAACAGGCGGACAGGCTGATGTACGACGCAAAGCAGAAAGGCAAAAACAACGTCCTGCATGAGGTCATCCAGACGCGGCAGGTGTCAACGGCATGAATGAATTCTGGCTCTGCTTCGTACCCCTGTTCGTGGCGGTGGACGCGATCGGCGTTCTGCCCGCATTCCTCTCCTTGAGCCAAGGCATGGAACCACACCAGGTACGTCGGGCGATCTTTCACTCCGTGACCACCGCGACGGCGGTGGCGCTGGCCTTTCTCTCGCTGGGCACGGCGATCCTCGACCTGCTCGGCGTCACGGTGGCCGATTTCATGGTGGCGGGCGGCATCCTGCTGTTCATCCTGGCCATGGGTGATTTGCTCGCCAACGATAAGCTCCAGCGCCAGGTCGATGCCGACAGCCTGGGCGCTGTTCCCCTGGGCGTGCCGCTGATCACCGGACCCCGCCGTGCTCACCACCTCGATGCTCCTGCTCAACCAATATGGCCCCGGATGGACTGCGGCGGCGATCGTCGCCAACATCCTGATCGCCGGCATCGTGTTCCGCTTCGCCGGCAGCATCGGCAGGGTGCTGGGGCGGGTGGGCGAAAAAATCGTTTCCAAGATCGCCATGCTGCTGCTTGCCGCCATCGCCGTGATGATGGTGCGCAAGGGTATCGAGGCATTCCTGACAGCGAGCGCCGTCGGATGAAGGGTCATCCCCAACGCAGGCTCCGTTCGCCATACCCATCGTATGCAACCAAGAGGAAAGACTCATGCAAACCATCAACTCCATCGTAGCCGCCACCGATTTTTCCAGCGCGGCGAACCGCGCCGTATTGCGCGCGGCGCTCATCGCCAGACAACAGGGCGCGGAACTGCATCTGCTGCATGTGACCGCACCCCTCGCCCTGTACCCCGGACAGGATGTCGGCCCAGCCGATAGCGCCGCTATCCCGGCCGTCCTCGGCGAGCAGGTCGAAGCGACCTCGCGGGTGCTGCGCGAGCGCTACGACATCCGCGTCAAGACGGCGCAGCGCATCGGCCGCGCGCACTCCCAGATCGCCGACTACGCCGCCGATGTCGGCGCCGGCCTTGTGGTAGTCGGCGCGCGCGGAGAGAGCCCGCTGCTGCGCCTGCTGCTCGGATCGACCGCCTGGCGTCTGCTGCGGGCACGTCATGGGCCGGTGCTGATCGTGCGCGGCGAGCCGGTCGCGCCCTATGGCCGGGTCCTGGCGGCGGTGGATTTCTTTCCGCATAGCCGCGCCGTGGTCGAGTGGGCGCGTCGGTTCGCGGCGGACGGGCGTCTGCAATTGCTGCACACGCTGGAACCCCTGGACGAAATCGGCCTGCGCGCCAAGGGTCTGGACGCCGCGGCGATCAAGCAACGGCGCGAAGAGATGCGCGCCATCGCCGAGAATCTGATGGCCAATCTGCGTGCCAGCGTGCCAGGCGAGGTGGATAACCAGGTGGAAAGCGATATCGAGCCGGGCTATCCGCCAACCCGTATCCTGGAATCCGCCGCCGGCTGGGGCGCGGCGCTGATCGTGCTGGGGCGACAAGGCCGCGGCGGGCTGGAAGATTTCCTGCTCGGCAGCGTCAGCAAGGACGTCGCGCAGGAAGCGGATTGCGACGTGCTGCTGGTGGGGGAGGACTAGTCGATGACACTCCGCTTTCTCGTCACCGCGAGTCGAGTCGCCGGCTCGAAACCCCACCTGAGGCGGGCGGACAGAAACTCGCCCGCCCGGGCGCGTCGAGGGGCGTAGAAATCAAGACATGACGGCCATTAGCACTCCCGACCTGCTCGCCCTGCTTGCCGCCATCCCCCTGGCGGCGGCCGGCGGCGAGGCCTTTCTCAAAGGCGTTCTCGGGATAGCGACCTGGTTGCGCCTGCCCAAGCTGCTGGTCGCCACGACGCTGGCCGCCTTCGCCACCTCCAGCCCGGAGTTGACCGTCTCCAGCCTGGCGGCACTGGCCAGCAAGCCGGAGATCGGTCTTGGCGATGCGCTGGGCAGCAATGTCGTGAACATCGGCCTGATCCTGGGGCTGGCGCTGCTGTTCGGGCCGTTGTCGGCGCGGTTTGGCGACATCAAACACGATTTCCTGCTGGCGCTGGCCGTGCCTGTTTTGACCTTGATCCTGGCGCTTGACGGCACGCTGTCGCGGGGGGATGGCGCATTGTTGCTGGCGCTGTTCACCTTCTGGATAGCCATGGCGGCCCGCCAGGCGCTGGCGCATCGCCGCGCCACGGCGACGGAAGAGCCCTCCGCCGACTCGCCCCTGCGCGCCTGGCTGTTCGCGGCGGCGGGCCTGGCCTGCCTGATCCTGGCCGGGCGGCTGTTCGTGACCGGCGCATCCGGCATCGCGCTGACACTGGGTGTGCATGCTTATGTGATCGGCGCCACCGTGGTGGCCATCGGCACCTCGCTGCCGGAACTGGTGACCACGCTGCTCGCGCGGCTGCGCGGCCATGACGACGTGGGGTTGGGCACACTCCTGGGCAGCAATCTGTACAACGGCCTGGCCATAGTCGGTGTCGCCGCTGCGATTCACCCCATCCAGGCGCCCGTTGGCGAGATCGCCACGGCCCTGGTCTTTGGTATGCTGGGCGTGTTGCTGATCTTGCCGCGCGCGGGAGTCATCCCACGCTGGCGCGGTGGCGTCCTGCTGGTGGCCTATGCGGCCTTCGTGGCGGCGACGCTGACTCTTTGAGATAACAAAACATGACCACACCCATTCCCTGGCACACTCAAACCGCCGAAGCCGCCTGCGTCACTCTTGAGGTTGACCCGGCGCGCGGACTATCCGCCGATGAAGCCGCCCAGCGTCTGGCGCATTCCGGCGAGAACAGGTTGGTCGAAGCCAAGCCGCGTCCGCTATTGCTGAAATTCATCGACCAGTTCAAGAATTTCCTGGTCATCGTGCTGCTGTTCGCCGCCGCGCTGGCCTGGGCGGTGGGCGACCTGAAGGACGCGGTGGTGATTCTTCTCGTCGTGATCTTGAACGCCGCGCTGGGCTTTTATCAGGAGCACCGCGCGGAACAGACCCTGGCGGCTTTGAAGAACATGCTGGCGGCAAGCGCGCGGGTGCGGCGTGATGGTCGGGTAGTCGAACTGGATACGACATTGCTGGCCCCCGGCGACATCGTGCTGCTGGAGGCGGGCGACCGCATTCCCGCCGACGGGCGGCTGCTGGCGGCGCACGCGCTGGAAGTGGATGAAGCGGCGCTGACCGGCGAATCGCACGCGGTGGGTAAATCGACCGCCGCGCTTGAGGTCGCCGATCTACCGCTGGGGGATCGCCTCAATCTTCTCTACATGAACACCGTCGTCACCCGTGGCCGCGCCGAACTGCTCGTCACCCATACCGGCATGGCCACCGAGATGGGCAAACTTGCCGGCATGATCGCCGCCGCGCCCGAGTCGGAAACGCCGCTGCAAAAGCAGCTCGACACGCTGGGCAAGAAACTCGCCGCCATCGCCGGCGTGGTGGTGACGCTGATCTTCATCCTCGATTTCGCGCGCAGCCTGCCCTGGACCCAAGCCGCCATGACCGCCGTGGCGCTGGCGGTGGCGGCGATTCCCGAGGGCCTGCCGGCAGTGGTGACGGTAACGCTGGCCATCGGCATGTGGCGCATGGCGAAGAACCGGGCGATCCTGAAAAAACTCTCCGCCGTGGAAACCCTGGGCTCGACCACTGTGATCTGCTCCGACAAGACCGGCACGCTGACCTTGAACCAGATGACCGCGCGCGCCGGCTGGTTCGCGGGGAGCCGGTTAACGGTGAGCGGCGAGGGCTATCGGGCGGAAGGGCTTATTTCCCTTCTCCCTCCGGGAGAAGGGTCGGGGATGAGGGAGCCGGATGAACACACGCCGACCGCAGCCCCTCACCCCCAGCCCCTCTCCCAGAGGGAGAGGGGAGACATGCGCCCCCTCCTGCTGCCCATGGCGCTCTGCACCGACTCGCGGGTGCGCGAGGGCGTCTTGATCGGCGACCCGACCGAGGGCGCGTTGTGGGTGCTGGCGCAAAAGGGCGGCCTGAGCCCGGAATCCGAGCAGGCTGAACGGCCGCGCATCGCCGAAATCCCGTTCGATTCGGCGCACAAGTTCATGGCGACTTTCCACCACGCGGGAGAGACGGTGGACATGTTCATCAAGGGTGCGCCCGACGTGTTGCTGGCGCTTTCGTCCGCCTGGCTGACCGATGTGGGTGAAGCGACGCTGGACGCGGACAAGCGCGGGCAAATCGAGCTGGAAAACGAACATCTCGCCACGCAGGCCTTGCGCGTGCTGGGTGTGGCGCGGCGGGTGATTCCCGCCCATGACTTCGACCCGGCGGGCGACCTGATGGCCTGGGCGCAAAGCTGGACTTTCCTCGGCCTGGCCGGGCTGATGGACCCGCCGCGCGCGGAAGCCAAACACGCCATCGCCCAGTGCAAGCATGCCGGCATCCAGGTCAAGATGATCACCGGCGATCACCAGCTCACCGCCGCCGCCATCGGCCGCGAACTGGGCCTGAGCGGCGCGGTGGTCAGCGGCGCCGATCTGGACGCCATGAGCGAAGCCGAGCTGACGCGGCGCATCGACAGCATCGACGTGTTCGCCCGCGTCTCGCCGGCGCACAAGGTCAAGATCGTCCAGGCATTGAAGGCCGAAGGCCACATCGCCGCGATGACCGGCGACGGCGTCAACGACGCCCCCGCGCTGAAGGCCGCCGACATCGGCGTGGCCATGGGCATCACCGGCACGGCGGTGACCAAGGAGGCGGCGACGCTGGTGCTGACCGACGACAACTTCGCCACCATCATCAGGGCCGTCGAGGAAGGCCGCGTGGTGTACGACAACATCGTCAAGTTTGTGCGCTTCCAGCTTTCCACCAACATCGGCGCAATCCTCACCGTGCTGGCGGCCACCTTGCTGGGCTGGCCGGCGCCGTTCACGGCGATCCAACTGCTGTGGATCAACATCATCATGGACGGTCCGCCGGCGATGACCCTGGGCATCGAGCCCGCCCGCCCCGGCATCATGCGTGACAAACCGCGCCGCCAGTCGGCGCAGATCCTCACCAGTGGGCGACTGGCGCGCCTGGCGTTGTATGGCGTCACCATGATGGTCGGCACCCTGTTCATGTTCCAGCACGGCCTGGCGGAACAGGGTCAAACCTATGCCCTGACCCTGGCCTTCACCACCTTCGTGCTGTTTCAGTTTTTCAACGCCTTCAACGCCCGCGCCGAACACGGCAGCGTGTTCAACGCCAACTTCTTCAGAAACGGCAAGCTGTGGCTGGCCCTGGCGGGCGTGCTCGCCTTGCAGGTGATGGCGGTGCACTGGCAGCCGGCGCAGGCGATTTTCGGCACCACGGATTTGACCCTGGACGATTGGCTATTGGCGGCGGCGGCGGCCTCGAGCGTGCTGCTGCTGGACGAGGCGCGCAAACTTCTGATGAAACTGCTGCGTGTCGCGCGGGGAACGACGCAATGAGCGTGGCGCATCCTATGCAACAGCTTCGTGCCCTTGCGGTGCGCCGCGTAACACTGCCGCGCGAGGAGGAAATGCTCCACGTCGAAGATCGCCAGCAGGCCGTATTCCATTTCCAGGCCAGCCATCACCGTCTGCCTGGCCGAATCGCACGAATCGGGGACACCCGAATCTGTGCAGCCCACGAAAATGGCCAGCGCACATGGGCGGGCCTGTGATTCGCCCCGCCATCCTCTACTGGATGCTGGGCGCGGCCAGCCTGGCAGCGGGGGCATGGCTGGTCTGTCCGGCGGGGCAATGCTTCATGCCCGAGCTTGATCGGTCAGGTCTCGGCCTCGCGCATCAACTGCGCAATCCAACGCTGGATGGCCTGATGGCCATCATCACCAGCTTCGGCTCGATCTGGCTATTGCTGCCGTTGGCCAGCGTCGGCGCCGCCTGGCTTTGGTTCCGCGGGCGGCGGTTGGAAAGCGGTTTCGTGCTGCTGACATTGCTCGGCGCCACTGCCCTGGCGCAACTGGTCAAACTCTGGGTCGCGCGGCCCCGGCCGGATTTGTATGCGTTGTCGTATGCGAACCCGCTGCCGATGCCTGCCGACTTGTCCTTTCCCAGCGCCCACAGCATGCAGGCGGCAGCGCTGGCGACGGCGCTGTTTCTCGTCCTGAGCCGCCAGCGGGCTGAATGGCACGATTCGTTAGCGTGGCTACTTGCCGCGCTGGCATTGTTGGTCGGCCTGTCACGCATCTACCTGCAAGTGCATTTCCCCAGCGATGTCCTCGCCGGACTCCTGGCCGGAACGTTCTGGGGGCTCGGCCTGCATGCCTTGATGTTTCCCCGATCGGCCAGATATGGGCTTGCTACGGCGTCAGGAAACACAGCATGAGACACAAGTTCCTCGGTACCGGCGAACCTGGTTATCACCCGCTCATAAAGCTGCGTACCATCTACTCAGGCCTGCGCTATGCCGTGATCTACGACTTCAGCGTGACCTGGAAGCTGGTCTTCTCATTGCTGGTACTGGTCGCGGCATTGTCTCTGCGCGAATGGCTGGATGCGTTGCTGATCATCGTCGTCACCGCGCTGGTGCTGTTCGCGGAAATCATGAACAGTGCCATCGAAGCCTTGTGCGATTTCGTCGAGACCCGACATAACGAAAAAATTCGCATGATCAAGGACATCGCGGCGGCAGGCGTCGGCATCGCAATGTTCGCCTGGTTGCTGGTACTCGGCTTCGAGGTGGAAGCCATGCTGCGCGCTCTTTTTTAAAGAAGAAACAGAGGTTTTTAGGATGATTCAACACCTGAAGCAATTCGAACGCTTTATCGTCGCCGCCCTCATCTTCATGATGGCCGTGGTCATCCTGCTGTCCGTCGGAGAACTGGCCTGGATCCTGGTCCAGGACGTGATATCGCCGCCGGTGCTGATCCTGGAGATCGACGAACTACTGGAACTGTTCGGCTTCTTTCTGCTGGTGCTGATCGGCCTCGAACTGCTGGAGACCATCAAGAATTACTACACCGAAGGCAAGATCGAACTGACCGTGATTTTCACCGTTGCCCTCATTGCCCTGGCCCGCAAGATCATCATCCTGGAGCCGGACAAGTACGATCCCGTTACCCTGGTGGGTCTGGGCATCATGATCCTGGCCCTGGTGTGCGGTTACTGGGTCACGGTTACCCTGAGGCGGAGCGAGAAAGCGGCGCTTGCCGGCCGGCCATGAGGGTCGATCCGCGCCCCGTGATCGTCCGACCAGCGACAACAACACCCGCATAAGGAGCCAACATGTTTTCCGTTTACGGAGTCACCGGACAATCCTTTCGCGGATCGCTGGAAAAGATGGTTGCCATTCCCGGTTTGATCGCGGCGCGCCGATCGCGCGGCATCAACCAGGACGGGGAAGAACGGGGGCCGGAAATGCGCGTGTTCCGACGCGACAATCACGACGACGGGCAATATCATAAAGCGGCCCAGGCCTATCGCCAGATGTTGCGAACTTCGACCGAGCGCGAGCCCATCCTGCACGCCTACCAGTTGATGAGCCGCGATGTCCTGACCTTGCGTCCGGATACCCGCGTTGATGATGCCTGGCGCCAACTCGCCGCGCGTGGCCTGGGCCAAGCGCCGGTGCTCGATAAAACGCTCAAGCTGGTCGGCCTGGTTTCGGTTCAGGATCTGCTCATGGTCATCAATGTGGAAGGCGACACCGTGCGCGATATTCTGTCGCGCAGCGTGGCCGATGCGATGATCTCGCCGGTGGTCAGCACCGATCCGATCACCGATATCCGGCGCGTGGCGCGTGTACTGCTCGACTATCAACTGTCCGGGCTGCCGGTGGTCAACGAACAGGCGGAGCTGGTCGGCATCCTCACCCGCAGCGACATCCTGCGCGCTCTGGTCAACGACCCGCCGTTGAGCCTGTGGGCATGACTGCGGACCACCCTCACCCCCACTCGCATGCCGATGGCCCGACTTATCTGTGGGTCGCGCTGCTGCCGCTGGCTGCTTTCCTGGCGCTGGTCTGGGGTCTGAATCAGCACGCCCTGCCCTGGACGCTGACGCTGGATTGGGCGCCCAGCCTGGGGCTTGCCGCCGCTTTTCGGGTCGATGGCCTGGCGGCGCAGATGCTGGCCCTGATCACCGGCATCGGCACCCTGGTCTTCATCTATGCCAGCGGCTATCTCGCCCATGAACCCCGGCGCGGTCGGCTGTTCGGCATGCTGCTGCTGTTCATGCTGGCGATGATCGGCGCGGTGACCGCCGACAA
>JBBQQT010000020.1:0-33302 GCA_038215555.1 Burkholderiales bacterium | reverse complement strand
CTACTGGCACGGCCTGTTCGGCGGCATTTACCTGCCGCATCTGCGGCGTGCGGTCTGGCGCGCGATGATCAGCCTGGAACGCCGGTTGGACGGTTTGCAAACGCGGCCAGCACAGTTCTCCGGCGATATCGACATGGATGGCATCGACGAGGTCTTCCTGTCCAGTCTGTCGTTGCAGGCGGTGTTGCGGCCGGACAAGGACGCGTCATTGATCGAACTGTCGAGCTATCCGCTGGCGCAGAACTTCGCCGATACGCTGAAGCGCTACGAGGAGCATTACCACGAGAAAGCCCAAGGCGGCGCATCGAGTAGCCATCAAGGCGAGGGCATCGCCTCGGCGCATGACGTGGTCCGCTTCAAGCATGAAATCAAGCCGGAAGACCTGATTCCGGATCGTCGCGGTCGCGGCTGGTTCGCCGAAACCTGGACCGATTTCGACGCCAAGCGCCCGGTGGAATACAGCAGCACCGTGGTGCAGGGCGGCGCGGTGTTGTGCATCGGTCAAGCGGGGGAGGGCAAAGAGGCCACCCGCGTCGCCAAGATCTACAGCGTGCAGGACAACCGGCTGACGGTGGCGCTGAAAGCGGTCGGCAATGGTCGCCTTTCGACCCGCCTGAACATTGCCATGCCGTGCTGTGATGGCCCGGCCGGGCGCTATGTCGTCAACGGCGAAATTCCAGGCGGTTTCGGTCAGACCTTCACCTGGAACGTACTCAAGACGGTGACGCTGGAAGATCACTTTCTGGGCGCCGCGATCAAGCTGGAAACCAACCGCCCGGCGCGGATCAAGGCGCAGCCGCATTTCACCGTGTCGCAATCCGAGGCCGGCTTCGAAAAGATCATGCAGGCGGTGGAGTTGACGCTGACCTGGGAAGCCGAAGACGTCACCGAAGTGCAGGTGCGCGTCGATATCGCCGCCCTCCGGTAAACTCGCGCCCCTTTGTAAATCGCTTCAGGAGTTGAACATGAGCCACGACGACGAAATCATTACTCACGGCAAGGTGGTGTTCATCACCTATTCCGTGCTGTCCGAAGAAGGTCAGATCATGGGCCAGCAGGACATGCCCACCGGCTATGTGCACGGCGCCAAAAGCGGGCTGTTCGTCGAAATCGAACAAGGCCTCGAAGGCCATACCGTCGGCGAACGAGTGGAAGTGCAACTGTCGCCGGAACTGGCGTTTGGCCACGCCGACCCGGGTTTGATCATCGAAGAAGCCTTCGAAAATGTGCCGCCGACCTATCGTCGCCTCGGCGCCGAAGCCGAGTTCCAGAATGAAGCCGGCGAAACCGTGATGTTTCGCGTCGTCAAGATCGCCGACGGCATCGTCACCCTCGACGCCAACCCGCCGCTGGCCGGAAAGAATGCCATGTGCTCGGTCGACGTCGTCTCGGTGCGCCAGGCCACCGCGGAAGAAATGCGCACCGGATTCCCCGCCGAGCAGGGCGCCCCGAGTCTGCATTGATGCAGGTTTGCGGTTGAGTGGCGCATTGAGTTCTTAACTGACCTTGGATTGTTGGGGTCCGCTGATGGCTGCCATGAGGCTGAAGCTGTCAATTGGGCGGCTAAGTCGAGCGGCAGTTGTGGGTCGGACTCAGACCGTCCGGCTAGGAAAATGAGCGGTGGTTGCCGAGCACATTGCGGCCATCTGGCCGCCGTAGAAGTACCACCGTCTTGGCTCACTTCCAACCAAGGCGATGTTTGACCGTTTCCGTGCTTCAACGCAAAAAGTTCAGATTTCCAACCTCGGATTGAAAATAGCCGTTTTCTTTCCTTCTTGGGTTCGGCAGCGTACCGACCGCAGTTGCCATTGTGGCTATTCTTTCGCTCAGGCTTCGACTTGGCACGCCAGTAATAACCGTTGAAGTCATTCATTCCCACCTTCAGGAGACGCAACCATGAAAAAGATCAGCAACTATCTTTCCGCAGTATTTCTGGCCACCACACTGGTGTCTGCCATGGGTTGTTCGACGCCGCAGCGGAATACTGGCCAGTACCTGGAAGACAGCGACGTCACCACCAAGGTCAAGGCGGCCATTTACAACGATGTCCTGACCAAGGACAACGAGATCAATATCGCCACCTTCAAGGGTGTGGTGCAACTGAGCGGCTTTGTGAATTCGCAGGCCGTTGTTGACAGGGCAGTCGAACTGGCACGCGGCACCAGCGGCGCGAAAAGCGTCACCAACGACATGCGCCTCAGGTAAGCGAAGGCTGATCGCTGACCGTCGCCAGATGTGATGTCCGGCAATGGTCGCTGCGCGAGTGGTTTTCGGATCGATTCCAAAGTCCGACAGGCTGCCAGGTTGATCCGGGATACGATCAGTCGGGCATTTTCCCTGTCGTCGGCGCCTTGTTGGCGGTGATGTCCATGAAGGTGATGACAACGCCGTCGATGACGTTGTCGAGCGTGCGGTAGGGCATGATTTTCACCGTGTACCAGCGGCCGTCGTGGGTGGTGACGGCTTTCTCCGAAAACACCAGGGTGCGCAGCACTTCTTTCGAGTCGTCCTGCAACTCGGGGTAGACCAGGTCGCTGACGATGTCGGTTAGCGGGCGGCCGACGTCGCCGGGGATCAGCTTGATCAGCCGCGTGGTGGGCGTGGTGAAGCGGCGCACTTTCATCAGCCCGTCGAGGAACACGGTGGCGATATCGGTGCTGTTGAGCAGGTTCTTCATGTCGTTGTTGGTGCGCGACAGGTCCTCCACCTTGGATTGCAGCTCGGCGTTCACCGTCTGCAATTCTTCGTTGAGCGATTGCATTTCTTCCTTCGAGGTCATCACTTCCTCATTGGTCGATTGCAGTTCTTCGTTGGTGGATTGCAACTCCTCGTTGGCCGAGCGCAGTTCTTCCTGCGAGCTCTGCATTTCTTCGCGCAGCGTGCGGATTTCCTCCTGCGCGCTGGTCAGGCTGTTTTCCAGTTCCGCCGCACGCGCGCCGCGCGCCGGGGCGCGTTTGGCGTCATTCTTGTCGACGGCGGGCGTGGGTTGGTCGTGAAACACGATCAGCGCCATGCCGTTCAGTTCCGCCGACTCCGCCAGCGCCTGCACGCAGAGATCGAGGTGCTGACTGCCGCCGTTGGTGCCCACCGTGAGGCCATGCACCTCCACCGTGGAGCCCTGGCGCAGCGCTTTCTGCAAGGCGATCGCCAGTTCGTGGCGCAGACCGACGCGCGCCATCGCATGGATATTCCAGTTCACCTTGCCGGCGGCGGGTTCCAGATATTTGCCGGTGCGGCCGCTGATATAGACGATGTCGCCTTGGTCATTGACCAGCACGGCGGCCGGCGCGAATTCTTGCAGGATGCGCTGCTCGACCAAGGTTTGCAGATTGGGCAGCGCACGTGGCGCTTCGTCTAGCTGAGAATTAGGCAGATGCGGGAAGGCCTTGGTCGGGAACTCCATCGCTGCCCTGCCCGGACTGCCGCCGATGCGCTGATACAGCCGCGCCTTGGCATCGAGCGGAGAAAACAGATCGGTAAAGCCGCCGATGGTCTCGGCGCTGCCGAGGAACAAAATGCCGCCGGGTTTCAGGCTGTAGTGGAACAGCGGCAGCAGCTTTTTCTGCAACTCGGCGCCCAGATAGATCAACAGATTGCGGCAGGTGAGGATATCCAGCTTGGTGAACGGTGGGTCGGACAGCACGTTCTGCGGTGCAAAGATCACCATCTCGCGGATTTCCTTGCTCACCCGATAGCCGCCGACCTGCTCTTGCACAAAGAAGCGCTCCAGCCGCTCCGGCGTCACATCCGCTGCGATGTTGGCTGGGTAAAGCGCCTGCCTGGCGCGCGCGATGGCGTCCTCGTCCAGGTCGGTCGCGAACACCTGCAAGGTTAAGTGGCTCTTCGGACTGACCTGCTCCAGTACCTCACGGAAACAGATCGCCAGCGAATAGGCTTCTTCGCCGGTGGAACAGGCCGGCACCCAGGCGCGCAGCATGCGGCCATGGGGATTCGCCTGTAATAATTCCGGCAACGCCTGTTCCTGCAAATAGGCCCAGGCTGCCGGGTCGCGGAAGAAATTGGTGACACCGATCAGCAGTTCCTTGAACAGCAGATCCACCTCGGCCGGGTTCTCTTGCAGGAAGCGGGCGTAGGTGGAGATGCGGTCGATCTGATGAATGCCCATGCGTCGTTCGATGCGGCGGTACACCGTGCTTTTCTTGTACAGCGAGAAGTCATGTCCGGTGCGCGCGCGCAACTGAATCACCACGTTATCGAGCGCGCTCTGGCTGGCGTTCTCCGGTTCCAGTTCGGGCGGCTGCGGCAACGGATGCTGCCAGGCCGCCAGCAAACGCATCGGTAATGCCTCGGCGTCGGCGACGATGTCGGCCAGGCCGGTGTTGATGGCGCTGCTCGGCATGCCGTCGAACTTGGCGCTGGCCGGGTCCTGCACCAGCACCAGACCGGCTTTCTCCTTGATCGCCTTCAGCCCCAGGGTGCCGTCCGAACCCATGCCGGAAAGAATCACGCCAATCGCCCGATCGCCGCGGTCATCAGCCAGGGCGCGGAAGAAATAGTCAATCGGCAAGCGCAGGCCGCGCGCTTCCAACGGCGCCAGCAGATGCAACCTGCCGTGCAGGATCGACATGTCCTTGTTGGGCGGAATCACATAAACGCAATTCGGCTTGACCGCGATGCCGTCGCCGGCCTGCACCACCCGCATTGGCGTTGCCCGTTGCAGCAATTCGGGCAACACGCCGGTGCGGGTGGGGTCGAGGTGCTGAATGACAATGAACGCCATGCCGGAGGCTGCCGGCACATGGCTGAGAAACTGTTCCAGCGCCTCCAGCCCGCCGGCGGAAGCGCCGATGCCGACGATGGGAAAGTCATCGGCTGCCACGGCGGCAACCGGTTCGCTGTCGGCTTCGATTGAACTTGCGGATTTGCTGCGTTTTGTCATGGGGCTGTCCTTCAACTGAAACATTGGGCAAGCCTACCCCGAATCAGGATGGCGCGGCGTTGGGAAGGACACAGAGCGGAGCAAGTGGCGCCGGGAAGCCGCGTAGCCAGCGTAGGGTGCGCCGTCAAACCTGGATCGGTGCGCACGGCGCACCCTACACTGGCTGCGCGGTGATGCACCGCGGTGGTCACAAGCCCTGCTCAATGACCTCGGCAATGCCGTCAAATTCACTGCGCAAGGCCGTATCACGCTGACCATCCGCTTACTTGAAGAAAACGAAAACGGTTACCTGCTGCGCTTCGAGGTGATGGACACCGGCAATGGCCTGAGCGACGAACAGCAAGCGCGCCTGTTCAGCGCTTTCGCTCACCGCCAATGCCTTTGAAACCGACCGCGACCATTGTCTTGCCGCTGGCATGAACGACTTCCTCGCCAAACCGGTTGAACCCACGGCAAATTTGTTCTATCCGAAAACTCGTCATTCCGGCGCAAGCCGGAATCCAGAATTCACCATCTAATCAGGCTGTTAACGTTGATTAGACGATTGAACTGGATTCCGGCTTACCCCATGCCGGAATGACGGTATATCAGAGGGTTACAACCAGAACAAATTTGCCGTGCGGTTGAACCGGACGTGCTTTACGCGACTTTGCTGAAGTGGTGGGCGTGGACAGCCCCTAAGGAGACGCTCATGAGCAAGCCAGAATCCAGTGCTGTTGCTGATGCCGCTTCTGGACCCCGGCCTTCGCCGGTGTGACGACTTAAAACAGACGTGAATCGGTGCACACGGCGCAACCTAAGGCGTTCCTGCCTTGCCAGCATGTAGGGATGGTTTCGTCGCACTTTCCCATCTACGGTTCCAAGGATTTTGGATTGATGGGCCTACTGCGCCGTTTGCTGGCGCAAATGCTCGCTGTATTTCATCTTCAGGTAGGTGCCCCGATCCACTTCGCGCAATTGGCGCGGATAGCGTTCGGTGGCCGTGAACCAGTGCTGCAGCCGCTTGTTGAGCTGGGTCGCGGGTGCACTGGAAACCGCACTGAGATAGGCGTCTATGGCCAGGAAATAACGCATGGTGTTGCGTTCCACCGAACCGCGCACACCACCCATATAGTCGGGCTGGCCGTTGGCCTGTTTGCCAACGCGGGTAAATCCCACCTTGTTGCGGCCGACCGTGGCAAGGTACGTCTTCATGGCGAGACGGGCGACAACACCATAATCATACGAATAGGTGAGATGCAGGAACGTTTGCCCGCCAGCGACGGAAATGGCTTCCAGCAAAATTCGGTAATTGCTGGTGCCCAGCGGTCCATCTTCTGCGTAGAGCCGAACCTGAAAGTAATCCGGCGTTGCAGCAATGGCCCGATAGGTCAAATTGACGCGATATGTGTCTTCCAGCGGCTGTTCATACTTGGCGCCAATATTGATCGTCAGAACCGCGTCAGCCCGGTTGCTCAACACATGACAGTATTGGGTATTGAGATGCAGGATGAGGACGTCGCACCAATCGGCGGGGTCATCAAGTGCTGCCTGGAATGTGGCCAGCGGGTAATCAACCAAGGCGTAGATGTCACCCTTCAAGCTTTTGGATGATTCGCTGGAATCGAGGAAAAGCGGCTGCTGAAACGGGTTGTGCTTGAGCTGTTCGCTTGAAGCCGCGTAACGGGCGCGCAGCTCTTCGGCGGGATTCGATGCGGACACTGCGGCGAGCGCTGAAACAGCACCCGCGCAGAGCACGCACAGCAATAACAACGCGCTTTGCCAAGCATGGCAGCTAGACGTCATTCGTCTCACGGTAGTCAGCCATGTCGGCAAAGGGTTGCTGACATACGGGCTTTTGATCAAGCCGCCTTTTCAATATCTTTCAGATCTTCCTCGGCTTTGTCTTTGGCCAGGCCGTAGTGCTCCTGCAGCTTGCCGTAGAGATGTTCCATGTTGCCTTCGGCGGTGGTCAGATCATCGTCAGTGAGCTTGCCCCACTTGGCTTTGATCTTGCCGGAGAGTTGTTTCCAATTGCCTTTGATGATGTCTTCGTTCATGGCTGTTTCCTCTTTGTGGTGATACAAAATTAGCGGCGATCCGGGCCGCGTCCGTTGTTGTCCCGATGCCCATCTTCCCGATCATCGTTGCGTCCCCGACCCCGGTTGTCAGAGTCGGATTTTTCGTCGCGCTTCTTGTCTTGCAGTTCGGCCTGCGGGCGTTGCGGTTGCAAGTAAGGGTAGGCCGGCTTGCCCGGTGGTTGATATCGCGGCGGTGGCGCGGATTGATATGGCGCGTTAAGTTGAAATTCACGCGGCTGTTCGCGTTGAGGTTCACGCAGATGGAGACGGTAATTCTCGCTTTGCAACTTGTGTTGTTGCTCTCCCGCGCGCGGATAGCGATCTCCCGAATACTGGTGTTGATACATCGGCAGGGGTACTGCTGCCGGCGTTGTACGTTGATCCCAGCGGTCCCATCCGCCGCGACGCTGTTCCCAGGTGCGCCCCCAATGCTCGCCCCAACGCGGCGGCGCATCGGGCTGCCAGCCGCGAAAATACACCGGTGGCTGCCGGTAATAGCGCACCGGGATGCGCAGCACGAATAGCGGCACATTGTCCGGCGCTTCCATCTGCCAAGGCCCGTTGTACCAACTACTCTGGTACCAGTTGTCGCCGTGGTAGACCCAATACAGGCCGTCGTAGAAAAAGTAGTTCGAATGCGCACGCGGATCGTAATAGACCGGATAGCCCGGCACCTGAATCAGCTCGGGATAGACCGGTACGTTGATGCCGATGTTGATACCCGGGTAGCCGACATTGACGGCGACCCGAGGTGGGTGATTTCCGTTGGCCTGCACCGGCATGACCGAGATCAGTAGCAGCGGCAATGCAAGAATCAGGGGACGCATTTTTGTTCTCCTGTGGTCTGAACCGCCCTCTGGGTGATGGCGGTTCAGACCGGTGGCGCGGTCAAACAGCTTACTTGCCGGCGACGCTGAGGCCGCTGGTATCGACGCTCTTCACGCCCTTCACTTTTCCAGCGATGTCTTTCACATGATCAATCGCATCCTGGCTGGCGAGAACGCCCTTCAGCACCACGACGCCATGCAGCGTCGTGACGCTGACTTCGACGCCCTTGCTAAGGCTGTCGGCGAGCATTTCGGATTTCACCTTGGTGGTGATCCAACTGTCCGATGCGACCCGCTTGGTCTCGGCGGTAGCCGACTGCACCTTGGTTTCCGCCGTGCTGCTAGTGGGTGTTTTCAGCGTGTTATCGACGCTCTTGACGCCATCGACTGCCTTCGTCGCGGTTTCTGCTGCGGCTTTGGCCTCCGCACTGCTGGCGGAGCCTTCGAGCGTAACCACGCCATTGGTGGTGGTGACCTTGATCTTGGATTGCTTGAGCCCGTCTTCTGCCATCAGATTGGCTTTCACTTTAGCGGTAATGGCGGTGTCGGCAATGGCAGCGCCCAAGTTGTCGCTGTGCGCTTTCGGCATCGGTGCCTCTGCGGAGGCGGCGCCAGCAAGGCCAAGGCCGGCTGCCAGCGCGGCGGCGATCAGGGTGGTGTGGAATGCGGTTTTGTTGAACGTGGGGGTTTTCATGTGCTTCTCCAATTGGGTCGTGTGCACGACCCGGGTTATGAGGTTCGTAAGTTCAGATTGAGCGTGTTGACCCGCCGTTGTCGGTTCGCTATCCCACATAACGGACATAGATTGCAAAAAGCAGGATGGGCGCGCTGCGCTTACTGACGCGGCTCGCCACGTCGATTCACCGCAATCGTCGGGCCGGGAGGCGCACTCATTTGCAACCGGTGTTCGACGCCACGGAAGTGGTAGGTGACATCCCAGAACTCCGGCGGTCCGCTGGGGAACGTTTCGCAGCGCTGTACATCGCGCTCAGTGGTTGTGTTGTCGCTGTTACGTCCGGCGTTGGCGCCTATCAGCGCACCGGTTGCCGCGCCACCCACGGTGGCAAGATTTTTGCCGCTGCCGCCACCCACCTGGTGGCCAAGAATGCCGCCGATGATTGCGCCGATGACCGCGCCGCCCGTTTTGCGGTCGCGGTGCGCCGGTTCAACCACCTGCTGACGCTCCATCCAGCAGCGTTGTTCCGGCGGCCCCACTACCGCGTGCACGGAAGTGACCGGCGCGGCAAAGACCCGTTCGTCGGGACGCCAGCGATATTCGTAATTGGGGGCGATACGCGGCGCGGCCACTTCGTTGTCGTAGTGCCGCTCTTTGTTTATCGGGCGCACCGAGGAGATGCGGTTTTCCAGGCCCAGCTCGCGCAGGGATTCGTAGCTGCCGGTGCGCAGCACGACGCAACGGCCCATGAAGTGGTTGTCCTCGCAAACTTCCCAGCCTCCCCGATCGACGACGACCGAGGAAGCGCGGTCGTTGAAGCCTTGCCGTACAAAGTTGCCGACCTTTTTTTCTGTAGTGAACGCACGTCCGCGGAAGCCTTCGCCTTCATAAAAGGTGATGCCCGCTGCCGCTTGAGAGGCCAGGGCGAGGGTGAATACGCCCAGTGTGGATTTCAATTTCCAGTTCATTTGTATCTCCATTGCAATCGTTACTTGAACCCTGTTTCCAGAGTGCTTCGCTTGGCCTTTGGCCAGGCGGTCATGCTCTTGCAGCTAGACGAATCAATGCGCCATGCCGCGTTTTGCTGTTTTTTGTTGACGATAGAAGTGAGCGCCAGCAGCGCCTTGATCTTGCCGGGACGAAGCAGCGACTTGCTGTCGGCAACGCGTTCGCCCATAAAGTGTTCTGGATTGAGGAGATAAACCATTAACGTGAAACACACAGTCCCATTCGCCCTGAGCTTGTCGAAAGACCCCACGATCGAAGTGCCCTTCGACAAGCTCAGGGCGAACGGTTTCATGATTTAGGGTGACGACTCTCGTCATGAAAGTTAACGACGCTCCAAACCGGGCGTGCAGGGGTTGCTTGTGGCCAGTACGTTATCCACGTCCTTGACGACTTCGATCAGGAGCGTTGCGGCCCCAGCGGTCGACTTGGCATCCGGGCTGCTGGCCGCGCCTTCGAGCGTAACCACGCTATGGCGGGTGGGCACATCGATGGCTGATTTCTTGAGACTGTCTTCGGCTTGCAGGCCGGCGTTGAACTTGGGGGTCAGTGCGGCATCGGCGGCCGTGGTGCTCAGGTTGTCGATCTGGGCCGGCGGACTGGCGACATTGGCGCATGCACCACCGACCAGGCTGAGACTGACCAGCACCGCGGGGAGGCAGAGCATGTATGGCGCAGGTTTGTATCGCGCGGATTCGTTCATGTCATTGCTCCAATGGATCAAAAGTTGCTATGGCGTTGTGAGCCCATGACCTCAGGGTCTCTGGCCAGTAGCGAAACCAGCTTGCCGAAAGATCCGTGTTGGGCAGCCTGCCCGGATGCATCAGGTTCTGTCAGTGCGGCACAACACATAGCCGTCTTGCACGTTGAGCTGTGTACGCCAGCGCACAGACGCTGCGTGTAGCAGGACTTACGCTGGAAATGTCGAGGCGGCCTGCATTCAGATCGAACGCAACTTAAACGCAGCGCAAGCAGCAATGAAGCAACCGCTCCGCAGCCCTTTCGCCGACCGCTGGTCAGCGATCTCAAACTTAATTGGAGAATCAGATCATGAAAAAATTTACCCGTATGACGCTGTTGCTTGCGGCTGTCGCCATGACCGGCATGGTGGGTTGTTCTTCCTCGCCGAAGCATGAAAGCACCGGTCAGTATTTTGACGACACCGGCATTACCACCAAGGTGAAAGCAGCGATATTCCAGGAAGCCTCGTTGAAATCTGCCGAAATCAATGTCGAGACCTTCAAGGGCCGCGTGCAATTGAGTGGCTTCGTCAATTCTCAGGCCGATATCAACAAGGCTGTCGCACTGACCCAAGCAGTTAGCGGCGTGGTCACGGTCCGGAATGACATGCGCCTGAAGTAATTGTTGAAGCGGTTCATGATCCGGCTTGGTGAAGTGAATTTATTCATGCCGGATCAAGCGCCAGTAGGTTACTGAGACCATTTGAAGCGTTGCCTGAAGTATTGCCCAACGCGATTTCGCACCCTTGAATGGCTGGCAGCATTCCTGCTGGCGCCGCCGCTGTTGGCACTGCGCTGGATTGCAGTTTTTGGCTGGAACTGGGCGCGCGAACCCTTGCAACGCTTTGCCTTCGAGCAGACCGGGCGGCAACTCCGCATTGCACGTGATTTGAACGTCAGTCTGGGCTGGTCGGCGCCGCGCGTGCACGCGCAAACGGTCAGTTGACGTGACGCTGCACGCCAGAACCTTTGTGCGCAGCCGGGCTTTGCCGCTGGAAAACATGGCCACGCATTTGAAAATGCAGAATGCCCTGCTCACGCTCGATCCGCTCGATTTCGGCTTCGCCGGCGGACATCTTCAGGGCGTCATTTCGCTGGATGGCAGGCAGCAGCCGATTCAGGCTCACGCCCGTATCGGCGCACACAAGATTCGCCTCTCTGAGCTATTTCCCAGCATCGACCTGGCCCAATCCAGCCGCGGCCAACTCAACGGCGAATTCGATCTGAGGGGTGCAGGCGACTCGGTCGACCACATGCTTGCAACGGCCGATGGCAGGATCGCCCTGGTCGTCGCGGAGGGGGAAATCAGCAAGTTGATGGAAAAAACAGGCCTGAATTTGTTGGAAATCCTGCATCTGAAGATGACCGGCGACAAGACGATCAAGCTGCGCTGCGCGGTGGCGGATTTCGCCGTCAAAGGCGGCGTCATGGCTGTCAACGCGCTGATCATCGACACCGATGTCAGTACCCTTATTGGCCGGGGTAGCATCAACCTGGACCAGGAAAGGTTAGACCTGACGCTGACGCCGAATACACGAGCGACCAGCCTCATCGCCTTGCGCGGCCCGATCTATAGCAAAGGCACTTTTTCCCAACCCAAAGTCAAGCTGGACAAGGGCCGCATCGCCATGCGCAGCGCTGGCGCCCTTGTGCTCGGGCTGATCAATCCGCTATATGCGTTGCTCCCGCTGGTAGAAATGGGGCCAGGCAGAGACAGCGAATGCGGGAAGTTGATTGAGGCCACGCTGAACCCTTTGCCGAAGCCAAAATCACAAAATGTGATTGGGTAGATTGAGTTAACGTGAAACACACAGTCCCGTTCCAGATTTGGGGTGACGACTCACGTCATGAAAGTTTGCGGTTTTTTGGCCAGCTTGGCCTGATACCTGGCCTGGTCCGCCTGTCGCAGCAGTTGGTCCGCCTCGATTTCGTCGGCCTGCGGGAAAAGGTGACGCCTATGCTCCCGGAAAGCTGGCAGGCCAGTCCGGCAAACCAAATCTTCAGGCGAATTCTTCGAGGCATTCTTACCCAAGCCCAAGTGGGCTGAGCCAGCCGCCGGAAAAACGAACGAAGGAGGCGTTTCAGCGCAAGCTGAGCACCGGCCAGCCGCGTTGTTCGGCGCAGGCTTTCAAGGTGGCATCCGGGTCGACGGCAACCGGGTGATGCACAATTTCCAGCAGCGGCAGGTCATTCAACGAGTCACTGTAGAACCAGCTTTCGCTGACATCGGCCCAGCTTTCACCGCGCGATGCCAGCCATTCATTCAGACGGCGAACCTTGCCTTCCTTGAACGAAGGCAGGCCGAACGGGCGGCCGGTGAATTCGCCGTCATATTCTTCCGGTTCGGTGGCGATCAGGTAAGGCACGCCAAGATGCGCGGCGATCGGCGCGGTGACGAAGCTGTTGGTGGCGGTGACGATGACGCACACATCATCACGATGTTTGTTCAGAAGCGCTGGCGTGCCGGCGGCGACCATCGGGATGATCTTGCGCGCCATGAAGTCGGCATGCCAGGCGTCGAGTTGCGTGCGCGGGTGGCACGACAGCGGCTTTAACTGAAAGTCGAGGAACTCGAAAATATCCAGCGTGCCGGCTTTGTACTGGTCGTAGAAAGTCTGGTTGCGGGCTTCGTAGACTTCTCGGTCGAGCACGCCCTGTTCGATCAGATATTGCGCCCATTCAAAATCAGAATCGCCGGCGAGCAGGGTGTTGTCGAGGTCGAACAGGGCAAGGCGCATGGTGGAACTTTCATCAAATGCATCGGCAAAGACCGAATCTTATCCGAGCCGGATTGCATCGCATCAAGCGGATCATGTCGCCGATCGCAGCTCAGATCATGCGCAACAGCCCTTCCAGCCGCTCCGAGGCGAGGTCGATCACTTTCAGATCGACTTCAATCTCGGTATCGCGCAGCGGCGAGTCGAACTTCAGTTGCGCGACATCGATCACCAGCGGCGTGGCGGCAAGCAAGACGAAATCATCGCCCATCACCCGGCTGATGACTGCGCTGGGATAAGTCGCCGTCAGGTGCGCGGCGAATCCGGCCAGCAACTGGTTGCCGGCCGCCCAGCCCATGCTGTCGTTGTAGCGCGAGAAGTTTTGCAACATGACCATGCCGGCCCAGCCATAACCGTTATCGAGGCCGCTCTTGCTGATGAAACGCAGATATTCGGCGTTGTGCAAACCGGTCAGGTGATCGTTGAAAAAGTAGGCGTAACGCTGTTTTTCCAACTGCGTTTTCGGCAACTGATCGGCCAGCGGCGGCGGCTGGACGCTGCCCAGGCACAACTCGGCGGCGGCGACGATTTCCGGATCGAACTCGCTGCCGGCCAGATGATGCAGATCGTCCAGCGCTTCCGCGACGGTCTTGCGCGGCTTGTAGATGCGATTGGTGGTCATCGCGTCGAATGCATCGGCAACGGCCATGATCCGCGACAGACGCGGGATCGCCTCGCCCTTGAGGCCGCTGGGATAGCCGCGACCGTCATGGCGTTCGTGGTGATGCCGCATGATTTCCGCCAGTTCGCGGTACATCTCGATGCGCGACAAGGCTTCGTAACCCACTTCGACGTGCTGCTTGATCAAGTCATATTCCAGGCTGGTCAGGCTGCCCGGCTTGAGCAGGACGGCATCGGGAATCGCGATTTTGCCGATATCGTGCAGGATCGCCGCGCCTTTCAGCCGATCCACCTCCGCCTTGCCGTAGCCGAGATGAGTGGCGATCAATTCACAGTATTTCGCCACACGCCGGGTATGGCCGGCGGTGTAGGTATCGCGTTTTTCGATCATTTCCACCATCGAAAGAATGGTGTCTTCATAGTTGCCGATGCGCTCCAGTTGCAGCCGCACGGTTTCGGCCTGATGCCGATACGACTGGATGGCGAAACCGATGTCGCCGGCGAGTTGTTCCAGCATCGCCACCTCTTCCGCATCGAAACCATCAACACGGGTGGTCAGCACGCAGAGCACGCCAAAAGGCTGCGCAAACGCATCCCGCCGCAATGGCAGCGAGGTGATCGAGGAAATGCCGGCTTCGACCAGGATCGGGTCGATCTCGCTGCCATGCCAGGTGATGGTTCGGTTTTCATTCAGCGCCAGGGTGGCCGGTCCCTGGCCCGGGCAATAGCGCAACTTGCGCGAGAGATCGGCGTGGCCATAGGACTTGGCGACCTCTTCAAGTTCACCATCCTGCAACAGACTGATCCAGGCGAAGTGGTAATCCGGGTTCGCCACCAGTCGATCGCCACAGGCTTTGAGCATTTCATCCTGGCTGCTGGTGGTGATCAGAATCTCGTTGACGTCGGCCACCATGGCCAGAATGCCGCGCAGATAACGCTCGCGATCGAGCAGCGTTTCGACCCGGTCGGTGCGTTCGCGCACACGGGCTTCCAAGTCCGTGTTGAGCGAACTCAGTTCGCGCTGCTGCTGGCGCAATCGACGATTGATCCGGCTGACATAGATCGCAACCATCAGCGCCAGCAGCAGGAACAGCAGCGCAGCGATGATCCAAAGCCCATATTGGGCCATCAATTCGTCCAGCGTCAGCTTGCCTTCATGCGCATAGGGGCCAATCCGCAAGGTGCGCAAGGTTTCATGCACCGCCTGGTAATTCAATGGCAAGCTCCAGCCCATGATCTGGCCGGCCACCGCGGCGGGGTCGTCGGACGGCATCTGCATCAGCGCCACCGCCACCTGCACCGCCACCGCGTCCGAGACGCCCTTCAACTTGGCCAGCGGCCACTCGGGATAGAGTTTGGTGCTCAACAGCAACGGAAAATCATCCTGCCGACGTTCACCCAGCACGTAGTAATCGGTCAGCTGGATCGCCCCTTCCGCCGCCATCTTCTCCAGCGTCTCGGTGCGTACCGTGCCGGCATCGGCTTTGCCATCGCGCACGGCATAGACGACGGCATCGTGCGTACCCGCAAAGTTGAGGGCTTTGAAATCAGCCTCCGGCTTGATTCCCTGGCGCAGCAATTCATGCCAGGCAGCATGCCAACCCCCAAATGAATCCTTATCGACCGCAGCGAACACCTTGCCCTTCAAATCTTCAAATTGGCGAATCTCAGGGCTGTCGGCGCGGGTGAAAATGACACCGCCAAACTGACTGTATCCCGGCCCGCCCTTGTGCTTGCTGCGCATGGTCACCACCGGACTGACGCCATGGAGAGACTCGAGTTCGACGTAAAAACTGGGGTTGGCGAGGACGAAATCGACACTGTGCTGGCGCACCGCCAGATGAATTTGATCGAACCCGAGCGGCACAATGCGGAAGGTCTGGCCGGGCAACTTGCGCGCCAGATAATCAGCGGTCGCGGACCAGCTCTGCACCGCCCGATCCGCCCCGCGCAAAGCCAGCACGCCGATGCGAACTTCACTCGCCACGGCGGCCGAGGTCGCGCCGAACAGAGGCGCGAGCAACAGAACAAGCAGGAAAAATGCGCTCAACCGGCGCGGCAAAACTTCAAGCCAGGACTTGGCGACTGCGATCAGCATTGAACAGGGGTCCGTATCAAGTTTGCCGGATTCAGGTTTGCCGGATGATAGGCGATACACCCGCGCGGCATAGAGATGGCGACCCCGAAGGGAAAGCCTGCCATCTGGACAGCATCCTCGCCGCGAAACAGGTTCGACTGCTGCATCAGCACTTTCCAATAAAATCGGCCGCATTCATCTGCCCCTCTCATTTCGCTGTTTACTCTTTTTCTCTCTACTTCGCTTCGGACTCAACGACATGAACCTGGTCGCCAGCAACTTTCCTTCGCATTGGCTATGGGGCCTTTGGCTCCTGGCCGCCCTACTCAGCGCACTGATCGCGCGCAAAGCAAGCTGGCGGATGCTGGGTGACGCTACCAATTTGAACATTTTCCTGGCCGCCACAGTCTGCGTGCTTGGACTCTGGCTGATCAAAACCGGCATCAAACCGGGGTTGAATTTCCACCTTATCGGCGCAACTGCGCTGACCTTGATGTTTCGTCCCCTGTTTGCGTTGTTTTCGCTTGCCTTGCTTACCGCCGCAATTTCAATCTGGCATGGCGAACACCTGGCATTCGCGGTCAACTGGCTGATTATGGGTGCCGTGCCGGTTGGCGTGTCATGGGCCATCTTCAGCCTGGCCGATCGAAAATTACCCAATCATCTGTTCATCTACATCTTCATCAACGCCTTCTTCGGCGCCGCATTGGCCGCGGTTGCGGTCGGCCTGGTGTCAACCGGGTTTGTCGCGCTGGCCGGCAGCTACTCGCTGAACTATCTGCTTGAAGAATACCTGCCCTACTTCTTCCTGATCGCGTTCAGCGAGGCATTCATCACCGGCATGCTGATCACGATGATGGTGATCTACAAACCGGAATGGGTCTCCACCTTCGACGACAAACGCTATCTGGCTGGTTGAATTGGCGGGGCAAGGCGCCGGGCAATGAACCCATCCCCATTTGTGGTCATCTGCCACAAGCCCTTCTGGACGTTGGTCTGCGTAAAACCCACAAAATTCATCATCAGGTTTAACATGCTGGCCGGACTTTCCCTTTTTTCCTTCAAGGACATGACATGAAAATCAGACTGTTGATCAGCACCTTGCTTGCTTTGTCATTTGCCCCCGCTTTCGCAGGCGAAAAGGAGGATGCCACGGCTTTGGTGAATGAAGCGGCAGCCGCGGTATCCAAGGACAAAGCTGCAGCGATTGCCGTCATGAGCGACAAGGGCGGCCGGTTCGTCAAAGGTGAGCTTTACGTATTTGCATACGACATGAACGGCGTCATGGTGGCGCATCCGATCAATGCCAAACTCATCGGCAAGAACCTGCTTGAGGTGCCGGATGCCGATGGCAAGCTCTTCCGCAAGGAGATCATCAGCGGCGTCCATGCCAGCGGATCGGCTTCGGTTGGCTACAAGTACAAGAATCCGAAATCGGGGAAGGTCGAGGACAAGATCAGCTTCTGCAAGAAGGCGGCTGACCTCGCTGTTTGCGCCGGGTACTACAAGTAAACCGCCGCTTCCCATTGCTCCATGTGCTTGCAATGAGTCCGCCCGGGTAATCGGGTGGTTGCTATCATGATCAATTTAGGCGTCAAAAACGGGTTGGTGGCCCTGTCTGCCATCACCATTGTCGGCCTCGTCCTCTCCACTGCGGGCGGTCTCTGGCTGGCCCATAACGCCGCCGATGTAGCGAAGAATATCTACGCGACCCGCACCGCGCCTTCCAGTCAACTCATGCAGGCGGTGGATGCGCTGCACCGAGCGCGGGAGACCATTCTTCTGGCTGTTTCGGAGGAGAACGAAGATGTGGCGCAGGCCCATCTGAACCGCATGCCTGCGCTGGACAAAACGCTTGCAAATACCTTGCAGGCTTATGTCCAAGCCGTGCCGGATCAGAAGACGGCCATCGACGGGCTGGGCATGTTGATTACCCAGTACAACAAGGCGCGGGATCAGTCGGTGATGATGATTTCCGTGGGCGATCAGCCAAGTGCGCTGGAAAACATCAAGTCCAATGCCGGACCCAAGTTCGACAAGGTTCTGGATGAACTGAGCAAGGTGATCGAATCCCAGTCGACACTGGCCCGCGACGACTATGAAACCGCCAAGGCACGGCTTGACAGCCAAAGCGCCATCCAATGGGCGCTGGCCTTCCTCATGCTGGCAGGCCTGGGCTGGGCATTCGTCGTGATCGGCCGTGCCATTACCGGCCCCTTGAACCAGTTGAAACAAGTGATGGTGGCCAGCCAGCAGGATCTGAACCTGACCATCAGGGCTAAGATGGTGCGCCAGGATGAAATTGGCCAGACCGCCCAAGCCTTTAACACGCTCATGGACAGTTTCCAGGAAATGCTCGTCGCGGTGCATGACTCCACCCTGTCCCTGGCCAACATGTCCGGAAACCTTTCCGATGCCGCCCAGAAAGTGGCGCAGGCGTCGGAGAAGCAGAGCGAATCGTCCTCTTCCATTGCAGCATCGGTGGAGGAGATGTCGGTCAGCGTCAGCTCCGTTTCCGAAAATGCCCTGGCGGCCACCCAGCAGTCGGAACAAGCCAGAACCCTGGCCAGCCAGGGCAGCGATCTGGTGGCAAAACTGCTCGCCAAAATCGAGCATGTCTCTCATGCGGTGCGTCTTTCCGCTGAAGGTATCGACAGCCTGGGTGCACGTTCAAAGGAAATCGAGAACATCACCCGTGTCATTGGTGATATGGCCGACCAGACCAATCTGTTGGCCCTGAATGCCGCTATTGAAGCGGCAAGGGCGGGCGAATCCGGCCGGGGATTCGCCGTGGTGGCCGACGAGGTGCGCCGATTGGCAGAACGCTCCGCCCAGGCCGCCAACGAAATCTCGACCATGATCAGTGGCATTCTGGCTTCCACAACACTTGTGGTGAACCAGATGAAGCAGGAAGTGCGCGACGTTGATGAGGAAGCATCGCTGTCCCATAGCACTGGCCAGGCCATTGCAGGGATCAGCCAGGCGGCCAGCAATACCGCCAGGGCCATCTCCGAGGTATCCACTGCGATTCGGGAACAAGGCACAGCCAGCCAGGAAATGGCCCGACACATCGAGTCCATCGCCCAAATGACCGAACAAAACAGTGCCTCCGTTCAGCAAACTGCGCTGGCTGCAACCAGCGTGGGTGCCGAAGCGGCACGCCTGCGGCAGATGGTGAGCCGCTTCAGGATTGCTTAGCAGGGTGTTGAAAAATGCACCGGCACCCCGCCCCGGATACAACGCCTGACCCCGCCCGTTCGAGGCGGTTGAGCCTTAATTCGGCAGTTGGGGCCGCGTCGTAGGAGCGTCCGCTTGCGGCGCGATCGTCGTGGGATCGGCCCGCAAGCGGCGCCTCCTACAGCTTGGTCGCCGCACCTGATGGGTGAATGGAGAAATCGGCCGCTCGCCTGTATCCACGCTTGTCACGAAGCAATAGCGACGCCGCCGATGAGGCGATCAATCTTTGCCAGCTTTTGGTGCTTCCCCGGCCTCGAACACGAGATAGCCACGGGCGCGTTCGATCAATTGATCGCCGAAGCCGGTGCGGCCTGGCCTGGCATAGGGTGCAATCTCGAGCAGAACCAGTCGGGTCAAGCCCGCTTGCGACAATGCCGCCTGCTGGTTGGTGCTCAGCGCGGGCTGCAATTTCACAGTCACTTCGGCTTCTACGGTTTTTCCACTTTCTCCCTGCAAGACAGACCGCCAGTCGGCGATTGGTGCAAAGCCCGGGCCTGAGTTCAGGTCGGAGTCGGGTTTAAAGTCCAACTCAACATTGGGACAGCCAGCGGCGGGCGCTCGCGCCAGGCGCTGCAAGGGTAAACGTGCGCCCTGCCGAAGTTGGCGCAAGGTCTCGGCAAGTTGTTCAGCCGGCGCGCAGAGTGACCATATCCGCAGCCGCACGCCCAGGTCCGCTTCCTGATCGATCTGACTTAGACGCACGACAAGCCTGGCAACGTCATCCGCCGCCGCCAGCGATTCGAATTCAAGCCGGCCCGCCGCATTCAACGCCACCCTTTCCAGCCGCGCATTCAGCGTTTTCCAGACATAGCCTTCGATGAACCAGCGCGTGCTGGATTGACTGGAAGATTGGCTGAAATCAAGACCATAGCCGGTCAACAAACCGTCGCGACCAAGGCGGTCCTGATCGTCCTGAACCAGCGCTTCCAACACGTCCGCGTTAGCCTGCGGAAACAAGGTCCGGGCTTTGATCCAATAAGGTTTCGCTGGGCGCTGTGGGGATGGTGATGACGATTCGGCGGCAACATCGCCCCAACGCACCACAGCCAGTAGTTCAACTGCCTGGCTGGGTATCTCTTGCTCGCCATTCGCAGCCAAACTCGGAGCAAACAGCATGACGCTATAGGCGCGCCCGGCGAAAACGCTGGAAAACTGCCAGGCCGTTGCATCCCCCGCCTGCGCGGGTCGCTGACAGTAAAGCCATTTCGAGGCACCGGCTTCGAACCAGCCAATGCGCACATCCTGGCCATATAAACTGCGCCAGTTGCGACTCAGCCTGGCGTAGTAAGTCTCCGCATCGGTGGTTAAAACCATCGTGTGGCGCAAGACGGCGAGCTGCAAACCGGCTTGCGGCAGAACCAACTCCAGCGCCTCGCTTTCCTGTTCCGGCGCAGCGCGTTGCCACGGGCTGGCGTAAGGCAACGAAAGCGACTCGATCTGCACCCAAGTCGGCAAATCTGCCGCGTTGGCGCCAGATAAAACCCACACCCAGATCAGCAGCCAGAATTGAGCCAACATTGGGCTGAACTTTAGGCTGAACCTTGGGCTCCCCTTCATTGCAATAAATTTCATGCTAAAACGCCGCTCCATGTCCAACACCGCCAATCTACCCGAAGCCTTCGCCGCTGAACTGACCTTCCCGGAAAACCTGCCGGTATCGGCCCGTCGCGATGACATCACCGCCGCATTGAACGCGCATCAGGTGGTGATCGTGTGCGGCGAAACCGGTTCCGGCAAGACCACGCAGTTGCCCAAGATCGCGCTCGTCGCCGGTCGGGGCCGGGGTGGCAAACACGGCAAGATCGGCATGACGCAGCCGCGACGGATTGCCGCCAAGAGCGTCGCCAACCGGCTGGCGGAAGAAACCAAGACTCGCCTCGGCGGTTTTATCGGCTGGCAGGTACGGTTTACCGATCAGGTCGGGCCGGATACGCGGATCAAGGTGATGACCGATGGCATTCTGCTGGCGGAAACGCAATCTGACCCCGAATTCCGCGCCTACGACACGCTGATCCTCGACGAAGCCCACGAACGCAGCCTGAATGTCGACTTTCTGCTCGGCTACCTGAAAACCCTGCTGCCGCGCCGACCTGACCTGAAACTGATTATTTCGTCGGCGACGCTGGAAGCGGATCGCTTCTCGGCTTACTTCAACGGCGCGCCAGTGGTGGAGGTTTCCGGCAGAACGTATCCGGTGGAGATGCGCTACAGAACCGAGCAGCCGGTAGGGTGCGCGGTGCGCACCATTGAAGGTGGATCGGCGCGCACGGCACCCCCCACGGCTGCCCGGAAGGAAGCGCCGGATGCCGACGACGAACCCGATATCGCCACCCTACTTCTGCACGCTGTCGATGAACTGGCGGCGGAAGGTCCGGGCGACATCCTGGTCTTCCTGCCCGGCGAGCGCGAGATTCGCGACGCTCAGGAATCGTTGCGCAAGCATCACCCGCCGCATACGGAAATATTGCCGCTGTTCGCGCGGTTGTCGGTCAGCGAGCAGGAAGCCGTTTTCAAATCGCACCCCGGCCGCCGCATCGTGCTGGCCACCAATGTGGCGGAAACCTCGCTCACCGTGCCGGGCATTCGTTACGTGGTGGATGCCGGTCTGGCGCGGGTGAAACGGTATTCGATCCGCAACAAGATCGAGCAACTCAAGATCGAAAAGGTGTCGCAAGCGTCCGCCAATCAGCGTGCCGGCCGCTGTGGCCGCGTCGCCGAGGGCATCTGCATCCGTCTCTACGACGAGCAGGATTTCCTGGCGCGGCCGAAATACACCACGCCGGAATTGCTGCGCTCGTCGCTGGCTGGCGTGATATTGCGGATGAAATCGTTGCACCTGCCGGAGATCGACAACTTCCCGTTCCTCGACGCGCCGGAACCGAAGCGCATCCGCGACGGCCAGCAATTGCTGGTTGAACTTGGTGCGCTGGATGAAAACGGCCGCGGGTCTGGCAACCTCACCGGCATCGGCAAACAACTGGCGCATCTGCCAATCGATCCACGCATCGGCCGCATGCTGATCGCCGCACGCGACAAGGCCTGTCTGCATGAAGTGCTGGTCATCGCCGCTGCCCTGACCAGCCAGGACCCGCGCGAACGTCCGCTGGAAAATCAGGCCGCCGCCGACCAGAAACACGCACGTTTTACTGACCCGAATTCCGATTTCATCGCGCTGCTGAAGCTTTGGCATTACCTCGACGAACAGAATGCGCACCGAAAATCACAACGCAAGCTGCGCGAAGGCCTGAAAGCGGAATACCTGTCGCCACTGCGCGTGCGCGAATGGCGCGACGTCTATGGCCAGTTGACGACGCAGGTGAAGGAACTGGGCTGGCGGGTAGAAGAAGAATGGCATCCAGCGGTAGGGTGCGCCGTGCGCACCGTCGAAGGTCAATCGGTGCGCACGGCGCACCCTACAGAGACAGACGCTCAAGCCGAGTTCAACGCCCAACTCACAAACCGCTACGCCCTGATCCATCAAGCGCTGCTGCCCGGCCTGCTCGGCAATCTCGGTTTCCTCACCGAAGACGGCGTTTATCTCGGCGCACGCGAAGTGAAGTTCCTGATCTTTCCTGGCTCCGGCGTCAAGAAGAAGCCGAAATGGGTGATGGGCGCGGAGATTGTCGAAACCAAGCGGGTGTACGCCCGCACGGTGGCGAAAATCGAGCCGGAGTGGGTTGAACACGCGGCCAAACATCTGCTCAAGCTGTCGTACAGCGATCCGCACTGGGCGAAGAAGCCGGCACATGTCGCCGCCAGCCTGCGCGCCACGTTGTACGGCCTGCCCATCATCAACGGCCGAAAAGTGCATTACGGCCCGATCGACCCGGTGCTGAGCCGCGAATTGTTCATTCGCGGCGCGCTGGTGAATGGCGATTTCGAGACACGCGCGCCGTGGTTCGTCCACAACCAGCGCCTGCTGGAAGAAATCGATGACTTGTCGCACCGCTCGCGCAATGCCCGCATCGCGGTCGATGAAGAAGCGATTTATCAGTTTTTCGATACGCGCTTGCCTGCCAACGCGGCCGGCGGCATGCACAACGGCGCGGCGTTCGAGAAATGGCGACGCGAAGCCGAACGCAACAACCCGAAACTGCTTTTCCTCGAACGTGACAACCTGCTTTCCGGCGACAAGCAAGCCAGTGCGCGCGACTTTCCGCCGCATATCGAATTCAGCGGCGTCCGCTTTGCGCTGACTTATCGCTTCGACCCCGGCACGCCGGACGATGGCGTCACACTGGAAGCACCGCTGGCTGCGCTGAACCAGATTCCAGTGCTGGCCTGCGAATGGCTGGTGCCCGGCCTGCTGGAAGAAAAGATCACCGCATTGATCAAAAGCCTGCCGCAATCGATTCGCCGCGCCTTCGTGCCGGTGCCGGAATATGCCCGCGCGGCGACGCAGGCACTGCTGGATAACCCACGCTCACAGGCGTTGACCGACGCCCTCGCCACCTTCCTGAGCAAAACCACCGGCACGCTGATTCCACGCGACGCCTGGCGACCGGAGGCTTTGCCGGCGCATCTGAACATGCACTTCCGGGTGCAGGATGAGCGCGGAAAAACACTCGCCGAAGGCCGCGACCTGGGTACTTTGCGGCAGCAACTCGGCGGCGCGGCACGGCAGGAACTGGCACGCTCGGCGGGGCAGTTCGAGCGCGAATATGGCAACCGATGCGTGACCAAGTGGGATTTTGGCGACCCCGACGGCAACTTGCCGGAAAGCATGCAGGTCGGCTCGCGTGGCAAACCCAATGTGGCTGCCTTTCCAGCGCTGGAACACGTCGCCGGCCAGGTCAGACTGGCCTTGTTCGACAGCGCCGAAACGGCCGAGGCCGCCCACCGCGAAGGCGTCGCCCGCCTGCTCTGGTTGGGTTATCCAGATTTGCTGAAGCAAAGCGAACGTGATCTGGCCAACAAGTTGAAAGCAACCAGTCTGCAATATGGGCTGCTGTTCAAAGGCGTGCCGGGCTTTGGCAACCCGGGCGAAAGCCTGGTGCGTGACGTGCTCAACGCTGCCGCATTGGATGTACTGGGTTTCGACAAGCCCCTGCCACGCAGTCAAATCGACTTCGAAAATGCCGCCAAAGCTGCCCGCCCGCGCCTGCCTGAAGCGACGGCCCGCATGGCTCAGATCGCCCTGGACTGCATCGCCGCCGCCTTGAAAATCGAACAGACCCTGGCCAAATCCCCCGCAGCCTTGAAGGCTGCCGTACTCGACATGCGCGGCCAGCTCGCCGAACTGGTTTTTCCCGGCTTCATGGCACGTCACCGTGCCAACCGGCTGGTGCATCTGCCGCGCTATTTGAAAGCGATGGAGATGCGCCTGAACAAACTCGCCGCGCAAACCGCACGCGACCTCGGCAGCATGAACGAAATGGCCAAACTGTTGAGCGCCTTCCGCCAGCGCCGCGAACGCCTGGCGGCGCAAGGACGAATGAGCACCGACGTCGGCGGCGGCAACATCGAACCGGAAATGGAGGATTTTCGCTGGCGCCTGGAAGAGCTCCGGGTCAGCCTGTTCGCGCAGGAACTGAAAACGCCGGAACCGGTGTCGGTGAAGCGGCTGGAGAAACGCTGGGCGGAAATCGCCGGCATTTGACGCGATTTGACGCGATTTGACGCAGGTCAGCGCCTACCCACGAGATTGTTGCCAGTCAGGCCGTGCCAAATATCCGATAATTTTCCTCAAGATTTGATTTTGCAAGTCGATAGCGCTCGTATTCGTCAATGCACTGGATATTCGAGTGAAGCCATCAGCACAAACCAGTTCAGTCACCACCAAGATTCTCGGTTTCACCGCGATGTTGTTTCTGGTTTTGCTCACCGCTTCGTTGGTGCATTCCTATTTCAGCGAAAAGAAGCTCGCCGAAACCTTCTCTGCCGAGCAGACGAAGGCCATCGCCGACAGCTATTTCGACGGCCTCAACAAACTCATGCTCACTGGCGGCATGGCCGAGCGCAACGAGTTGCAAAAACAGATTGCCAGTCTGCCAAATGTGATTGAGGCGCGCGTCATCCGAGGTGAGGGTACCAACCAGCAGTACGGTCCGGGATTCGCTGATGAAGCGCCACGCGACGACATCGATCAAGCCGCGCTGAAGGGCCAGGAAACGACACGCATCGACCGCACCGAACAGGGCCGCCGGCTGACCGTCATCCGCACCTTCCAGGCCAGCGAACACACTCGCGGCGTCAATTGCATGGGCTGCCACAGCGTGCCGCCAGGCAGTGTGCTGGGTGCGGTGCGGATCAGTCTCGACCTGTCTCCAATCGATGCGCGGATTCGCAATTCCGGCCTGGAATCGCTGGGCATTCATCTCACTCTGTTTGTACTCGGCATGTTCCTGCTCATGGCTGCGCTGAAGCGGGTTATCTCGGCGCCGATCAAACAACTCACCGAGACGATGCACCGGATTGAGCAGCAGTCCGATCTATCGTTGCGGGTCGCGTTCCATGGCACAGACGAGATCGCCCGTGCCGGAGAGACCTTCAACACCATGCTGGAACGGTTTGCCGGCATCCTGTCGCAAGTCAGTGCCGCCACCCGCAACCTGTCAGGTGTCGCTGGCCAGTTGGTTGACGTTTCCAGCCGCACGCAGCATGGCGTCAAGCGTCAGCTTGCGGATACCGAATCACTTGCCAATACGCTGCACCAACTCGCCGGTACTGTGCAGGAAGTGGCCAACAACACGCGCGAAGCCGCCAGCGCCGCGGTTCAGGCTGACGCTGAGGCAAAGGAAGGCGCAGCCACCGCGACCACGGCACTGGGCGCGATTTCGGAGATGTCGCAACAACTCGAACAAGCGGTGCAAGTCATCTCGCGTCTGGACAACGATAGCCGCGACATTGGCCAGGTGATCGGTCTGATTCGGGAAATCGCCGAGCAGACCAATCTGCTCGCGCTGAATGCCGCCATCGAAGCAGCGCGGGCCGGCGAACAGGGACGCGGTTTCGCTGTCGTCGCCGACGAGGTGCGCACGCTTGCCCAGCGGACCCAATCCGCCACCCTGGAAATCGGAAACATCATCGTCAATGTCCAGGGGCGCGCGAAGGAAGCCGTCGGTGCGATCCAGAATGCAGAACAGAAAACCGAATCCAGCGTGCGCAGCGTGGAAGACAGCGCCCAAGCGCTTAACACCATTTCCGGATCGGTCGGCGTGATCACCCAGATGAATACCCAGATTGCCAACAGCTCCAGCGAACAAAGCAAGGTGGCGGAGAACATCAGCCACAAGATCGGCGACATCAGCGCCGTAGCCCGCGATGCCGCCGGCCATGCACATGACACACAGGATGCCAGCAAGCAACTGGCGCACCTGGCAAAGGAACTGGAAAACCTGGTCAATCAGTTCCGCTTTTGATCGGTTGTGAGAGCGGTTGTGGGGGCGGATGTGGGTGTGTTCTTCGCGGCCCTATTTTGATCCGCGTCATATCGCTTCGGCAGCACAAGCCGGGCAGGGGTTTTCCCCCGTAAAATCGGCCGCATGCAAATCAAGATCGCGCTGGCTCAAATGAATCCGACGCTGGGAGACCTGGCCGGCAATGCCGCCCAGATCGTCGCCCTGGCGCATCAAGCCGCTGACGCCGGAGCGGCAATTCTGGTCACGCCTGAACTCGCACTGTGCGGCTATCCGCCGGAAGACCTCGCGTTGCGGCCTGACTTCTACGACGAGAACGCACGCGTACTGGATCTGCTCGCCAGCCAGTTGCCGCCGGCGCTGACGGTGGTCGTCGGTTACCCGCTGAATGAAGATGGCCGCTATTTCAATGCCGCTTCAGTGTTGCGCGCGGGGCGGATCGAGGCGGTCTATCGCAAGCAGAAATTGCCGAATCATTCGGTATTCGATGAGCAGCGCACCTTCGTCATAGGCGATGTCGCCTGCGTTTTCGACTGCAGCGGCGTGCGTTTCGGCATCAATATCTGTGCCGATATCTGGGAGCCCGGCCCGGCAACCCAGGCGCGGGATGCCGGCGCACAAGCGCTGCTGGTGCTGAACGCATCACCATTTCATATCGCGAAACAGACAGAACGCCATGAAGTCGCCCGCCAGCGCGTCGTGGAAACCGGCTTGCCGCTGATCTATGTGAATGCGGTTGGCGGTCAGGATGAACTGGTTTTCGACGGCGCATCCTTCGCACTCGCCGCCGACGGCAGTCTGACCGCGCAATTTCCTGCTTTCACCAGCGGCCTGTATTTCGTTGAACTTGAACAAGGTCTGCTGCGGGGCACCATGCATCCGCAACCGGACCACGAAGCGGCGGTGTATCAGGCGCTGGTGCTGGGGGTGCATGATTACGTCGAGAAGAATGGTTTTCCCAGCGTGCTGGTGGGTTCATCCGGCGGCATTGATTCGGCACTGACCCTGGCGATCGCGGTCGATGCGATCGGCGCTGACCGCGTCCAGGCAGTGATGATGCCGTCGCAATTCACCGCCAGCATGAGCCTGGAAGATGCCGAACAACTCGCGGTCAACTTGGGCATTCGCTACGACGTACAGCCGATCAAGCTGATGTTCGACATGTTTCTGACCGAGTTATCGGATGAATTCGCGAACCTGCCGTTTGATCAGACCGAAGAGAACATCCAGGCGCGTGTGCGCGGCGTCATTCTGATGGCGCTGTCGAACAAGTTCGGCCATCTGGTGCTGACCACCGGCAACAAGAGCGAAATGGCCAGCGGCTATGCCACGCTTTACGGCGACATGGCGGGCGGCTTCGCGGTGTTGAAGGATGTCGCGAAAACCCTGGTCTGGCGTCTGGCGCGCTACCGCAATCAACTCGGCACTGAACTTGGCGTTGCGGCGGATTCGCCGCTGATTCCGGAACGCATCATCACGCGACCGCCGAGCGCCGAGCTGCGTGCCGACCAATGCGACCAGGACAGCCTGCCACCCTATGAGATCCTCGACGCGATCATGGCCAGCTATGTAGAAAAGGACATGGCGCCGCACGAAATCATTGCCGCCGGACATAGCGCCGCTGATGTCCGCAAGGTCATCGGCCTGATCGACCGCAGCGAATACAAGCGCCGTCAATCGCCACCCGGCATTCGCATTACCGCGCGCGGCTTCGGCCGCGACCGGCGTTATCCGATTACCAATAAATATCGCGCCCCCTGAACGCGCGCCCCTGCCCCAGACCTGGAGACCTGCCTATGAAAAAAGTCGAAGCCCTCATTAAACCCTTCAAGCTCGATGAAGTCCGCGAAGCCCTGTCAGCGCTGGGCGTCTCCGGACTGACCGTGACGGAAGTGAAAGGGTTTGGCCGTCAGAAAGGCCATACCGAGTTGTATCGCGGCGCGGAATACGTTGTCGACTTCCTGCCCAAGGTCAAGGTTGAAGTAGTGATCGCCGACAGCATGCTCGATGCCGCGCTGGAAGCCATCGTCAAAGCAGCCCGCACGTCCAAGATCGGCGATGGCAAGATTTTTGTCACCTCGGTCGAACAAGTCATCCGCATCCGTACCGGCGAGGCCGGTGAAGACGCCATCTAATCAAGGAATCCACCCTATGTCCAAACTTACGCGTCTGTCCCAGTCCCTGCTCGCTCTGAGCCTGATCACCCTGGCGGCTGCGACGCCGGTCCTGGCGCAGCAACCCTATCTGATCACGCCGGCTGGCGCACCGAATCCCTACCTGCCTGCCGCCGTCATGCCCGGTATCGCGCCCAGCGCAGCGCCGGCCCCGGCGCCGTTCGGTTTCCCGCAGTTCGGCTTGCCCAGCCTGCCGAGTTTGCCCAGCCTCCCGGGCATTCCCGATCTGCGCGGCATTCCGATTCCGCTGGTCGGCACGCTGTCGCCGACGCCAACCAAACCCTACACCATGCGCCCAGGCATTCCGGATGTCGCGAAGACCCAGATGATGCAGATGATGATGCCGATCATGAGCGGCATCTTCCGCATGTCGATGCCGGATGCGATGAACTGGTTCACCATGAAGATCAAGGCGAAACCCGGCGTCAGCTTCGACGAGGTGGTCGAGTCGATGATGCTGCGGGCCAACAAGCTGAACTTCAAATACGTCGGCAACAACCTGATGTACAAGGACTTTCAGGCCGTGCTGGGCGACATGACCGCGCCGCGTATCGAAGTGCACAGCTTCTGTGACATCGCCGTCGGCCGCGATCTGCTCAAGATCAGTCCGGAATTCCTGGTCTTCCTGCCCTGCCGCATCGGCGTCATGGAAGATGCCGACAAGAACATCTGGGTAATGATGCTGGACTGGAACCTGGAATGGGTCGGCGGTTACGAAACCCAGATGGGCATCTCGCCGGAACTCTCCAAAGGCGCGATCGATATTCGCAAGAAGATGGCAGAAATCATGCAGGCTGGCGCCAACGGCGAGCTGTAATTCCAGTCTTTCAGCCGGTTTTATCTCCATCTACACGGGGATAAAACCGGGCTTCTGCGGCACCCTATAAGTTCTGCCCGCCCCGGTTGCGCGACAGCGGCGGGTTACGATCGAAATAACGCTTGATACCGTTGACAATAGCCTTTGCCATCGAGTCCTGGTATTGCTCATCATTCAGGCGCTTTTCTTCTTCCGGGTTCGAGATAAAAGCGGTCTCGATCAAAATTGACGGAATATCCGGCGCTTTCAACACTGCAAACCCCGCTTGTTCGACACGCGGCTTGTGCAATTGATTGATGCCGCCAATCTCTTCCAGCACCTCTTTACCCAGCTTCAGGCTGTCGCTGATCTGGGCGGTTTGCGATAGATCGATCAGCGTCTGTTTCAGGTACATGTCTCTGGCGCCGACATTGACACCGCCAATCAGGTCGGCGTCGTTTTCATTCTTCGCCAACCATTTGGCCGCGGCTGAGGTGGCGCCTTTTTCCGACAGCGCGAAGACTGATGAACCGCGCGCATGCGGTTTGATGAAAGCATCCGCATGCACCGAAACGAACAGATCAGCCTGGACGCGACGCGCCCTGTTGACGCGTTCATGCAACGGCAGGAAATAGTCGCCGTCGCGAGTGAGATAAGCACGCATGTTTTCCTGCTTGTCGATCAGACCCTTGAGCCGACGTGCGATGGAAAGGGTAATGTTTTTTTCATGTGAGCCATTTGCCCCCAATGCACCCGGGTCTTCGCCGCCATGACCGGGATCGATCGCGATGGTAATCAGCCGCATGTATTCCGGCTTGGCCGGTTTTTCCGACTTGATCGGCGTCCGCAAATCGGTCACTTTGGACGTCGGCGGATGCGTCACCACCGCAGGCGCATTGGTGGTGGCTTGGGCGGCAGTTTTGGCATCCTCGGCGCGTTTGCCGGCAGATTCAATCGCGCTTTCAATCTGCTGCTCGAAGGAAGCCACCGCCGCAGGATACAGATCCATCACCAACCGAAAGCCGTAATCCGCCATCGGCTTCAATGTAAACATTTGCGGCCGCACTTCAGCCTTCAACTCGATGACTATTCGGGTCACTCCGGGCCGGTTTCGCGCAACCCGGATGCTGTTGATAAAAACATCCTGCGGCGTCACCTTGCTGGCAAGTTCGGCCAACGCCACATCCGGTTCAACGCCGCTGAGGTCGATCACGATGCGTTCAGGGTTTTTCAGGCTGAAATATTTGTAGCTGATCGGGGCATCGAATTCGATCGCCACCCGGCTGTATTCCGGCGATGGCCAGACCCGCGCAGCCTTGACGTTGATCAGTGCGGCAGTGGCTGCGGCATCGGCAAACACCGGCGGTGCAAGCAGGCTGAGCGCGACCAAGGCAGCCGAACATAGCGCCCAGAATCGAGTCGTTATGGCTTGAGCTATGGCTGGCATGTTGAATTCAGTCGTGCGATACATAAGCGACCTGCCTCCGTAAAAGCGTCGATCCGGACACTGCGACCGTCTTCCAGAATATCGAACTGCACGCGCAGATCGGGTCGCGGCAAGCGCCCGCCGGCTTTGTCGGGCCACTCGACGAGACACACGCTGGCCGGATTGAAGTATTCCCGAAAGCCCGCGTCTTCCCATTCATCCGGATCTATGAATCTATACAAATCAAAGTGATACAGATTAAACCTCGACAGCTCATAAAGTTCAACCAGAGTATAGGTCGGACTCTTGACGCGTCCAGCAAAACCGAGTTCGCGCAACACGCCACGCGTCAACGTGGTCTTGCCAGCGCCCAGATCGCCCTGCAGCCAAAGGCTCAGGCCGGGCTCCAGGGAGCTTCCCAAGCGAGCGCCCAGCGCCAGAGTGGCAGCCTCATCCGGCAGGTCGAACTGAATGAACAATGGTTCGCTCACGCTATCATCTCCGCATGTCTTCAAAACCAGGCCCCTCGACGTTAGCCGCTCTGAAACCGCGCCTGCGGGCATGGGGAAGCGAGCTGGGCTTCAGCGCGATTGGCTTTGCTTCGGTAGACCTGTCAGAAGCAGAAGATGGACTCATGGCGTGGCTGGCGACGGGTTATCACGGGGAGATGGATTATATGGCGCGTCACGGCGCTACCCGCGCGCGTCCCGCCGAATTGCTGCCGGGCACCGCCAGCATCATCAGCGCGCGGCTGGATTACCTGCCTGACGCGGCCGATGCCTGGGCGAATCTGGACGATCCGACGCGCGCCTATGTCTCGCGCTATGCCCTTGGCCGCGATTACCACAAACTCATGCGCAGCCGCTTGCAGCAACTCGGCGAACGTCTCGCAGGGGAAGTCGGCGGCTGCCAGTTCCGCGCCTTTTCCGATAGCGCGCCGGTGCTGGAAGTGGCGCTGGCAAGCAACGCGGCACTGGGCTGGAGGGGCAAGCACACGCTGTTGCTGGACCGCGCCGGTTCCTGGTTTTTCCTGGGCGAATTGTTTGTCGATCTGGCGTTTGAACCCGATACGCCGGCCGCCAACCATTGCGGCTCCTGTCAGTCTTGTATTGATATCTGCCCGACGCGCGCCATTCTGGCGCCCTACCAACTCGATGCACGGCGTTGCATTTCCTATCTGACCATCGAACACGCCGGACCGATTCCTCTCGAACTGCGCCGGCTGATCGGCAACCGCATTTATGGTTGCGACGACTGCCAACTGGCTTGCCCGTGGAACCGCTTCGCGCAGGTCAGCGGCATCACCGATTTCCAGCCGCGCAATCAACTCGATGCGGCGACCTTGCTTGAATTGTTCAGCTGGAGTGAAGACGAATTCCTCAAACGACTGGAAGGCTCGGCGATTCGCCGCATCGGCCATGAACGCTGGCTGCGCAATATCGCGGTCGCTTTGGGAAATACGCTGAGACTGAAACCGAGTCCCAGCAGCAGCCTGATCGCCGCCCTGCAAGGCCGCGCAGATCACCCGTCAGCGCTGCTGCGCGAGCATCTACAATGGGCGCTTTCCCAGTTCAACCCGAGCAAAAATGACTCAACTTGATCCGCGCAGCCCCATCGGCGTTTTCGATTCCGGCGTCGGCGGTCTGACGGTGGTGCGCGCATTGATGGAGCGGCTGCCGTTCGAGTCGATCCACTATTTTGGCGACACCGCGCGCGTGCCCTATGGCGTCAAATCGGTGCAGACGATTACGCATTACACGACGCAAATCGCCGAGTTTTTGCTGGAGAAAAAGGTCAAGGTTTTGATCATCGCCTGCAACACGATGGCGGCAGTGGCTGCCCAGGTCGTACGTGATCTGTCACCAACGCCGGTGCTCGATGTGATCGACGCCGGCGCACTGGCCGCGTTGGCCGCGACGCGCAGCCGCCGGATCGGCGTCATTGGCACGCCGACCACGATCAACAGCAATGCCTACGCGCGCGCCATTCACAGCATCGAACCGGAAGCGCGCCTGACTTCGCAAGCCTGCGCCCTGCTGGTGCCGCTGGTGGAAGAAGGCTGGCTGGAACATCCGGTGACGCGGATGACGGCGCAGGAATACCTGAAGCCGGTGCTGGCTGAGCAGGTCGATAGCCTGGTTCTCGGCTGCACCCATTATCCGTTGCTGAAATCACTCTTGCAGGACGTGGTCGGCCCGGACATCACGCTGGTGGATTCCGCCGAAGCCATGGCCGAACAAACAGCCGCCCTGCTCACCAAGCTCAACCTGCTCAACCCGGATCGGGTTCCACCCGAATACCATTTCTGGGTGACCGATGTTCCACTCCGTTTCCAGACCATAGGCGAACGCTTTCTTGGCCGCAGCCTGAGCAATGTCCATGTCGTACAGTGGTAAGGAGTCGAGAAACAATAAGTTGAACAATCTGGCCGCGCTGGCGAGCGCGCTGCCGCGTTACCGGTCGCTTGCAGGGAATCGCCATGCGGCGCGACCGGCGCCTTGCATCGCATCCCGCCAACACACCCATATTTGTCCAACTTATTATTACTCGACTCCTAAGCAGTAAACACTGTCATTGATATTGGTCATAGCTATATCAGTTTTTTCTCATATACTCAGTTGCAGACCT